>NZ_CP050296.1:6212995-6515352 GCF_014189455.1 Mesorhizobium huakuii
AATGGCCGCCGTCTGTAACAAAAGCCTGGCCTCCCGTCATCCTCAATGTAATCGGACCGGAAAGGCCGAGATTTGCGGCCGCCGCGCCACCGCGATCTCGGTGGCGCGCAGGCCGAACTGGTTGACTTCGATCGGCAGCGGAAATCGGCCAAGCGTCTCGACCATCTTCGACCGGTCGGCGATGACGATCATGCGCTGCGAGGCCGCGGCCACGATCTTCTCGCGCAGCAGCGCGCCGCCGCCGCCCTTGATCAGGGTCAGTTCCGGGTCGACCTCATCGGCGCCGTCGACTGTAAGATCGAGCTCGGGCGTTTCCTCCAATGTCGACAGCGGCACGCCAAGCTCACGGCAAAGTGCCGCGGTGCGCTCCGACGTCGGCACACCGATGACGGTCATGCCGGTGGCGACCTTTTCGGCAAGCAGCCGCACGAATTCTTCCGCCGTGGTGCCGGTGCCGATGCCGAGCCGCATGCCATCGGTGACATGGGCAAGGGCGGCCCGCGCGGCCTCGACCTTCAACTGTCTTGCGTCCATGCCGCTTGCTGCCCCGGGAACCTTATGCATGTCGCCCAAAAGTGACCTCGGTGTTGGGGAAACGACATGCATGAAACTGAGTGTTTCGGGCTCCTAGCATTTTTGCCGGTCGGGTCAAAGCCTTTGACCGTGGTCAAAGCCCTTGGGCGCCTGTCCACCGCTCTGCTTGCCTTGACGCGCCGCAGCCGCTATCGCCTGCCGATGCATAAATCTGCGCAGGATGGATCATGAGTCGCCCGATCATCGTGTTCGACCTCGACGGAACGCTGGTTGATACCGCGCCGGACCTGCTCGACAGCCTCAACCACAGCCTGGCCGCCAGCGAACTCACGGCTGTCGACGAGGCGGGCTTCAGGCGCTTCGTCGGCCATGGCGGGCGCGTGATGATAGAGCGGGCGCACGCCGCCCAGCAGCGCTCGCTCGATGTCGCCGAGCACGACCGGCTGCTCAAACTGTTCCTGGATCATTACACCGACAACATCCCCGGCAAATCCCGCCCCTACCCCGGTGTCATCGAAGCGATCGCACGCTTCGAGAAGGCGGGCTATCTCCTGGCAATCTGCACCAACAAATACGAGGCCAACTCGCTGGCCCTGATCGAGGCGCTCGGCCTGACCAGGCATTTCGCGGCGATCGCCGGCCAGGACACGTTCGCCTTCCGCAAGCCCGACCCGCGTCACCTGACCGAGACCATCAAGCTGGCCGGCGGCGATCCGCACCGCGCTCTGATGGTCGGCGATTCGCAAACCGACATCGACACCGCCAAGGCCGCCGGCATTCCGGTGGTGGCCGTCGATTTCGGCTACACCGACCGGCACGTGCGCGAGTTCGAGCCCTCGGCGGTGATCTCGCATTTCGACGCGCTGACCGTGGATCTGGCGGAGCGCCTGATCAGCGCCGCAGGGCACTAAACGGAAAGCGACGAGAAATTCCGTCGGGACGGCCCCGAAATGGCGCAGAATCCGATCTCTACAAGAACGCCAGACAGCGCCTTGACTTAACCGGCCGGCCTCCCTTATATCGCGGCTCGCTTGGCCTTCGGGCAACGAGCGGGCGATTAGCTCAGCGGGAGAGCACACCCTTCACACGGGTGGGGTCGCAGGTTCAATCCCTGCATCGCCCACCATCTTTTCAAGCACTTAGCCATGTCGCATATCCTCCGCGTACAGAAACCGTACAGAAACAAAGCGTTTCAAACCTCTGCCGCCCGCTTCTGAAAGTCAGGGTGGTGATGTCCGTAAGTGTCCTCCAGGATCTTCACGGACATGCCGAGCGCGCCGGCGGCCTCCCAAAGATCCACGCCCTGCTGCATCATCCAGGTCGCGCGAGTGTGGCGAAGGATATGCGGTGTGATCGAGCGCTTGAGCGCAGCGAATTCACGGGCAGCATACCAAGGCTTACGCAGCTTCTGGATCGGCCGACCCTCGTAGGCGACCACATTGATGAACGGTGCCGGCGGCAGGTAATCGCGTTTTTCGAGATCGCGACGATTGTAGATCTCCGCCGCCTCAACGCGCGCGGCATCATCGAGAAGCTTCCAGCGGCGCAGGTGGGCAAGGATGCGTCGGCCAAGCCTGACAGGTGGCTGCCGCTTGGACGTCTCACCGACGCCCTCCCCTCGCCTGTGCATGACACCGCGATCGAGATCAATCCAGCCACCATCGATGCTGGGTAGCCACCTGACGCCGAGGACGGCTGCATGGCGGGTTCCGGTGTAGAGCCCAACGAGGATAAAGCGGGCCGCATGACGGCAGATGGCCTGTCGATCACGGCGCCATGCCGATTGCACCTTGCGGGTGGTGACGTCCGACCACTGGCAGCGATAGAAGCCAAGCGCGCCGGCGAGCAGCTGGGCGGATGCCTGCCGATCGAGCCAGTCGGCTTTCGGAGCGGGTTTGTCAGGCATGGTCACGGCCGGGATCGACGACAACGGCCCGTGTTCGCGGTGCCAATGGCGGATTGCCGCTGAAAGCGTGGTCAGTTCACGGCGGATCGTGGCGTCTTTTGCTCCTGGGAACAGACGCTCGCCCTTCATCACCGGCTTTCGGCGAAACTTCGCGTATTCGCGGCACGTGGTTGCACGAAGGTTGGAAAGCACCGTCCAACCCGGCCACGACACCAAAGAGGCGATATTATAGCCCGCATTCGCCGGGCTGGTGCCCCGCGTGTTCGGTGCGTGTTCCCTGCCATAGGCGGTCAGCACTTCGGCGACCGGGATGCGAGAGAGATCACTTTCGCGGACGGCTGGCCTGAATTTTTCGGTGATGTACGCCCCGAGCTTCTTTTCAGCTCCTGGGCGATCGCCTTTGCCGCAGCCTGTGCGTCCAAAGTGCGTGCCGTCTCGGATGAAGTAGACTTGCTCGGCGGGGGAGAACCAGAGCCTGGGGCCTTTGGCGGGTCTTGGCACAATAGTAGCTCCCTCATAGCAGTGGGAGACACCCAATCAGCCCTCCCGACCCTCACTATGTTTAACTTGCCACGCCGCTTCTCCGCCCGCAACGAGTCGGGCGTGATACGGCCGCCGAAGAAGGTGTCGCACGCTTCTTGGAGGGTCATCATCGGCTCAACGGGCAGTGCATTCATGGTTCTCGCCCTGGAAAGTGCTTATCGAGGATCTGCTGGACGGCGCGGCGGTACTTCGCCTCGCACCGTCCACGGTCGATCAGGTGCCATCGCTGGCGCCGCTCCCGGTAGGCGTCGTCGTGGCACAGGCACGGCCCTGCAGCCATGCATGCGGCCAGCGCCAGCGCCTCCGGGTGCGGATGGGCCATCTTCATTTCGGGCCGGCGTAGTTTTCGGTGCGGAGCTCGGCCGGGAGCCAGCCGGTACCGGGCACGTTCGCGACACAGAACGCGACGAGATCGCCCTTCTTCATGCTCTCGGCCTTCTTCGCCTGGTCCTTGTTCACGGCCGACTTGATGGCGGCGATTGCGAAGGGCTTCGACACGCTCTTGAAATAATCCACCGCATCGAAGCTGGCCCGCAGGTGCTCTGCCATCCGATCGGGATTGATCGCCGCGGCTAAGGCGCTGGTGGCTTTCGAGAACGCCTGCGTGTCGGCGGTCTGTACTTGCAGGTCGAGCGCTTGGGCGGCGATCATCGCCCCGACACGGAACAGGTCCGCGTCATCCATGGCAGTGAGCCGAGCGAGAGCGTCGGGAAAGCTTTCGGTGCCGCTGGCGCCTTGCTGGCCCATGCCAGATGCCTGGACGCGCACAGGGCACACCTGTCCGCTATCGTAGGCATAGCGCTTGGTCAGGAAGCTCGCGAGCAGCGTCACCAGGCCGAGGCGCGGCTCCTCCAGCAGCGCGGCGCGCGTGGCAATCGTCGCGGTGATGGACAGCCGTGCGGCGATGGCGTTGGAAATCACGGCCGCCTTCTTCTCGGCCGGCTTGCCGACCGCAGTCTTGGTTGGCTTAGCCGAGGCCGGGCGGAGAACCCCATAGGTGGTGGAAAGCTGTCCGTCACGGTCGACAGATATGACGGCGCCGGCGCTGGCCATCTGATCGGCTGTCCAGCCTCGTGCCGTCGCCGCTTGCTCGATCCGCTCGATCTCCTCCGAGGCTTCCTGCTCGGCCTCATAGGTGCCGCCGGGCTTGTCGACGATCGCCTGCAGCTGCTTGATCCGCTTCGCCTCTGTCTTGTCGGGCTTGCCGCTGGGAGTGAGCTTGCTCCAGTTGTAGCTCCAATTACCGGGTAGGGAATCGGCGAACTCAGCCCAACTCCAGCCGACCTTGAGCAGCAGCTGAAGCTCCTCCGCCAGATATTCGTTGGCCAGCTGTTCGGCGAGAGCATGGTCGGCAATGATGTGCGCTCCGCCGAACAGATCCTTCAGCACGGCGCCGCCGGCGGCCTCATACCGGGCAAGCCCAGCCATCTTGACCCATTTGGCAGCCGTCCTGTTCGCCTCGCTCGCGCCAAAGGCCTGCCTGATCTGGTGCGCGTAGAGATTGCCATGCTCGTGAAGCATGTGAAAGACGCGCTCTTGCTCCGCGATCGACGGCGCCAGAGTGAAGGCTTTCATGGAGCCGAACGCATCATCCCTGAAAACCCCGGGTGTGCGCCACGCGTCCAGAAGAACCGGCGACAGATCACCGAGGGCGAGGAACTTTTCGACTTCACCGAACGGCATATTGAAGCGCTGGGCGATATCGTTCGTCGTGGATCCACGCGCATGTAGATTGTGGAACACCTCAAACTTGTCGGCAGGGTGCAGATCCGCGCGGATGACGTTCGCCACCATCGAGCGCTCCTCGCTGTCCTGCCCAGCTGGCGTCGGGTCGCATTTGACCAGATCGTCGGGGCGCATCTGATTGCGCTCGACCAGCAAGCCCATAGCCGCGAGACGCTTGTTGCCGTCCTCGACAAACCAGGTTGTGTCCTGCTGCTTTACATTCAGGGCCTGGATCAGACCATGCGCGAGGATCGACGCGGCGTAGTCCTCGATGTCATCGAGCCGGCCAGTTTTGCGGGCGTTGATGGGCGGATCGGCCTCATGTCCAAACCGGAGCTCGTTGTACGGGATCATCAATTGCGTCATGAGGCTTCGCCTTTCCTGTTGTGAAGTGGCCGCCGGCGGGGAACGAGCCTTGGCCCGTCGGTGTGTTGAATGTGGAAGCGGTACCAGGCCGCGTTGTCGTAGCCGCCGGAATGCTTGGAATTGGCGATCCACTTGAGCCGGCCGACCGAAACGACGTGCGAGCAGTGCACGAGGAATGGCGTGGCCTGGACGTTGTGCTGCCAGTCAGCGTCGAATAGCAGCCACGTAGGCGCTATGCGTTGGAAATGCCGGATCAGCGGGTAGAGCAGTGCCCGCGTCCAAGGTGGATTGGTGATGATGACGTCGGGGTGGCCCATGCTCGCGGCCGTCTGGTCGAGAGCGTCCCTGCCCTGCTGGATATCGCCGTCATAGGTGCAGTGAAGGTCGAACAGCCGCAGATGGCGCAGCAGTAGGCCGGGGCCGGCGCAAGGCTCGGCGAAGGTCCGAACCCCCGACAGCATCGGAATGAGCGGCAAGACGCCCTTGTAAGGCGTCTCGTACTCATCGTTCGGCCGGCGGGGGAAATCGGAACGCTTGCCCATGCTTAGAGGCTGTCCTGCATCATGTCGAAGTGCACCTGTTGCCGCGCGACCAGCAGCTGCTTGAGCTTCGCGACGTTGGTTTCGAGGGTCTTCTCGAACGCACGGTGGGCGGCGATGATCTCCTCGTAGCGCTTCAGCTGCCCGCGCTTCCGCTCAAGCATGTCCTTGTTCCGGTTGAATTCGGCGTAGAGGCGCTGAATGTCGTCATTGATGTAGTTTTGCTCGGCCTGAACGATCGCATCGATCGACGGGATTTCTTCCACCTGGGCCGGCCGTGGCCCAGGCTGCGCTGCTGCTGCCGGCTGTACGCTCATATCAGCGAGCCGCGCCGACGGTCTTGCGGCCGAGGCCGTGCGTCTTGGCAAGCTCGGAGCGCCTCGCCGAGTAGGCCGGCGCCACCATGGGATAGTCGGCACCGAGCGACCATCTCGCACGGTATTCGTCAGGCGTCAGCTTGAACGTCGTGCGCAGGTGCCGCTTGAGCGACTTGAACTTCAAGCCGTCCTCCAGGCAGATGATGAAGTCATCATGCACGGATTTCTTTGGGTGAACGGCTGGGACCAGTGCCGCTGCCGGCGCGGCCATCTGCGGCTCCGAAGTGACATTCGACAGAGCGTCGAACACCTCCTTGATGAATGGCGCGATGCTATCGCGCTGTATGAGGCTGCGCTCGATGGCAGCGACGACGATGCTTGTCGTGCGGGAGATCAGATCGACTTGTTCAGGCGTCATGGGCAGTTTCCTCTCGGTTGTGAAAATGGACCGGCGGAGCGTGGGGCCTGGGGGAAGCGGACGCTCCGCCGGCATGTAGCCGGCGATGGGGGGATCGCCGACTATTCGTTCTGGAAGGCTTGAGCGCGTTCCAGCTTGGCGATTGCCGCGTCGGCTTGCGCCAAGGCGGCGTCAAACTCACCGCGATCGGTGTCTTCGTCCCACACCGCGACACGGCGAAGGGATTTCAGGGCGGTGACCAGTTCCGACAACAAATCGGCGCCCATGTTTCAGAGCTCCCCTGTTGTCAGGTGATGTTGGAAGATGTCGCGGCCCCACGACAGGAGCACCGCGCGACGGAGATCTACAGGCTTCTCAGGCGAAGCACAGTCGCTGTTCGACCACAACTCAGCATCGATCCAATGCAACCTAGCATCGTTTCCAACCAAAGAATGCAGAAGCCGGAAATCGTCGGCCAACTGCTGGTCTGTAACTATATCGCCAGTTGGTCCAGTCGGCGGCACTTGAATTAACCATGTCGGGAACAGTGACAGAGCCGCGATCACGGAAATGTGTTCACTAGTCGTGGAACCTCTACAAAAGTCTTTGTGATGAGGCTGCGCCATGCTTTGTATCCCACCGAGGCTGTGCCCGACGGTACGCAAGAACCAATCCGCCGGCCCTTTCGAAATATCAATGGAATGTTTAAAAAGCAACAACGTTTTAAACAATTCATTGATACAAGGGGAACAGTGATGCAAACAGAGCATGGACGACAAAGCGTTCGGCGATAGGGATTCGGCATGACCAAGGAAGAGACTAGGCGGGCGCACGGCGCATCACTTCGCAGGCAGGCGATGCAGATCGCCTCCATGCTGCCGCCGGACATCGACGACGCGAGGGTAGTCCTCAAGTTGATGGGGGTCTTCCTTGAGGAGTTTCTCGTAGAGCCTCTCGCAGAGCCAGAGGCTATCCAGTCGGCCAGCCGCAAGCTCAAGGTGGTCTAGGCAGCACCAAACCCATCAACGCAGCGTGGCCGCACAGGGGGGCGGCCACGGTGTTCTCGAAAAAGCGAAGAAGCTCTACGCCCGCTTAGCGCGAGCCTTGGCGCCGGCAAGGGCCGGCCGCAAAAGCGCGGCAAGGTCGGCCGGCAGCGCGTCTGTCCGTCCAAACAGAACGAAATCCGACGTCACGCCGGTCAGCTGCCAGAGGCGCGCGAGCACTTCTGGCGGAACCATCGTATTTCCCTGCTCATAGTTGTGCCAGCGCTGGGGAGACAGCTGCAACGCCGTTGCCATGCCGCCGGCGGTCCAGCCGCGCGCAACACGGACCGCGACCAATCGCGCCGCGATCGCTGTCTTGCTGGTGTCTGGTTCCAGGTCCCATGTCATTTAAACAATATGTTACACATTGGGGTTGAAAGCCATAAACAATTCGTGTCCATTGATTTTAAATGATTCGTTGATTAACGTGCCGCTCATTCTGTTTGCGGCACCCCCGTGCCCGACAACCTGAAGGCCAAACACCTTGCAGCCAATCGAAGTCACAACCGCCAAAGAGGTCATCGTCCTCCTGGGCGGCACCGGCAAGGTGCGAGAGATCACCGGCGTTCGCACGCTGCAGGCCGTCCACAACTGGAAAGCCCGCGGTTCCTTTCCTTCGCGTCTGCACGTCGTGATGTCGGATGCGCTCCGTCAGGTTCACTGCGTTGCCCCCCCGCCCGCGCTGTGGGGCATGCAGCCAAAGTCATAGACGCTGAATCGGGGGATACACCATGGCTGGGGAAGGCAATGTTGACGGGATCGGGACCGGCCCGGCCCACGACGCCGACCTTCACCATGTCAGCTACCACGCGGTCACTCGATACGTGCAGCGCATCCTTGGCGTCGAGGTTACACTCGACCCTACCCGCACGCCTCCAGGCAGCAAGTGGGAAAGCGTCCGCACCGCCATCGCCCATTGCGAAGCGGCGGGCACCAACTTGAACGCGGTGAGGCGACAGATCCTCACGCCGGCCGTGCTCACAGCCATCGCTTTCAAGGCGCGGTCATTCAGCGTGGGCTGCATCACCGTCCAGATGGCCAACGGCGTGATCGTCACCATCAGCCCGCGCTCCAGGCGCTCCACTCTCGGAATGAAGATCATGACGAGGAAGGAAGAACGCCGCGAGAACGCGAGAATTCATCGACGCATGGTCCGAGGCTTCAAAGAATGACCATCGTAACCCGCAAGCGTGCCGACAAGTTCGCCATCATCCCCAATGCAGTTGCCGAAGACTATCGCCTGTCTTTCGAGGCGCGCGGATTGCTGTGCTACTTGCTGGCCAAGCCGAACGATTGGCGCGTAGAGGTTAGCGACATCATGCAATCTGGCGGGATTGGCCGCGACAAGGCTTACAGGCTGCTCAAGGAGTTGCGCGAGACCGGCTACATCGAGTTGGTGCAAAAGCGCAATGCGTTCAATCACATCACCGAGCACCAGTATGTCGTCTACGATCGCGCGGTGCCCTCCGAATTCCTACTTCCTGAAAAGCCGGAAGTGGATAACCCACTTACTGAAAACACGGAAGTAGGAAAGCCACTTCCTGAAAACCCGGATGCTGGGAAGCCGGATGCTGGAAAGCCGGATGGAGTACTAAGAACTAAAAGAAACCAAATACCCAAAACCTCCCCCTACCCCCAGCAGGGGGAACGGAAGGATCTCGATTTGGTGAATTGAAAGCGCTCTGGCCGCCGGCGCACCTACCAAACAACGTCGAGTACGCCGCCAGGCTGTTCGACAAGCTGTCCCCCCGCCGACCAGCAACTCGCCATCGACCACGTGTCGGTGTTCCTCCGCGTCCAGAGGCGGCGAAAGCTGGGTTTTACCATGATCCCGTACCTCAAGGCCAAAGCGTTCCGAGAGTTCGACGGGGCGCCGACGGTCGATCTCGACGGGGATTTCGTCATCCTGCCCACCAATGACGAATGGTCGATCTGGATGGCCGAGTATCACCGGACCCACGGCGCCAAGGGCACGCAGTATTTCGCCCGCATCGGCCGCATGGTCGTGAAAACCCGCTGGCCGCCCGGGCATGAGCACCAGCTATCGATGCAGATCGGATGAACGCCATGGCCAAGAAGCCAACCATCGAAGGTTTCGTCAGCGTCATCGACGGCGTGAAATACGACGACATGGCCGCCGGCGCCGCCGCTGCTGTCGCAAGCCTAGCAGTCAAACGAAAGCTCGAAGGCCGTGGCGTACCCATGGCCGAGCGCGGCAACGAGGAAATGTTCACCATGGCCGAAACCGGCTCCGAGACATCACAGACCGTCGCCGCCGGCCAGCTGCGCGCCCTCATCGAGCGTATCGAGCGCTTGGACGAGGAAAAGAAGACCATCGCCGAGGACATCAAGGAAGTTTTCGCCGAGGCGAAGGGCACGGGCTTCGACACCAAGGCCATTCGCACCATCCTGCGCCTCCGCAAGAAGGACCAGGCCGAGCGGCAGGAGGAGGATGCGATCCTCGATCTCTACATGGCCGCGCTGGGCATGGTCTGATGGGACGGTTCGAAGCCGAACAGGCCGCGCTGCATTACCGGTTCACGGTGAAGTGCACCCGCGACCAAAATCGCAAGATCGAGAAGGCGGCAAAGGCGGCCGGCCAGACGCCCACGACATTCGTGCAGCAGCATTTCGCCTCGCTGTACGCGGAGCCCGAGCCAGAACCCGTCACAGATACCCGTGGCGGCGAGCGCAAGCACGTCAGCGAGAAGGTTCGCGCCGCAATGGTGGCAGAGATCGCCTCGCTGGTGGCAGACAGCCCCACGGGCCTCTCTGTCGAGATATCGCTCCGTGAGCTCGGCGAGCGCTGCAACGTGTCCGTCGAGACGGCGAGCCGCGCCATGGCCGCGCTGGTCGACGCGCAGCGCGTGCTGGTGATCACGCCTGGTGGACCGAACAAGACGGCGGCCTATGGCCTCCCAGGTGAGGCGCAGAAGCCGTGAGCACCCGCCATGCCGATAGCGACGTGCTGTGGGGCAAGACACGCTCGGAGTACGCCTTTGAGCACGTGAGGCGCCGCCGCGAGGCAGAGCGCCGGCGCCGGCAGTCGTTCCGCGCGGCCATGCTTGCTCGTCCTGCAGCGCACATCGCCATCCTGGTGCCGCTCAGGCGCGCCACCGACGATGAATGGCACCTGCGCATTCGCCGCGGCCGCGACATGCGGGATCTCACCGGCCGGCTGATGGGCGATCCCGTCACCGGCCGATCGGCTTTGGACATGAGGGCTGCACGATGAGCGTCAGGGATCTGTTGCGAAGGATCTTCTCGTTCGGCGACACAGACGCGGATGCGGATCTCGCGTGGCGTCGGCGCCAGTATGCGCAGCAGTATCTGCTCGCAGCCGCCGCCGGCGGCCGCAAGTACGACGAGGAGCTCGCCATCGAGGCACACACCGCCGCCGAGTGGACGCATCCGGGCTATCCGAGGCTGAACAAGTGACTGCTCTCAGGTATCTCGACATGGACACGTTTCGGCTGGAGCTCACCTCCAAGGTCGATGCATGGCTCGTGGAGATGCTCGACTTCCCCGCTTTCATGCGGGACGTGTTCCTCCTGCTCCGTGAAGCGGAGTTCAACGGCCTTGATGAGGATGGGGCGGTCTTTCGCGAGTACATGCTCGTCGCCGCCAAGCTGGAAGCCAGCTGGCCGGGCTGGTCATCACCAAGTCAGGGAAGGTCACACTAGGTGGTCAAGAAGGCCAAGAAACCGAAGGTTCGGGACCGCAAGAAACCCGTGAAAAGCGTGTCAACAAAAATGACGCCGCGAACGGAGCTTTTTGTGCTCGAGTTCCTGAAGGATCTGAACGCTGGAAACGCAGCAAAACGTGCGGGTTTCAGCGAAAATGGTGCGCGACAGGCTGGCCACCGTTTGTTGACAAATGTTGACGTGCAGGCAGCCATTGCCGAGGCGATGGAGAAGCGTGCGAAGTCGATCGAGACGGATGCCACCTGGTTGCTCAAGCGCCTCCGTGAGGAAGCCGACGCCGATATCCTGGAATGCTTCGACGAGAAGACGAACACGATCCGGCCGATGAGCGATTGGCCGCTGGTCTGGCGGCAAGGGCTGATGGCCCAGCTGGAGATCACCACGCTGTTCGGCGCCGACGAGAACGGCCCTAAGAGCATCGGCACAACGACCAAGATCAAGCCGGCCGATCGTCACCAGAAGCTGATGGCGATCGGCAAACACACCAACATTGGCGCGTTTGCCAAGGCGCTGGTGAAGAAGGCCGAGGACGATGGCCCCAACCAGTTTTTGCAGGAGGTGTACGGAAACTCGATCCGGCCCGGTGGCGCTGGGGGTGGTAACGTTCACTAATCTGGAATCGCTCGCCCCGATCACCCAGCGAGCATCGCATGTCGACTGCCTACAAACCCATGAAATTGATGACGCTAAGGGAATTTCAGCTTGCGCTGAAAGACCCCTACTGGCGCATCCGCAACCTGTATTGGGTGTCGGACAAGGAGGGTAAGCCCGTCCTGTTCCGGCCGTGGCCCGAGCAGGAGAAGTTCTACAAGGAAATGTGGTACCGCAACGTGGTGCCCAAGGCTCGGCAGCGCGGCTTCTCGACGGCCGTGCAGATCATGATGCTCGATGCCGCCATCTTCGTCCCCAACACCGCCTGCGCCGTCATCGCCCAGGACGAGACCACCGCGCTGCAGATCTTTGAGAAGAAGATCAAGTTCGCCTGGAACCGCCTCCCCGTCTACGTCCGTGAGGTTGTGGCGCCGCTGAAGTTCAACACCAAGCACGAGCTCGTGATGGAGCACGGCTCCTCGATGCTGGTGTCGACCAGCACGCGCGGCACGACGCTGCAGTATCTGCACGTCTCGGAATACGGGAAGATCTGCGAGAAAGACCCGGTCCACGCCGACGAGATCATGGAAGGCTCACTGCCTTCGGTCGATAGCAGCGGCGTCATCGTCATCGAATCCACCGTCGAAACGCCATATGGGCACTTCTCGAACATGGTGCGCGTGGCGGAGAAGCACCAGCAGACCGCCCGGCAGCTGACCAAGCTGGACTACAAGCTGCATTTCGCATCGTGGTGGGACGCGCCCGAGTATGAGCTCGACCCGGCGCTTGTGGTGATATCGCCGAAGGATCAAGCCTACTTCTACCGGCTTGAGGCGACGTTGAAGCGGGACATCAGCCCGGCGAAGCGCGCCTGGTACGTCACGATGCGCGACAGCACGTTCGGCGGCGAAGACGAGAAGATGTTCCGCCAGTATCCCTCGACGCTGGACGAGGCCTTCTCGGTGTCGTCCGAGGGCCTATGGCTGTCCAAGCAACTGGCCCGGGCCAGGCGCGAGAAGCGCATCAGCAAACTGCCGTTCCTTCCCGGCATCCCCGTCAACACCTTTTGGGATCTGGGCGTCGACGACGACAACTCCATCTGGTTTCACCAGTTCTACGGCCCGTGGGATCACTGGATCAACTACGCCGAGGCGTCAGGCGAGCCCTACAGTTACAGCGTCGGGCAGATGCAAGAGCTGCAGGCGAAGTTCGGCTACGTGTGGGGCACGCACCATCTGCCTCACGACGGCAACCAGCGCCGGCCGGGAGCGGAATCGCTGAAGACGCCGCAGGACATGCTTGAAGATCTCGGCTTGTCGAACATCGTCATCGTGCCGCGCATCGCGGAGACGTCGCTGGGCATCATGCAGCTGCGCGAGGACTTCAACAATTACCGGTTCGACGAGGAGAACTGCGCCGAGGGTTTGAAGCACCTCGACGGCTTCTCCAAGACGTGGAACGCGCGCATGTCCCTGTGGAACGCTGAGATCGCGAAGAACGGGCACCAGCACGCGGCCGACGCCATCAGGCAGAAGGCCCAGGTGGCGCATCTGTTGAAGGGTGACGACGAGCCGGCGCCGACCAGGCCGAAGAAGCTGCGCAACCGGAGCGGCATGGCGTCTTAGCCACCGTCGACTGAAAAGCCGTCAACGGTAAACCAGTCGACGGTGCACCGCCCACCGCCGGCGGTTGCCCCAAACAACGAATCATATCTCTGTCTTTCGCACTGGGACCCTCGCCCCCAACCTGAGAGCATCCAGTTTGTACAAAATTCTCGACCTTACTCAACGCGCGTGGACTGCACACCGTGGGGAGCTAACGATTGCTGGCCTATGGGCTGGCGTCGACGATCGGTACCGCCCTTGCATGGCCATCTGGCGAACAGCCGACGAAGGCTATGATCGGCTCTGGCCGTGCGTCGTTACGCTGGAAGACGCATGGAAGTGGTCCGAGGAAGTCGGCGACCCGGCCCATTGCGCACGGACGTCGGTGATGTTCTGCGAAATGCTGCGCCTCAACGCCGTCGACCCGCGCGTGCCGATCAAGCTGACCATGCTGATCCAAGACTTCATCGGCGACCTGGTCAGCATGCGCCCCTACCAGGCGACGGATAGCGAGATCGTCGCGGACATCGTCATGCGCGACCGAAACAGCGGTTCCGTCACCGAGGTAGAGGTTCGCGAGGATGTTTGACGTTGGCGCCACCGATGGCTCGGTTCGGAAACGTCGCTACCAGTCACCGATCCCCGCCGACGCCACCGAAGGCAAGCCGGCCAATGGCGGCAGCGAGTATGCCGCCGGCGCCGACGACAGCGGCAAGAAGGGCAAGCCCGTTGCTGCGCTCGACAGCGAGAAGATGGTGGCATTCCACCATCGCATGCTCGCGCTCTACACCGGCGAGCTCGATCGACAGAACGCGAACCGCATCGAACAGGCCATCGATGAGGATTTCTACGACAACATCCAGTACACCGAGACGGATGCGCAGACCCTGACGGATCGCGGCCAGATCCCGCTGGTCTACAACGTCATCTCCGCCTCGATCGATTGGGTGCTTGGCACCGAGAAGCGCGCCCGGGCCGATTTCAAGGTTCTGCCGCGGCGAAAGGCTCAGTCGAAGCCGGCCGAGCGCAAGACGCAGCTGATGAAGTACCTGTCCGACGTCAATCGGTCGCCCTTCCATCGGTCGCGTGCGTTCGAAGACACCGTCAAGGTGGGCATCGGCTGGCTTGAGGACGGCGTTCAAGACGAGGACGAGGACGAGCCCCTGTATTCGCGCTACGAAAGCTGGCGCAACATCCTTCACGACAGCGCCGCGACCGAGATGGATCTCAAGGACGGCCGCTACATTTTCCGATCGAAGTGGGTGGATCTCGACATCGCCTGCGCGATCTTCAAGAAGCGCCGTGCGCTCCTCGAACGGTCCGCCTCCGATTCCGTCGACTACCAGCAGCTGGACCTGTACGGCGACGAAGCCATGGATCAGCTGGAAATGTCGCTCGAACAGCGCGGCAACTCCACCACATCGGACCGCCTGACAGGCTACCAGCGCCGGCGCGTGCGCATCACCGAGGCGTGGATCACGATCCCGGGCGATTGCGACAAGATGTCGGGCGGCACCTTCACGGGCGAGATCTACGACCCGCAGTCACCTGGTCACAGCGACGAGATCGACAGCGGCGAGGCCACGACCAAGAAAAAGATGGGCAACCGGATGCACGTGGCGATTTTCACGTCTGCCGGCATGCTCTGGTTCAGTGAATCGCCCTATCGCCACAATCGGTTCCCGTTCACCCCGATTTGGGGCTACAAGCGCGGCCGCGACGGCATGCCTTATGGGCTTATCCGCCGCCTGCGCGATATCCAGACGGACATCAACAAGCGCGCCTCCAAGGCGCTCTACATCATGTCCACGAACAAGGTCATCATGGATGAGGATGCGCTGCCGAAGGGCACCAGCATCGATGACTTCCGTGACGAGGTTGCCCGGCCCGATGCCGTCCTGCTCAAGAAGAAGGGCGCGGACATGGATATCAACGTCGACCGGTCCGATGTGCAGTTCCACATGGATTTCATGTCGCGGTCGATATCGCTGATCCAGTCGGCGAGCGGTGTGACCGATGAGAACATGGGCAGGCAGACGAACGCCACGTCCGGTGTCGCGATCGGCAAGCGGCAGGACCAGGGCGCGATGGCTACGGCCAAGCTGTTCGACAACCTGCGCTTCGCCGCCCAGGTGCAGGGCGAAAAGCAGCTGGCGAACATCGAGCAGTTCGTCAGCGAGAAGAAGGCCTTCCGCATCACCAACATGCGCGGCACGCCAGACTACATCGAGGTCAACGATGGGCTGCCCGAGAACGACATCATCCGGTCCAAGGCCGACTATGTGATTTCCGAAGCCGACTGGCGCGCGTCGATGCGCCAGGCCGCAGCTGATGAATTGCTCGAGGCGTCGAAGATGTGGCCGCCAGAGGTCACGCTCGTCGTGCTGGATCTGATCGTCGAGAACCTCGACATCCCCAACGTCGACGAGATCGTGAAGCGTATCCGCACGATGACGGGCCAGAAGGATCCGGACCAAGAGGAGCTGACGCCCGAGCAGCAGCAGCAGGAAGCCGAGATGGCGAAGCAAAAGCAGATGCAGGAGGCCGGGATCATGATCCAGCTTCGCGCCGAGCTCGCCAAGGCACTGAAGGACGAGGCGACGGCGCAGCAGATCGTCAGCAAGATCGTCAGCGACAAGATCGCGGCGCAGCTGTCGGCGCTTACCACCGCCGCGCAGGCCATTTCGATGCCAGCGACGGTCGACATGGCCGACCACATCCTCGCGGAGGCCGGTTTCGTGTCGAAGTCCGACGAAGCGCAGCCTGGTCCGCAACCGCAGCCGCAAGGAATGCCCGGGCTCGACCAGCCCGGCGCCCAGCCACCGCCCCAACGCCAGCCGATCGCCGCTCCGCCAACGGAACCGGCACAGGATGACATGATGGGGCTTGGCGCACCGCCACCACCGACCGCCCAACCACAGCCCGGCGCAATGGCGCCGGCGTGATCTGAACGCCCCAGGAGGAAACCATGGCCCGAGACACCCACACCGAAGCCGAACTGAGTATGCTCACCGACGACGAGCGCGAAGGCCTGCTCGACGATGACGTTGTCGACGAAGGTGCCGACGAAGAGATCGACGACGAGCTTGTCGCCAACGACGCAGCGACAGCAGCCGCGCCGAGCTCCAGGAACGTGCCGACGCGCGGATCGCCGCCGGCGACGATCAGAACGCCAAGGATGCGCTGGCCGCACGCCAGCAGATCGCCGCCGACGCCAAAGAAGCGGCCGAGGCGCTTGCAGCCGAGAATGCTGCCAAGGCACAGGCGCTTGTGGACGCCGCCGGCAAGACCGCAGTGGTTGCGGCGCCCGTTGCGGCCGTAGCGGCTGCGCGGCCGGTCCAAGCAGCACCGACGTTCCCGCAATACACGGCGCCGGCCGACGCCAAGGCGAAGCTCGACGAGATCGATGCCAAGCTGGCCGCGATCGACCTCAAGTTCGACGAGGGCGAGCTCACGGCCGTCGAGCGCCGTGCGCAGACGCGTCCGCTTGAGGACAGCCGGGCGGATATCCGGGAAGCCGTCAACCGCGCCACGGTGTCCAAGGACACGCAGGACACCTATTGGCGCGATACGACGGTCCCCAACTTCCTTGCCGAGCACAAGGAGTACAACCTCGAAACCAATCCGACGCTGTACCGGGCGCTCGACCAGCGCGTGCGTGAGCTCCAGACGGCAGCAGCTGCCGAAGGCAAGCACCGCGACCCGAACATTCTGATCAAGGCGCACGAGTCGTTGCAGAACGATGCGCGCGCGCTGCTTGGCGTGGCACCGCCCAAGCCCGGCAAGCCGACGCCGACACCTGCGAAGCCCGCGCGCGTCATTCCGCCGTCGTTAGCCCACGTGCCGGCTTCCGAAAACGTCGACATCGAGGAGGGCAACGACTTTGCGTGGCTCGATCGCCTCTCGGAGAACAACACGGAAGCCTTCCAGCAGGCCTTGTCGAAGCTGTCGGCAGCCGAACAGGAACGCTATTTGGCGCAGTAGCCAGCAGGGGGTTAGATGCTGACTTTAACGGTGAATGTCGGCCAGGCGGTGCAGATCGGCGAGCACGGCGTGGTCAAGGTGGAAGACAAGACCGGCCGCCGCGTGCGGCTGGTGTTCGCTGGCGACTTCCGCCCGATCACGCTGATAGCCGACGGCATCATCCCTGCCCGGTTCACGCTGGGCATCACGGGTGTGGCTCGCCGCATCCATGATCACCAGGAAAGCCCCGTCCAGCAGGTGGCCTAAGCCCCGTTGCGCCATACGATTATCCATCGTATCAAGGCTCGATTGCGCATGACGTGCTGAATCCTCACAGGAGTAGCACGTCATGGCCGGTCCTACGACCATCGCATTCGGCGACCCGAAAGCCCAAAAGAAGTGGTCCGGGTCACTTTTCATCGATGTGACCAAGAAGTCCTATTTCGACCGCAAGTTCGTGTCGGAAGACGACAACGCCGTCATTCAGCGCCTCACGGATCTCGAATCCGATGCAGGCGACACCATCGACTTCGATCTCTCGGTGCAGCTGCGCGCCAAGCCCACCGCCGGCGATGCTCGCCTGCAGGGCAAGGAGGAAAACCTCCGCTTCTTCTCCGACCAGGTGAAGATCGACCAGCTGCGCCACGGCGTTTCCGCTGGCGGCAAGATGAGCCGCAAGCGCACCACGCACAATATCCGGAAAATCGGTAAGGACCGGCTCTCCGACTATTGGTCGAAGTACGTCGACGAGCTCAACTTCATCTACCTCTCCGGCTCGCGCGGCATGAACGAAGATTTCACGGAAGACCTGACCTATGTCGGTCTGGCCGGGAACACGATCGACGCTCCGGACGCCGCGCACCTGATCTACGGCGGCGTTGCCACCACGAAGGTTGGCCTCGTTGCCTCCGACAAGATGGCGAAGCTCGTGGTCGAAAAGGCCGCCGCCAAGGCCCGCACCATGCGGACCACCGATCCGACCACCGCGAACATGATGCCCGTCATGATCAATGGCGAGCCTCACTACGTGCTGCTCATGTCGGTGTTCCAGGAATTCGACATGCGCACGGCCGACACCACCGGCTGGATGGATATCCAGAAGGCGCTGATCACGGCCGAGGGCAAGAACACCCCGATCTTCAAGGGTGGGCTTGGCATGGTGAACAACGTGGTGCTGCACTCGCACGAGTCGGCGATCAGGTTTTCCGACTACGGCGCCGGCGCGAACGTGCCGGCGGCGCGTGCCCTGTTCATGGGTCGCCAGGCGGGTGTTGTCGCCTACGGCTCGTCCAGCGGCCTGCGCTTCTCGTGGACCGAAGAGATGCAGGATCACGGCAACGAGCCGGTGATCGCCGCGGGCGTCATCCTTGGCGTGAAGAAGACGCGCTTCAACAGCAAGGACTTCGGCATCATCTCGATCGACACGGCCGCCAAAGACCCGAACACCTGAGAAAACTAGCCGCCGTGGCCTGATGGTCGCGGCGGCTTTCACCGTTCACCGTCAACGCCCCCACAGATCCTCGCGGAGAAGCCACTATGACCATCAAGCAGTCTGACGCCGCGCTGGGGAAGATCAACGTTCCCTACCCCAGCTATGCCGGCGAAACCGTCACCGTTCGTTACAAATATGCCGTGCCGCTGGGCCTGGTGCTGAACGACATTATCGAGATTGCGCCGATCCCGCCGAATTGCCGCGTCACGGACATGGTCCTCGACAGCGACGATCTCGACACCGGCACCACGATCGCCTTCGACGTCGGCATCATGTCGGGCGATTGGCAATCGCAGGACCAGGCCCGCACGTGCGGCGCCGAGTTCTTCGCAGCGAGTACGCTCGCCCAGGCCGGCGGCGTTGCCCGTCCGACCGCCAAGACCGCATTCCGCACCGTTTCGGCGACCACTGCTCGCTCGATCGGCATCAAGTTTCAGGCAGCTGCCACCGGCCTCACGGTCGGTGAAGTTGGCCTGACCGTGAGCTACCACGCCCTGTAGGTCGGGGCGAGCTGCAAGGCGCGTGGTGCAGACGTCGGCCATCGTTGGAGATTTCCTCCCCAACGATGGCCGGCGTCGAATTTTAGGAGGAAAGTGAAATGGCTACAATCGAGTGCAAACTAGGCTCTGCCGAGGTGAACGCCGGCGGCAGCACGTATAGCTTCCAGCGTGATCCTTACGGCCGCTTCACGGCCCGCGTCGACCGCGCTGATGACATCAAGATGTTCCTCGCCGTCGAACACTACCGCGAGGTGCCCGCAGTCCCGCCCGAGCACGTTGAACCCGCCGATTTCATCGAGCCCGGCTTTGGCCTTGGCCTCGATGATGACGACGACACAAGCCACGATCACCTGGACGACGACGACAAGGACCACGAGTACCTCGACGGCGATGACGCTCCCGACCTTGGCTTCAAGCCGCCAGAAACCATCCCGCCGGCGGTACCTGGTGCAGTCGTGCTCCCGATCGCCGACGATCTGACCAAGATCGTGGGTATCGGCCCGAAGGTCGCCGAGAAGCTGGCTGTCGTTGGCATCGTCTCGTTCAGCCAGATTATGGATCTGACGCCCGAGAAGATCGACGAGCTCGACAAGCAGCTGAAGCTGTTCGGCTCGATCGTCAGCAAGGACTGGATCGGCCAGGCGAAGGCCCTGTTGGTCCCCCAGCTGTAAGGATGAGACTTCATGCCGACCGGCCGAGAGATCCTTGAGCGCGCCAGTGTCTTGCTCCTCGATGAGGACCATGTTCGCTGGCCGCTGGCCGAGCTCTGCAGCTGGATCAACGAAGGCGTCAAAGCCATCGTTCTGGCGAAACCCTCAGCCTCATCCGCTACGATCGTAATCCCGCTCGTCGCCGGCACCCTTCAATCGGTACCGGCGACGGGCACCCCCACCCCGCTCATCCTTCAGAACATCAGCGCCAATGTGCGCAGCCAGACGCCGACGCGCTTGCTCGGCCGCGCCATCACCGTGATCGGTCGCACCATCCTCGATGCCGAAGTGCCCAACTGGCATGACACCAGGTACTCGCCGTTCAAGAAGGACGTGCGGCACTACGTCTATGACGAGGCGGCGCCGCTGGAGTTCTTCTGCTACCCGGGCAACACCGGCGATGGTTTCGTGCAGGGGCTCGTCTCGACGCTTCCAACCAAACTGGAGGCAACCGGTGATGTGAAGCTCCCGGCCTCCTACGAGGGTCCCGTGGGCCTGCCAGAGCCCTACTCCGACCCGCTCCTCGATTACGTGCTGTACCGCGCGCAGATGAAGGACGATCTCGCCGGCGGCCCCGGCCGATCGGCGATGCACTATCAGCAGTTCGCGACGGCCGTTGGCCTGAAAATTCAGATTGAAGGCTCGACCAGCCCGAACGCGCGCCGTGGCGGGGCCAAATGACGGACATGGTCGACATCGACGACATGCTGCCGTTCGTCATGCCGCACGTGCCCAGCGCGCCGCATCCGACGGTCTTGCGCAACATCCGCGCCGTGGTGCGCGAGCTCTGCCTGTACGCCGCCATCTGGCGCGAATACGACGACATCGTCATCGCCACTCCGGACAGCGAGTGCGTGTGCACAATCCCCGATGTGGCGATCGTCAAGATCGAGAAGGCATCGCTCGACGGCTTGGAGCTCCATCCCGTCACCATCGCGTGGCTCGATGAGAACGTTTCCCGCTGGGATATCGACCTCGACCAGACCAGCAACGCCCGCTGGATCACGCAGCTGAACCCGAACACCGTCACCATCGTGCCCAAGGCGACTGGCACGTTGCGGGTGCGCCTGGTGCTTCAGCCGTCGATCACGGCCGAGCAGATCCCCAATTTCATCCTGACCGACCATTCCGAGATGATCGGCATGGCGGCGGCCGGCCGCGTGATGCTCACGCCCAAGACTGAGTACACCAACCCCCAGCTGGGCGCCGCCTACAAGCAGATGTTCGATTCCTACATCGCTCGCATGGATCGCGAAGCGTCCAAGGGCCAGCAGCGCGCCCGTCTCCGCACCAAGCCTCAGTTCATCTGACCAACGAAAGAGCCGGATCATGTCTCTCGGCAATACCTTCGAAAACGACCTCGCGAAGCTGATCTTCAACGCTACGCCGATCGCCAATTTGGCCGACAACGCGGCGGCATCGCCGCTGACCGTGCTCGAGGTGGCGCTCCACACGGCCGACCCGGGTGAAGCCGGCCTACAGAACACGTCGGAAGCCACCTATACCGGCTATGCGCGGGTGCCGGTTGCTCGAACCGCCGGCGGATGGACCGTGACCAACAACGTCGTATCCCCGGTAGCGAACATCGATTTTCCAGCAGGCACCGCCGGCGCTGGCACGGTGACGCACTTCTCGGTCGGCACGGCGCACACCAGCACGGGCAAGTTGATGGTCAGCGGCACGGTGACGCCGAACATCATCACCGGCGCCGGCGTCACGCCTCGCCTGAACACCGCCACCACCATCACCTTCGACTGAGCCCCATCATGACCGAAGTGAAAAGCATCATCGTCGAGGCTGTCGGCGTCTCCGCCAATGCCAGCCCCAACAACCCGCTCGGGAAGCGCGCAGCCGTCGTGATCGAGGCTGCCATGTCGACAGCGGTGCTCGAATGCATGGCGGCCGGCATCGCTGACCCGGCCGAGATCCGCGCGCAGATGCTCGCCGCGCGGGACAAGGCCAAGGCCGATTTCTACGGCGCACTGCTCAACCCCAACGGAGACGACAATGGCAACGACAAGTGAAGTAAAGGTCGGTATGGCCGCCATCGCGCAGCGCCTGAGCGATCAGCGACAGGTCATGCTGAAAGCGAAGTCCAACGCCGGCGCTGCTTCCGTGGCTCTCTCGGCCATTCCCACCGACTATGCCGACGTCATCGCAACCGTGCAGGCCTTCGGCTCGGCGAACGCGTTCGATGCTGCAACGAAGGCCGAACTCGCGAAGATGACGGCCGAGTTTAGCGCACTCAAGGCTAAGGCCGACCAGGTCGCCGCGGTGGATCTCAACAGCTGATCATGAGCGCGATCGCGGCAGGCATCGGGCACAACGGCGGCCCGCCGGCGGCCAGTTGGCTGCCAAAGGCAAAACTGCGCCTGCCAAAGTTCGACATCTGGCGCCTGCTGCGGCCGCTCCAGATGTTCGGCGGGCAGTTCTACCCCTACCAGCCCCTGCAGTTCGGCGACGATCTGTTGGCACCGCCGATTGGCTTGCCGCCGCTCAAATTCATCGACGTGATCAGTTTCTATGGGCTCACGAGCAGCCTCCAGATATGCTTCGACGCAGCGGACGCGAACAGCTATTCCGGCACGGGCCAGGTTTGGAACGATCTTTCCGGCAATGCCGTAAACTACAACAGGGGTTCGTCATCCACAGCCACCACCGATGACCCCACTTTCAACGGGACGGCTGGCGCCCTCTCGGCCAACGAGTATTTCTCGTGTGACGGTGGCGATTTCTTTTCGCCGGTAGCCACGACCACTTTCGACGATAATTGGCACAAGGATGGCGCCACTGAAACTGTGATGGCGATCGTGTGGATACCCACGACGCCGACCAACACGTTCCGCACCATCTTGGGGAACTTTAGCGGCATCCCCGGAAGCACCCTCACTTGCATCGATACCAACAACCTGAGCTGGCGCATTGAAGGCTCGTCCACGAACAACTTCGCTTGGGGTCTGGCATCGGCCATCGCCGGCGCTTGGGCGATCATCGTCGTGTCCTTCAATGAAAACGGCGGCGCTACAGCCAGTCATTGGAACGTCAATGGCACGATTACTGCCTTCAACGGCAACCTGACCGGTCCTTCGGCTGCCGCGCCGAACGGTAACTTACAGATCGGTCGTGACGCGAACGGTGGATCCATTGTTCCAAGCGGCTTTAGGTACGCCTGCATCGCCGCTTGGAACCGGGCGTTGAGCCAGGCGGAAACTGCCGCGTTGTTCAACGGGATGCGAAATAGGTACGGGCTATGAGAATCCCCAGCGGCAAGATCGACCAAAACATCTATTTCGTCGCCGTCGATGCTACGGATCTGAAGACGCGTAAGACAGGCCTTACGACATGGACAGTCTACCGAAGCCGCAACGGCGGCGCGGCGACGATCTACACCACTCCGACCATCGTCGAGTTGTCTGCTGCAAATATGCCCGGCGAATACGCGCTGTTGATCGACGAGGACACGACCATCGCCTCGACGTCCGACAGCGAGGAGTACATCGTGTCGATCACCCAGGCGTCCATGGCTAGGGTTACGCGCGTCGTCGAGCTTTTCCGCCGCGACAGCACTTCCGGCAGGACGCAAACGGTCGACGCAAGCGGCCGGGTCGATGTCGGATCGTTGCTCGGCACAGCCGTCGCCACCCCCGCCACCGCAGGTGTCATGGACGTCAATGTCAAGAACGCGGCCAACGTCGCCTGGGGCTCTGGCGCGATCACCAACGCAGCGTTCGCCGCCGACGCGATCAGTGCTACCAAAGTAAACGCGGACGTGGGCAATGAATTTGCCGATAGCCTGCTCGACCGCACCGCCGGCGTCGAAACGGGGCTGACGATCAGGCAGGCCATGCGGCTCATCGCTTCCGCGCTGTTCGGCAAGTCCAGCGGGCTCGCGACCACAACGGGCGTGTTCCGCGATATCGGCGACACCAAGAACCGCATCAGCGCCACGATTGACGCGGACGGCAATCGCTCGGCCGTAACACTGGACGCCACCTGATGTTTGCGGGGCGCTTTTTCGGCAAGAGGTACTTCGCTCGCCGGTACTTCGGCGGCGGCCTTGGGACGATCGTCGTCTCGGCCGTCGGTATCGCGGCAGCCGTTGTCTCGGGCGACGGCATCGGCGCCTCCACCTGGGAGGCAACCGGCTCTGCCGCCTCGATCACCACCGCCGACGCTGGCGGCGCTGCCATTGGAGCGGGCACAGGCGCGGCGGCGGTCTTTGGTGATGCGGCAGGCGGCGGGACCGGCATCAACGAGGCTGTAGGGGCCGCTGCGGCAACCGTTGACGCCCTTGGAGTGGGATCGAGCACAGTATCCTCGACCGGCGCGGCTGCATCGGTCGTAGCCGTGGACGGCATAGGTGCGGCCACAGGCGCAGGCACGGGCGTCGCGACGTCGATTGTTGATGCTCTGGGCGTAGGCGCGCCGATCGGCTCCGGAACTGGCGCTGCAGCGTCCGTGGTAGCGGTCGACGGGATCGGCAGCAGCACCGGCGCCGGCACCGGCTCAGCGGTCATCACCGTTGACGGGGACGGCGTCGGCGCCGCCACTGCGAGCTCGGCCGGCGCGGCAGCGGTCACAGTCGACGCCAGCGCGGTCAGCAACTGGCTTCCGGCCACACCACCTTGGCGTACAGTCGAGGTTGCGGAGGAAGATCGCTGGGCGGAAGTCCCCGCCCTGGTGGAGATCTCGACGCGCTTTGTTGAGGTAGCCGCTGAAAACAGGTCCGCGACGGTCGAAGCCGAAAACCGCAGCGTCACAGTGCCGCCGGCGCCGCGCTCGACCAGGTCGCCACCGGAAGACCGAGACGTCACCATCGTTGAAAAGATCGCTTAGGGGCTGACCATGACCGCAAACCTCAAATGGCCCGAAAAAGACCCGGATGAAGTGCTCGATTATGCCATGCTGTGGTGGAAGCGGTTGACCAGCGAGGACAGCATCGTCTCGTCTACGTGGATCCTCCCTGACGGCATCACCAAGACAAACGAGGAGCTATGCTGCAATTTGGGTGACGAGGCTGATCAAGCGGCGCTCTGCGGCTTCAGTTCAATGACCTCGATTCCATCCTGGAACGTTGCACCTGCGATGAGTTTAGGCAACTGATTTTGTCCTTTCAGTCGTCGCCACGTCCTGGCCGCGGCCATGACCAGCTTGAAGACCATCAGCCTGGCGGTTTTCGAGGAGAGTGAGCCCTTGGTACGCACCGTGCGATGGCGAACGGTCGCAAAGACGCTCTCGATGGGATTGGACGTTCGCAGATGATCCCAATGTTCGGCGGGGAAATCGTAGAACGCCAGCAAGGCATTCTGATCTTTGGTCAGGCAGTCGACCGCCTTGCCGTATTTCGCATCATATTTCTCGACAAAGACGGCAATCGCCGTCTCGGCTGAGGCTCGGTTCGGGGCGGAAAAGATTTCGCGCAAGTCCGTCTTCATGGCGGCCTGCACCGATTTCGGCACCTTGTTGAGCACGTTGGCTGTCTTGTGCACCCAGCATCGCTGGTGCTTGGTGCCGGGAAGGAGCTCATCGAGCGCTTTCCAGAAGCCAAGCGCGCCGTCGCCGACGGCAAGATCGGGCGCGATCTGCAGGCCACGACGCTTGACGTCGACCAGCAGCTCGCGCCAGCTCTGTGCGCTCTCACGAATGCCGGTCTGGAAGCCGAGCAGCTCTTTCTTGCCCTCGGGCGTGGCGCCGATCAGGACCAGCATGCATTCGGCATGATCTTCCATCCGGGCCTGCAGGTAGACCCCGTCCGCCCACACATACACATAGCGGCGCGCCGAAAGATCGCGCTTTTGCCAACGATCGTATTCGATGCCCCACTCCGCCGTCAGTCGCGTGATCACCGAGGGTGAGAGGTTCGGCGCCTCCTTGCCCAACAGAGCTGCCAGAGCTTCCTGAAAGTCGCCCGTCGAAATGCCGCGCAGATAGAGAACGGGAAGAAGCGCATCCAGACTTCGTGTCCGACGCGCCCATTTCGGCAGGATCGATGAGGAAAAACGGATGCGCTCCGCTTCACCGTTCGCGCCGCGATCCCGGACCTTCACCCGGCTGACGGGCACCGCCCCGATCCCCGTCTGGATGCTCCGCTCCGGCCCGTGACCGTGCCGGACCAGCCGGTCACGTCCGTCCGGAAGCTTGAGATCCCGCATCTCGGCAAGAAACGCTTCGGCCTCCATCTCGATCGCCTGCGCCAGCAATTTGCGCGCGCCGGTGCGAAGCACATCCGTCAGGGGATCATCGATTTCGTCGGGCTGACGAAGGCGAACAATGTTGATAGTCTCGTTCATGGCGTATCGCTCTCCTTGAGAGGTTCTGGCAGGCTTCATCACCCGCCTCGATACGCCGCCCTTCTCAAACCGTCATCACCCAGTTTCAGCCATAGCTCACAAACGAGAGCTTCCAGCCTGATAGCACTACCATCTGGCTGTCTGGTGGCACGATCGGCGCGACCTACGAAATCCTCAACAGGATCGTCACGGCAGCCAACCGCACGATGGACCAGTCGGTGCGCATCCGCGTGATCGAGAAGTAGCCCCGCCGGCGGCCCTTCCGCTTCGCCGCACGGATGCTATATTGCGGCCTCTCCAGCGCATGACGTGCTCGAACCCCACAAGGGACGCACCATGTCGCTGAAGCTCTCGAACAACGCCACTTCTCTGCTCGCGAACACGATCAACAACCTCTCTACGAGCGTGGTGATCACGTCCGGAGACGAAGGTAACTTCCCGACGCTGGGAATTGGCGACTGGTGCCCGATCACGCTGACCGACGGCGCAGGCAACCTTGAAATCATGCGCTGCACGGCGCGCGCTGGCGTGACGTTGACCGTTGTTCGAGGCCAGGAAGGCACCACGGCCAAGAACTTCGTCGCCGGCACGACGCGTGTCGACGGAACGCTGACGGCCGCTGCGCTGCTGGCGCTGGATCTCACTGCTTTCACCGGCAAGCTTCCGGTGGCGATGGGCGGCACCAACGCCAGCACGCCGATGGAGGCCTTCGACAACCTCTCGACCATCTCGACGCCGATGGCGAGCGCCAACATTGTCGATCTCGCCGCAGCAACCGGCGTCTACGTGGTGGTCACGGGCAATGTTGGGATCACCGGCTTCGGCACCGAGCAGGCCGGCGCTCGCCGGAAGGTGAAATTCACGGGCACCCCGCTGCTCACGCACAATGCGACCAGCCTCATTCTGATCACCGGGGCGAATATTCAGGTCGAAGCGAACGATATGGCGGAGCTTGAATCGCTGGGTGCCGGCAATTGGCAGATGCTGAGCTACGACAGGGCGAGCGGGAAGCCGGTGTTCGGGGCGCTTGGCGTCACGGTCGACAACGAGATCGTGCGCGCTGATGGCGTTGCCGGCGCCGCCCAGGGCAGCGGCGTGACGATCGGCGACGACAAGGTGATCGCCGGCGCGACCGGGCTGAAACTCGAATCCACGGATGCGGGCGCCACGAGCGGGCCGAATGTCGAGCTCTACCGCAACTCCGCCACGCCGGCCGACGCGGACCTGCTCTCGGATCTCATGTGGTACGCCAACATCACGCCGACGGTGAAAACGCTCGTCGCCGGCATGCGGGCGATCCTGCTCTCCGCAACCACCGGCGCGACCCTGCTTGAGTGGCGCACGAACGTCGCCAGCGCGGTCGCTCGCCGGATGGCGCTTGGCGCTGGCCTTTTCATGAATGGCGCGCTTGGCGGCGACAAAGGCGTCGACACGATCAACGCCGGCGGCTTCTTCCTCAATGGCCTGCCAACGAGCGCCAAGATGCTGGCCGGCCTCAAGGTGGAAGTGCTGTCAGCCACACAGGTGCAGGTGACGGCGGCCGGCGGCTTGAGCGTCACCGCCGACATCACCGTTGCCGGGCTCAACGGGCTCGATACCGGCGCCGAGGCGGCCAACACATGGCCCAACGTCTGGCTGATCTGGAACGGCACCACGGCGGCTGCGCTGCTTTCCCTCAGTGCCACAGCGCCGACCATGCCGGCGACCTATACGCAGAAACTGCGCGTCGGCGCCGTCCGCAACGATGCTGCGGCCAACCTGTTGCGCACCATCCAGTATGGCGATCGGGTCCAAATCATCAATGGAACGAACCCAGCGTCGCCGATTGCGATGAAATCCGGCGGCAGTGTTGGCAGTGTATGGGAGGCGGTGGCGTGGGCCAATTTCGTGCCGCCGACGGCGGGTGTCATTCTCGGCTGGCTCCAAGGTGGTGTCGGCGACGGCGGCAAGGTGTTTGTCGCGCCAAACCCTAATTTCTCGACCAGCTTTGCCAACAACGCCCCAGTCGGCAACGGCAACAGCGGTATCACAGGCTCGAACATCTTCACCAACTCGCAATTCGAGTTCTGCCTGGAGACCGCGAACTTCTACTATCTCAGCAATGCCGGCGGAGGCAGCGTGTACCTTCACGGATGGAAGGACAATCTCTAGTGGCGGCAACGATCAAGCTTAGCGCCTTCACCGGCGAGCAGCCCCGCATAATCCCGCGACTGATGCCCGAGAGCGCTGCACAGTCGGCGGTGAACACGCGCCTCGATGACGGCGCTTTGACGCCCATGAGGAAATCCGCCTTCATCGCGACGGCCGGCGCAAAGACGTGGAAGACGATCTATCACTTTCTCGGCCAATGGATCGGCTGGACCACCGTTGTTAACGCCGCACCAGGCCCGGTTGCTGACGATCGGCTGTACTTCACGGGCAGCGGCAAGCCGAAGGTGCTGATTGCCGGCACCACATACGATCTTGCCGTCCCGCTGCCGGCGGCGGCCTTGACTGCCACGCTCTCGGGTACCGGCGCGGGCGATATCGTCTCGCGAAACTATGTCTACACGTGGGTGACGTCCTTCGGCGAGGAATCGGAGCCGAACCCGATCAGCAACACCGTCGACTGGAAGCCCGGCAACAGCGTGATCCTGTCCGGATTTGTGGCCGCGCCGGCCGGCCGCAGCATCACGCTACAGCGCATCTATCGATCGCAGACCGGCCAGTCGGGCACCTATCTCTACCTCATCGACGAGCGAGCGGCTTCGGCCAGCAACTACACCGACGTCATTGCGGTGAACGCCTTCCAGGAGCCGCTTCCGTCCGCCAACTACAACGCGCCGCCTGACGATCTCACAGGCCTCATCAGCTTGCCGAACGGCATGATGGCCGCGTTCTCGGGGCGCAAGCTGTATTTCAGCGAGCCTTACCGCCCGCATGCTTGGCCGGAAAAGTACATTCTGACCACGGATTCGGACATCGTCGGCCTTGGCGCCATGGACACCAGCATCGTGGTGATGACCGAGGGCTGGCCGCAAATGGTGCAAGGCTCGTCGCCTGACACGATGCAGATGGCGAAGCTCGAGCAAAACTTCCCGTGCATCAACGCGCGCGGCATCGTCGACCTTGGCTATGCCATCGCCTTTCCGTCGAACGAAGGCATGGCCGTCGTGCGCGCGGATGGCAGCATCAGCGTGCCCACAGCCAACATCTTCAACCGAGACGATTGGCTTGCGCTGTCGCCGGCGACGATGATCGGCAGCCAGATTTCAGGCAGGTGCGCGCTGTTCTACCAAACCACGGCCGTCAACGGCACCATCCTGACGGGAGCGCTGCTGCTGGATCTGTCCGGACAGTCGTTCCTCATCCGCACCGACACGAAGGCCACGGCCGCATATTTCGAGATCGCGACAGGCGGCCTGTTCTTCCTGGAAGCTGACACGACCAATATCCGCCGGCTCGACGCGCCCAACGCTGCCCGTCTGTCGCAATATTGGAAAAGCAAGCAGTTCGTGCTGCCCTACCCGGAGAACTTCAGCTGCATCATCGTCGACAGCAACGAAGTGACCAGTGATCAGGACCAGGGCAACCTTGATGCGGCGATCGCCGCCATCATCGCGGCCAACAAGATCCTCATCGCCGCGGGCTCGATCAAAGCTGAAATCAACGCCCGGCCGCTGAACACCCTCCCCATCAACGGGAGTATCCTCGCGCGGCTGCCGGCGCCTATCTCCGGTGTGGTGTCAGTCGGGGTCTACGCCGATGGCAAGCTGATCTTCTCGGTCACGCGGGTAAACCAGCCCGTGCGCCTGCCGGGCGGCTTCCGGGCGCGAACGTGGGAGATTGACGTCTTCGGCGACGTCCAGGTGCAGCAGATCGTCATGGCCAAGACGATGGACGATTTGAAGGTGACGGCATGATGGGAGGCGACAGCAGTCGGAGCGGCGGCGAGAGCCGTGGGGGGTGGCGGCAATGGCGGTGGTGACACACGCGACCGCGAGCGCCTGGAGACGCTTTACGGAGGTAGGGGCAAGGGCAACCGCAAGGCGGCGGTGCTGATCGAGGACATCGATGCGCTGCTCGACATGCGCAAGCAGCTGCGATGCACCAAGGCGGCCGGCGCTACGCCCACCAAGGCGGAGTTTGACGCCCTGCTGCTCGACGTGACCGATATCTTCAATCGCCTCACAGCCATGGCGCAGGATCTGCAAAAGCGCGTGCTGCCATGAAGCCTGAGTTCATCTACGGGCAGGACGAGCGTGTCATCGCCTGGGCGACCAGCAAGATAGCGAATTGTCGGTTTCGCGAAGACGCCAAGGCAATCGGCGCGGAGGTGGCCGGCGAGCTCGTCGGCGCATTCGTCTTCGATCTGTTCTCGGCCAACTCTTGCTTTGCCAGCATCGCATCAGACGGCACCAAGCGCTGGATGACACGCGAGTTCGTCGTTCGCGGCATGGCATATCCGTTCATCCAATGCGGCTTCAATCGGATCAGCACCATGATTTCGGAGCACAACCACGATTCCATCCGGTTTTGTGAGCACTTCGGCGGTGCGCTTGAGGGCCCGCTTGCGCGAGGCCGGGCCAGATCAAGAGGACATGCTCATTTTCGGCATCCTGCGCCGCGAATGCCCCTATCTCCCCGAGAACAACACCCGCTGGAAAAACAGACCCCGGCGCGCTATAACCGATTACTCCCGCGCATGACGTGCGGTCCCCTCTGGCAGGACCGTACCCATGGACAAAAGCAGCAGCGAAGCACCCTCGCCTGATCCGAAAATTGGCGAGGCCGCCCTTAAGCAGGCACAGACCGGTGAGGATTGGCTTGGGTTTGCCAAGGACTCGCTCGCCGTCTCGACCGCACGGCAGGCCGACCTCGACGCCCTGACAAAGCAAGTCACGCAGCAGCAAATGGGCATCGCCAACGACCAGGCGGCGTGGGCGAAATCCGATCGAGAGCGCTACGACACCGTTTTCAAGCCGGTCGAAGACAAGTTCGTCGCCGAGGCCAGCGCCTATGGCAGCGAGGCCCATCAGAACGAGGCGGCTGCCGAAGCGAAAGCCGATGTGCAGAACAACGCCGCCGGGCGCGCGCGGCTGCCGATCGCAATGCAGCTTCCATGGGCATCAACCCGACGTCGGGCAGGTATGCCGGCATCGATCGCGCGAGCGAAATGGGCACGGCGCTTGCGTCGGCCGGCGCTGAAAACGCCGCGCGCACCAACGATCGAGACAAGGGCCTCGCGCTGAAGGCCGATGTCGCCAATCTCGGCCGAGGCCTGCCCGCTCAGTCGGCTCAGGCGGCATCGCTGGGACTTGGTGCAGGCTCAAGCGCCGTCGGGCTCAATCAGGGCACCAACGCGCAGTTCCTTCAGTCCACCAACATCATGAACAACGGTTTCGGCGGTGCGCAGGCGGGCTACGCAGGCCAGGCGTCGGCGCTCAACAGCCAGTATGGCACTCAGGTGCAGGCTTGGAACGCCCAGCAGCAGGCCGACGCGGCGAACTCGTCCGGTATCGGCTCGTTCCTTGGCAGCGCGGTGGGCATCGGCCTGCGCCTGTCCGATCCGGACCTCAAGACCGAAAAGACCGAGATCCCCGAGGGCACCGCGCTTAAGCAGGTCATGGATATGCCCGTCGAGCAGTGGAAGTACAAACCGGGCGTCGAGGACGGCGGCACCCATGTGGGCCCCTACTCCGACGACTTCCAGAAGGCGACCGGCAAGGGCGATGGCCACTCGATCGACATGAACGACGTGTTGGGCGTCACCATGAAGGCCGTGCAGGATCTCGCAGGCAAGGTTGAGGAGCTATCCGAGGCAATCGGCCTTGGAGGCTCATCGAGCGTGACCCCAATCAAGAAAAAGGCCGCGCCGCCGAGCAATCCGGACGCGATCGGCCTGGGAGTAGCAGCATGAGCTTCGGAATCGGCCTTGGCGCGTTCATGGATGCCGCCGTGAAGGGTTACGATATCGGCGGCAAGATCATGGATGTCCGCAAGCAGGACAAGATCGACGCTGACCTGAAGCAGGCGTCGGCCGACACTAAGGCGAAATTCGCCGACCCGCTGTCGGACGATGCCTACGCCTACATGATGAAGCGGCAGGAGATGGTCTACCAGGCGGCCGGCGACACCGAGAAGGCGCTGGCTTACCGCAAGTTCGCCCAAGAGGATTCGACGCGGCAAGGTGCGAACCTGTTCTCAAGCTCGCTCATCAAGGCGCAGACCGGCGACCCCGGCGGCGCGCTGACCGATGCCATCAAGGCCGCTCAGGTCAAAGGCTACATGGACCACGGCTACGAGGTTAAGGGGCAAGACGAGATCAAGGGCGACCACGGCACCGTCGTCGGGTACCGGCTGAGTATGATCGACCCCAAGGGCAAGGCCATTCAGCAGGACGTCGCTGTAGGCGATATCCCGCGCCTGATCTCGACCTTCGCCAACCCTGATGCTGCGTTCAACGCGCGGCAGGCCAAGGCCGCCTCTGACGCTGAAGACGCGAAGAAGCGCAGCGACGGGCTGGAGGACTACGCCACGAAGAAGGAAATCGACCAGAAGTACGCCACACCGAAGAAGGACGTCGACGAGGCCGCATATCAGGCCGCCGCGGCGGATTTCGCCAAGAACGATTTGGATTGGGGCGAACGCTCGGCCGAGGATCAGGACAAGCTCATCCGCACGCGCCTGAATGCGGCCAAGTCTTATGCCGGCACGGGCACGGGCGCTGCCGTGGGCGATCATGGCGCGCCGCCGCCGCAGCAGAGCGTGATTGTCGATCAAGGCTCGGGCAACCAGGTCGACCCGGCCGCCGCACAGGCGCCGCAGGCTGCAATTGGGCTGGGGACCGGTCAAGCGGCCACGCCGGCGGGCATCGGTTTGGGCACTGGCGGCGGGGCGAACGGCGTTCCGACGCCAACCGCGCGACCAGATCCTCGCGCGGCGGCGATCGCAGCGCCTGCAGCTGCTGCACCGACACCGACCAATGCGCCGCCGACAAAGCAGGAGCTAATTCAGGATGCGGCCGACTACATGACGCAGGGCGGAAATCCTCAGCAGATCGCGCAGAAGCTGCAGGCGTTCGGTGTCGATCAGCAGGAATGGCCGGATACGGTGAAATCCGCCTTGGCGAAACAGCAGGCGGCGCCCGTCGCTATAGGGCTGGGGAACTAAGCTCTGGCGGCTTTTCGCGCTTGATACAGGAACCAGGCGCACACGCCGGCCGCGATTGCGGCGATCGGCCAGCTGTGCGAGAGAGCCGCGCCGATCGCCGCCAGGCCAGCAACAGCCGAGATGCTTCCGTTATAGCCGCTCGGGTCTTCCTTGCTCTGATCGTAGATCTCTTTCGACATCGTCGGGGCTCCTGATTGAGGTGGGGACCGTATTCCCCCTCTCGCGCAAAAACAACGAACCATCTATAAGCCTGCTTAACGCTGCGCATGACGTGCTGCCCTCACGATCGGGAACCACGTCATGCCTCCAGAAATCGGCCTTGGCTCCGACTATGAGCTTCAAGACCCGCTCGGCCTCTACAGTGGTTCCACCGGCCTTGGTGGAAAGCCCGCCGCGCCGCCGGCCGAGCCCAACGCACCCCCGCCACCGCCTGCCCAAGTCGATCAGTCCGCACCAGCGCAGCCGTTCGCATCGGCTGGCTCAGAGGGCGAGATCCGGCGCGGTCCGGACGGCAAGAACTACCAGTATGTTGAAACCACCGGCATGGCCGGTGCGACGGGTGCGAACGGCTGGATACCCACCAGTCAGTCGGCGCCGGCAGATGCCAAGCAGACCGCCGCACCCGCTGGAACCCCTGCGCACATCCCGGGCAATCCGGCTGCGAGCGGCATGGCACGGCTTGCGCCGCCAGATCCCGTCGCGCCCGCTGGGAAAGGCGGCCAGCTGGCTTTCGCGCATCCCGGGCAGGACCAGCTGAACCCGGCATTCCGCACGCTTCTCTCGACGACGTCGACCGATATCGGCCGCAACCTCATGCTGACGTCGGCCTATCGCTCGCCGCAGCACTCTGTCGAGGCTGCGAAAAAGGAGCCGGGCGAGCACGCGCACCGCGATGCGGCCGATATCTCCATGGCAGGCATGGACGATGCCGCGCGCGCGCAACTCGTCAGCACCCTGCAGGCGAACGGCGCGAAGCGCTTCATCACGTATTCGCACGAACCGGACATGCTGCACGTCGACATGAACTCCAAGCGTGTCTCTGCGGACAACTGGTTCATGTACGATCGGTCGCACAACAATCTCGGCCGGGCCCCGAAGTGGTTCCAGGACGTGGCCGCTGGCAGCAAGCCGCTTGCCGCCACCGGGAGCGATGACAGCGCCGGCGCATCGAGCGCCGTGGCCGCTGACGAAAACTTCAAGCCGTCCGACCCGATGGGGATCTACAGCGGCACCACGAACCCGCTGGCGCCAAAGCCGATCGAGCTCCGCCCCTTCACGGCCGGCGAGAAGCGCCCGAACGCCGATGGCAGCTATTCGACGGAGGTTTCGACCACTTTCCAGCTGCCCGACGGCCAGTGGGTCAACGTCCCGTCGCTCTGGATGGGCTCGAACGGCAAGCCTAAGCAGTTTTCGCCGACCGATGAGAAGGACATCATCGGCGCGATGACAGCCTTTGAGGCGAAGAACGGGCCGACCTTTGCCCGTTTTCCGACCGTTGGCGCAGCTGAAGAAGCCGCACAGGCTCGCTCGGCCGCCGGCGGCGCTGCAGCTGGCAATCCGCTTGGCCAGAAAGCTGCTGCTGATCCACTCCAGTCCATCTGGCAGGGCATGGATAAGAAGGAGCCCGGCCGCTACCAGGTGATCCCGGCCGCCGACTACGAAAAATGGCACAAGGATTGGGAAGCGGGCCAGTCGAGCCAGATCGTGAAGGGTTTCAAGGGCGCGCTGCTCGACCAAAACCCCGAGCTGCTCGGCAATGCCATGGAAGCCGTGGGTGTGCTGTCCGACGTCCAGAAGATGAAGGACGTCGCCGGCGTCGTGAAGGATTGGGGCAAGCAGGGCAGCTACAAGCGCCAGGCGGCCGTTGGCAGCGTGTCCGACATCCGGACGGACACATGGTCGAACATGATCAGCGATGCGGGCTCGTATGCCGCCTATTCGCTGGGCTCGGGCGTTGGCTCGATGGTTCCGAACGTTGCAGTGGGCCTTGGCGTCGGCACGGCGACCGCGAACCCGGTTGTTGGCTTCGTCGCAGGCGCCGCTGGCCCGTCGTATATCCAGAACTTGGGCGACGTCTACGGCAGCCTGCGCGACGATCCGAACATTCAAAAGCGCGTTGCTTCCGGCGACGTGACGCAGAAACAGGTTGCCGGCTGGGCAGCTGCGGCGGCCGTGCCGATGGCCGCGCTCGATTCCGTGTCGCTGGGCAAGGTTCTGAACATCGCCGGCGGCAAGGCCATCAAGGACCGCCTGGTCAAGCGCATCGCCAAGGGCATTATTGAAGGCTCGCTGACCGAAGGCACCACCGAAGCCTTGCAGCAGGTGATTTCGGAGACCGTTCAGGAGGAGCTTGGCGCCAACAAGCCGCTCGCTGACAAGATTATCTCTGTCGTCGACAACTTCATCGGCGGCGCCCTCACTGGCGGCGTCGCCGGCGGCGCGGGCCACGCCAGCCCGCACGGCGGCATCGACATGGCTCCGGGCGGTCCAGCCGACGCAGCAGCGCCGGTAGCGCCCACAGCCGGCCCCACGGCACCCGCAGCGCCTGCACCAGGCGCGAGCCCCGGTCCGACGGCTCCGGCCGCGCCTGCGACACGCAAAGGGCCTCTGGCGGCCGCCCTTGAGCATGGAGAGCGCAAGGCGATCGAGCGATCGAACCTGCCGCCTCCCCTCCCCGAGGGAGCGCCGGCGATCGGCGTCACGGTTCGCGTCGACGCGCCCGGGCTACAGCCGTTCATGGGCAAGATCGACAGCTATCAAGATGGCGAGGCCATGCTGCACGATTCCGCCAGCGGCGAAATCTACCAGATCCCGATCAGCCACCTGACGGCCATCGCGCCGTCCTACGAGGAGTTCAACAAGGCGGCCGATGCGAAAGCACCGCCGTCCGCGCCCGTGACAGCTACGCCGGCGCCGCCGATCGCCACGCCGACGGCCGAGCCGGCGGCCGAGAAGCCCGCGGGCATCCCCCTGGTGATCACGGGCGGCATGCGCGCCGAGCTCGGCAATATGGGCTACGACAACACCAGCATTCGCGAAATGACGCCTGAGATGGCGCACAGCATCCTGATGGGTCGCACCGAGCACGATGTGACCGATCCTGCATTGCGGCCGGCGTTCAAAGAGACGGCGCCCGTCACGACCGCCGAACTGCCGCCCCGAGAGGAACAGAAGCCGGCCGTACAGGCGTTCCCCGGGCCGCCTGCGCCGGGCCAGCGCGTGATCGTCGACCATCCCGGCATTCCGCGCTTCAGCGGCAAGATCGAGACCTATGAGGGCGATGACGTCGTTGTGGTCGACGACAATGGCACGTCACAGCAGGTGCCGCTGGCATCGCTCTATGTCAGCAAGCTTCAGCCCAAGCAGATTGAGGCGCAGGATCTGGCGCGCGATCCGCCGGCGGCGCGCGAAAAGCCGGTGCTCGACAAGTCGACCGATCGTGTCGTGAGCAACAAGACGATCATCTTTCCCGACACGAAGCATGCCGGTCTCTACGATCTCGGCAAGATCCGGATGGAATCGCAACGCACCATGGGTGTGTCGGTTCTCGATCGAGGCTCCGTTGCGCCGGCGGAACAGGCCAAAATTGCCGCCGAGTTCGGTGTCACGCCGGAGGCGGCCGGCCAGATGGCCGACGATTACCGCTATCGCGCCGAGCGATATGGCAAGGAGGGGCGATCGGCTCTGCCGATCAAGATGCACGCGGTCAACGATCGCCGGCTGAAGCAGTGGCAGGCGTCGGCCGCCAAGGCTGCCGGCCTCGATGTCACCGCCGGCGGCACGGATCTCTCCGCCTGGTGGGATGGCGAGCTCACGGCGGCCGGCCGGAAGGGCATCCTCGACGCGACCGGCATCAAGCGCAACGAAAGACCACTTGGCGCAACTTGGGTGCCAATTTGCGCACCAAGATCACTGAACACCGCAATGCAACCGCTGTCGCGGCGCCCACGGGTGAATTCGATCACGATTGGGTGGATGACGCCGACCGCGAACAGGCCAAGAACGATCGCATCGCGAGGGAGGCGATCGACCAGGCCGCGCACGCTGCGGCCACATCGCCACAGAACGAGCTCCCCGAGCCGACGCCGGCGCAGAAGGAGGCCGGCAACTATACCAAGGGCCACGTGCGCCTGGGCGGCATGGATATCTCGATCGAGAACCCGGAAGGCTCCGAGCGCAAGGGTGTCGACAAGAAGGGCACCGCCTGGTCGATCAAGATGAAAAGCCACTACGGCTACATCAAGGGCACGATCGGCAAGGACAAAGACCACATCGACACGTTCATCAAGCCCGGCACGGCCGAGCTCGCGGACGATGCGCCGGTGTTCGTGGTCGACCAGGTGAACCCCGATCGCCGCCTCGACGAGCACAAGGTCATGATGGGCTACGGCTCGATCGACGAGGCGAAGGCCGCGTATCAGGAGAATTATGCCAAAGGCTGGAAAGGCCTTGGCGCGATCACGCCCACCACGACGGCAGGTTTCAAGGACTGGCTGGAAAAGGGCGACACCAAGTTCCCGTTCTCGACCGACGTCGACGGCAAGCACCCGGGCATCGTCGAGGAAGTGGACGAAACGCCGGAAGTGTTCGCCGGCGGCAAGACGCCGACCACCTATGACGCGAAAAACGACAAGGTGAACTACGGCGCCGCCGGCGAGCCGTTCCCGGCCCCAGCAGCAACGCTCGACCCCGGCAAGGGGCTGGCGCTCATTTCTCAGGCTGACGCCAAGGCCCGGGTCTCTCATTGGAAGGCGATCGCCAAGAAGATCGGCAAGGACCGCGACAATTCGAAGAAGGTGATCGTCTCGCTGTTTGACGAGACTGGCTCGTGGTCGCAGCCGTGGCGCGATGCCGGCTATCAGGTGATCCAGCTGGACGCCGCGCTTGGCGACGACATCTTCTACGATTCCCCCGGCGCGATGATGGACGATATCGCCCAGCACGGCGGGACGGTCGTTGGTGTGCTCGCGGCGACCCCGTGCACCACATTCGCAGGATCTGGCGCGCGTTGGTGGGAGGAGCGGCACAACGCCGCCAGCAACGCCATGGTCGAGAAGCTGTTCGGCCCGAAAGCCGCGCAGCAGTTCGACACGCCCGTCGAGGCCAATGCCTGGATGGTGCATATGTCGGCGCTCTACGTCGACCTGATGAAGCCCAAGTTCCATGTGCTTGAGAACCCGATCGGCCGCATTGGCGAAATGACGGGCCTACCCAAGCCGCTGGTGCGCTTCGATCCGGCCGATTTCGGCGACCCCTACACCAAGCGCACCCAGCTTTGGGGCGACTTCGACGCCAATTTGCCGACCGCACCGGTTGCAGCCTCCGAAGGCTCCAAGATGCAGTCGAAGCTGCGTGGCGACAACGCGGCCGACAAGCGCGAGCGTTCCAAGACGCCGGAAGGTTTCGCCTACGCGTTCTTCATGGCGAACGATCCGGATGCGCGCGCAGCGCTGGCTGATGCTGAAAAGGCTGATCAGGCCGGAAAGCCCGAAAGCCAGATTTCGGGAAAGGCTGAAAGTGCAATTTCGGCCACGGCGCGCACTTTGCACGATCAGACGATCGTCGACGTTGCCAAGCGCGTTGTCGAGGCCAGCGGTAGCGATGTGGCCGCCCGCATGGCATCCGTCGTGCGCCATGGCGGCTCCAACGCCGAGCTGCTCGCTACTTTTGAAAAGGGTCCGGGAAAGCATGTAACCGGCGCCGGCGCCGGCAACGCGAACGGCACCGCCCGAAACGCCACGCTTCACATGCTCATGCCCGGGCCGAAGGGCGAGCGGATCAAGCCGATCGTGCGCGGCAAGCAGCTTGCCGACGCGCTGCGCGCTGCCTTCACGGATTATGAGCCGGCCGCTGGGACAATCATCGAGCAGACGCCGCTGGGCTCGATCGACAGCCGCTTTGGTTCGGAGCCAAGCTTCTACACGGCTCTGTCGACGGCCGATCGCGCAACCTTTGATGGCGCGGTGCAGGCGAACAAGGACGTGGCGCTGTTGCTTGGCGCAAAGATCGACCAGATGAAGGTTGCCGGCGACGGCGATCGCGCGCAGCGCTTGGAAGGCAAGCTGGCCGAGATCCTCGCCGCGATGGGCGTGGGCAAGAAGGCCGCAGGATCTGCGGCCACGGTCCAGCAGACCGGACGATCGCCGATCACCCCTGATATCGCCAAGGCCGCGATCGACCTCCTTAGCGAGGGCTACGATTGGGATAGTGCTGTCGAGGAAGCGAAGCGCCGCGCTCGCGGTGAAAAGCCACGTGCGGCACCCAAAACCCCGGCGCCGGCGGCGGCATCGAACGCCGAATATGTCGAGCAGCGCCAGGCGGATCTGCCCGAGGGCTATTCGTTCAAGCGCGCCGGCATCGAGACAACACTGCTTGGTCCGGACGGGAAGCGCATCGCGTTCACCGACGGCCAGAGCAAGACCATGATCGACGGGATGGTCGACACCGCGATCGAGAAGGCGAAAAGCTCGAAAGTGGCGGCCTCCGCTGATCTGCATCCGATCGCTGCTGAAAAGACCGCCCTTCGCACCTGGTTGGCAGACATGCCGCCGGCTGACTTCGCATTGCTCGCAAAGTCGTGGGGCGGTGAGGCGGAAATCAAGATGGAGGTTGGGGTCTCGTCGGACCCGAACAAGCTGAAAACCATGCTTGAGGCCGACCTCGCCACTGCGAAGGCGGCCGCCGCACAGTCACCTGCAGCCGATCGCTTCGCCGGCAACAAGCTGTTCACGGCCGATCGGGTGGAAGCTGCTCGTGCTCGCCTCAAGGCGAAGATGAACCAGGTCAACAGCGGCATCGACCCCGAGGTGCTGATCGACGGTCTGACGATCGCCGGCGCCTACATCGAGGCCGGTGTGCGCGATTTCAGCGAGTTCGCCAAGCAGATGGCATCGGACTTCGGCCCGGGCATCAAGCCGTTCCTGCTGTCGTTCTGGGAAGGCGCCCGCAACTATCCCGGTCTGGACAACGCCGGCATGACGCCGGTGGCGGCCGCGGCGAAGATCCACAGCGAGCTCAACACCACGCTTCCGGTTGAAGCGGCTGCCGCGCTGGGGTCTGAAATCAAAGCGCCGGCGCGCGCCAAGCGCTCCGGACGGCCGGAAGATCGCACGCTTAACCAAGATTGGGGCGTGGAGCACATCGACGGCTACGGCACCGATCCGAGCCGCGAAACCGGCAACGACGTGAAGGATGCCTTCCTCAAGGACGCCAGCCAGTATCTCAAGGCGGTTTCCACCGTGCTGCTCGACCAGGGCTTCACCGTGGGCACCGATGGCAAGGGCCGGCCGATGAAGGCGGTCAGCGTCAACGAAGCCGGCCCGGCTGGCTCGGGCGACGTCTCGCTGCGCCTCGATCATCCGGACACTGGCGCGCGGCTCTATGCGACCGTTGGGGCTTCCTCGCTACGGGGTACCGTGCCGACGACTGCCAGCGGAATCGCCATCATGTTCCGCGATGAGAAGCGCGGGCTTTCGGGCTCACAGAACCGCTGGGCGCCGGTGGGGCTATCGGCGGGCGAACTTGCTGCTATGATGGCCAAGGAAGCCGGGGGTGGCATCAGCGCCGCTGAAATCGCCCGTCCGTCAGTCGAGGCCCCAAATGCAGCTGCAAAACTGGAAGGCAATGGCGAAAGCGCACTGGAAGGAGCACCTTCCGGTACGGTTCAAGTCGCTCCAGGAGGCCGGGTCGCTCGACCGCGTGCTGGAGCAGGCGGCGAACCAGACCTATTTGGAAGTCAGCCAGCTGGAAGCGTCGGGCCTGTCGTCGGACGAAGCGTGGCAGATGGTGCGGGAGGAGTATCTTCTCCTGAAACCGGAGGGCGCCGAGGCACAGCCGAACCAGTCGTCGACGTCGCAGCAGATGATGCAGGCACTGGCGCAGGGCCAGCGCGAAATGCCGATCGGGTAAAACCTTCTGCCGGCACGCCGGCGGCTCTCCTTCCCACCGATTACGCTATCACGGACGCCGACGAGCTCGGCGCCGGCGGCCAGAAGGCCAAGTATCGTGGCAACGTCGCTGCGATCCGCTTGCTGCGCACCCTCGAAGCCGGCGGCCGGCTGGCCAACCGCGACGAACAGGCTGTTCTCGCCAAATGGGTCGGCTGGGGTGGCTTGCGTCCTGCGTTCGAGCGCGAGGGCGGCGAGGTCAACAAGGGCTGGGAGAAGGAAGCGGCCGAGCTCAAGGCGCTTCTGACGCCCGAGGAGTACCGCGCGGCGGAATCCTCGACCCGCAACGCTCACTACACGAGCGCCCAGGTCGTGTCGGCCATTTGGGACATCGTCAAGCAGCTGGGCTTCTCTGGCGGCCGAGTGCTCGAGCCGTCGATCGGCGCGGGCAACTTCATCGGCCTCATGCCCGGCCAGTGGCGCGATGCTGCCCGTGTCACCGGTGTCGAGCTCGACCACATCACCGGCGGTATCGCCAAAAACCTCTATCCCAAGGCCGATATTGCCACGCCTATCGGTTTTCAGGACTTTTCTACGCCCAACGGGCATTTCGATCTGGCGATCGGCAACCCGCCGTTCGGCTCCGAACGGCTGTATGACGCCGATCGGCGCGAGCTCAACAAGTTCTCGATCCACAACTTCTTCTTCGCCAAGTCGATCGACGCGCTACGGCCAGGCGGCATCCTCGCCATGGTCGTGACCAACTCCTTCCTCGACGCTGAGACGGCCACCGCACGGGCCTACATCGCCGCGCGCGCCGATCTGCTGGGCGCTATCCGCCTGCCGAACACCGCATTCCTCGATAATGCCGGCACTCAAGTCACCACCGACATCATCGTGCTGCAAAAGCGCGAGGAAGGCACCGCGGCGGCCGACCTTTCGTGGGTGCAGGCTGCATCCTACCAGGACAAGGAAGGCCGCACGGTCAAGCTCAACCAGTATTTCAAGAAGCGCCCCGAGATGATGCTCGGCGAGTTCGGCGCCTACGGGACGATGTATCGTGGCGATTCCGCTGCGCTCGTGTCGCGTCCTGATGACGATTTGCCCGAGCTGCTCCGCAACGCCATCAAGCGCTTGCCGGAACGTGTGATGCCGGCGCCTGGTTCGATCTCCGTCGAGAAGGTGGAAGTCCCGAACACTGTCGATACCGCTTCGATCGGCTCGGCATTCCTCTCGCCCGAGGGCGATGTGTTTGTGCGCAAGCCGGATTCGCTCGGCCACGCCACGGCTGAAAAGCAGACCTTCGCCAATGACGCCGCCAAAGAGCGGGTCAGCGGCATGATCCGCGTGCGTGACGCCTTCGCCAGGCTGCGCAAGGCGCAGATCGACGACAAGACCCAAGACAAGCAGCTGGACGAGCTCCGCGCCCGCCTGAACACGGTCTATGACGCATTCGCCCGCAAGCATGGCCCGATCAACGTCGACGCCAACAAGCGGCTGTTCCGTGACGATCCGACGTGGCCGCAGATCTCCGCGCTGGAAGAGAAGTTCGACAAGGGCGTTTCAGCGACTGTCGCCAAGACCACAGGCGAGGTAGCGCGCGGACCGTCGGCGCAAAAGGCACCGATCTTCACGAAGCGGACGCAGCAGCCGTACAAGCGGCCGACGTCGGCATCATCGGCCAAGGATGCGCTGGCAACGGTGCTCGCGGATCTCGGCCGCGTGGATCTCGACGCCATGCAGCGGCTGTACGGTAAGTCGGCCGACAAGATCGTCGCCGAGCTCGGCCCGCTGCTGTGGAAGACGCCTGCAGGCGCCTATGAGACGGCTGACGCGTATCTGTCGGGCAATGTGAAGGCCAAGCTGGCTGAGGCGCAGCGCGCGGCCGTCACTGACCCTGACTTCCGCCGCAATGTGGAAGCGCTCCAGAACGTCATCCCGCCTGACATCGAGGCGGTAGACATCAACGTCAAGCCGGGCTCGCCATGGGTACCGGCGACGCATGTGACCGACTTCATCAATCACATGACCGAAAAGACCGGCGGCAAGTCGTTCTATTCGAAGGCAAACGCGAAATGGGCGATCACCGTGCCGATGCCGTCGCCGGCGGCGACTGTGCAGTGGTCTACCGACCGCGCAGGCATGAGCGAGATCCTTGGCGCCGTGCTGAACGGCAGCACTGTCACGGTCTATGACCGCGATAGCGACGGCAAGACGCACCTCAACCAGCCCGCCACCGACGCGGCCAATGAGAAGGCCGAGAAGGTCAAGGCCGAGTGGAGGCGCTGGCTGTGGGAAGATGACGGCCGCCGCGACGAGCTCGCCCGGCTGTACAACGACATCTTCAACACCGACGTGCTGCGGAAGTACGACGGCGGGCACCTGAACCTGCCCGGCAAGGTGGGCGACGACATCATCGACCTTCGCCCGCACCAGAAATCATTCGTCTGGCGCAGCCTTCAGACCGGCACCGCGCTTGCCGATCACGTCGTGGGCGCCGGCAAGACGTTCGCGCTCATTGCCGCGATCATGGAGAAGCGCCGCACCGGCCAGGCGAAGAAGCCTATCCTTGTCGTTCCGAACCACCTGGTGGGCCAGTGGGCGTCGGATTTCGTGAAGCTCTACCCGGGCGCCAAGGTGCTCGCCACCACGAAGAAGGATTTCGACGCCGAGAACCGCAAGCGCCTGTTCGCCCGCATCATCACCGGCGATTGGGACGTCGTCATCGTCGCGCATTCGTCCTTTGGCCGCATCGGCGTGTCGCCAGAGTTCGAGAAGGCCTTCATCGCCAAGCAGATGACCGAGCTTGAGGCGTCCATGACCGAGCTCCGCAACGAGACGGGCGAGAAGTCCCGGAACGTCGCCCAGCTGGCGAAGTGGCGTGAAAACCTCAACAGCAAGCTTCAGCGCCTGCTCGACGCCGGCGCGAAGGACGATGGCCTGACGTTCGACGAGATGGGCATCGACGATATCTCCGTCGACGAGGCGCACGAGTTCAAGAACCTCGCCTTTGCCACCGCCATGACGCGCGTGGCCGGGCTCGGCAATCCGATGGGCAGCCAGAAGGCGGCCGATCTCTACATGAAGATCCAGAGCATCACGTCGCGCAATGGCGGCCGTGGCGTCACCTTCGCGACCGGTACGCCGCTGTCGAACACGATGGCGGAAATGTACACCGTGCAGCGCTACCTCGATCCCAAGGGCTTGGAGGCGCTCGGTGTCGCGCACTTCGACGCCTGGGCCCGGGTGTTCGGCGAAGTCGTGTCCGATTGGGAACTGTCCCCGAGCGGGCAATACAAGCTGAAAAGCCGGTTCTCGAAATTCGTCAACATGCCCGAGTTGATGAAGCGCTACCTCAGCTTTGCCGACGTCATCACCAACGATGACATCAAGGCGCAGCTGGCGGCGATCGGCAAGAAACTGCCGCTGCCGAAGGTCAAGGGCGGAAAGCCCACCAACGTCGTGGTGGAACGCAGCCGCGACCAGGCCAGCTATATCGGCGTGGGCACCAACAACCAGTATGGCAACCTTGAGTTCCCCAAGGGCTCGTTGGTGTATCGCGCCGAAAACCTGCCGAAGGGCAAGCCTGAGAAGGGCTCCGACAACATGCTGAAGGTGATGTCGGACGCGCGTAAGGCCGCGCTCGACATGCGCCTGATCGACCCGTCGTACCCTGACGTCGCTGGGAGCAAGGTGCACGTGGCGGCCGACAACATGCGGCGGCTCTATGACAAGTGGGACGCGAAGAAGGGCACGCAGCTGGTGTTCATCGACCTTTCCACCCCCAAGAAGGCCAAGGCCAAGGAAGAAGCCCGCATTCGCGAGTTGATGAAGAAGGCCGACGCCGGCGACGAGGCAGCGCAGGAGGCGATCGACAATATGTCGCCTGACGAGTTCGATGCGCTCAATGGCTCCTTCAGCGTCTACGATGACCTTCGGCAGAAGCTGCTCGATCGAGGCATCCCCGAGAGCGAAATCGCCTTCATCCACGATGCCAACACCGACGCGCAGAAGGAAGAACTGTTCGGCAAGGTCCGCTCCGGACGGGTGCGGCTGCTGTTCGGCTCGACGGCCAAGATGGGCGCCGGCACGAACGTGCAGAACCGCATGGTGGCGCTGCATCACCTCGACGCGCCTTGGCGGCCGTCCGACCTCGAACAGCGTGACGGGCGCGGCATCAGGCAGGGCAATGAGCTCTATGGCGAAGATCCCGAAGGCTTCGAGCTCGAAATCTTGCGCTATGCCACCAAGAACACGCTCGACGCGCGCCAGTGGCAGACGATCGAGGGCAAGGCCCGCTTCATCCAGCAGGTGCGCAAGGGCGGATCGAGCACGCGTGAAATCGAGGATATCGCCGGCGAAGCCTCCAACGCGGCCGAAATGAAGGCAGCTGCCAGCGGCAACCCGCTCATCCTGGAGGAGATGGATCTCCGCCAGAAGCTGCGCAAGCTGACCGACCAGGGCACCGAGCACGATCGCGAGCAGCACCGCATTCGCGGCAAGGTGAAGGACATGCGGAACGAGATCGACCGCAACGCCGTCCAGATGCCCATTGCGGAGGCCGACGCGGAAAGCGCGCGCGAGTTCTTCTCGGGCAATTTCAGCGCCACTATCGAGGGCAAAGAGTTCGAGAAGCCCGGCGCGATGGGCGCGGCGATCATTGCCGCCGGCCGCCGACTGCTCGAGGAAAAAGTCGCGACGACGGTCTTGGGCAAGATCGGCGCCTTCACGCTGGACCTTGAGCACCGCTACGGCACGTCTTTCGAGTTGACCATCGCCGGCCGCGGCGACCATGACGTGTTCATCGAAGACATCGAGCAGGCCGATCCTGTCGGCACCGGCTTAAAGGTGTCCAACACGCTCCGCCGCATGACGGCGGAACCGGAGCGGCTGGAGATCCGCACGGACGAACTCAACACGCAGATCCCGCCGCTCGAAAAGCAGCTGGGTCCGTGGGATGACGCCGAAAAGCTGACCGAGACGGCAAAGCGGCACCAGGACGTGCTGGCGCAGCTGCGCCCGAAGCCCCAGCCAGCAGCTGCACCGGTTGAGAAGGCCGCGCCTGATGATGCTGAAAAGACCCTGTCCGGTTGGGACAGCGTCGACGGAGGCACCGAGCAGCGCCGCCTGAGCACCGCAGAGCAGGACGAAATTCGCGACATCGTGCGGAAGACGTCCGGTTTGAAGGACATCACCTATCAGGAGCACATTCCGCTTCCGAACGGCGCTCCGGAGTGGGGCACGACTGGCCCGAGCTCCGCCGGCGGCTACTACACGCCGAGCCGCGATGCGATCGTGCTCGCGCTGGACAGTGCCAATCCGAAGGCGGCTTACCACGAGGCGTTCCACCGCCTGCAGGCGCTGTTCCTCACGGACGCTGAGAAAGCCGTGCTCAGGACCGAGCTTGGCCGGCTGCGCCGCATGGTGGCGAGCAACGAGGCTCGACGCGACCAGGCGGCCAGGATGAGCGCCAAGGAGATCGAGGCGGAGGCGTTCGGCCTGTGGGCGGCCGGGCTGACGAAGGTCAAGCCGCACACCGTCCTTAAGGCCGGGTGGGAGCGCATGGCGAAAATGGTTCGGCAGATCCATAATCTGCTGGCTGGTCGTGGCTTCCAGACATCGGAGGACGTTTTCGGCGCCGCGAAGGCGGGCGATATCGCCCAGCGGTTCCCCAAGGGTTTCACGGGAAGCACTGCGCCATCGTTCCAGCTTGCCTATCACGGCACCCCGCACGCCTTCGATCGGTTCTCGACGGCGAAAATCGGCACGGGCGAAGGATTTCAGTCGTTCGGCTGGGGTCTCTATTTTGCCAGCCTGAAGGACGTCGCCGAGACCTATCGCCAAATGCTTGCCCGGGACGGCGGTCAAGTTATCAAGGTCGACGTGCCCGAAAACAGCGAGCTCATGCTTTGGGATAAGCCGCTCGATGAGCAGCCTCCAGCGGTCAAGCGTGCGCTCCGCTCGATGGTTGATGTGGTGAAGAAACCGGGCATCTTCTCGCGTGAGCCGGAGAAGACGTTTCGCGCCATAACTCGGGAAGTGCTGGCGGGCAAAGACTGGCACTCGACCACCGGCGGCCAACTCTACGGGATGCTTGCGCGCCGGCTGGGCAAGGGAGACGCCAACCAGCAGGCCGCATCCAAGGCGCTGCTCCAGGCGGGCATCCCGGGCCATCGCTACCTCGATGCCGGATCTCGCGCCGACGGCGACGGCTCCTACAACTATGTGGTCTATGACGACGGCCGGGTTTCAATGCTCGACAGCGATATCGCCCTGCCTGAGAGGACGCATTTCCAAGAAAACGACGACGGCTTCGATGCAGACGCCGCCGACGCTTCCTACTCCCTGACGGAAAACCGCATCGTCAACGAGGTGAAAGGCCGGTTCACGGACTTTACCCCGTCTGCGCTGGCGGCGATTCCGCTCAACTACTTCACCGAGCTCGCTCGGCCGAGCATGACGGCCGTCGGCGAATACCTCCGCGTGAAGCGCTTCCTCGACGCCTATCGCGGCAAGAAGCATGCGGCGGCCGACGTGATCGCGCAGCAGTGGCTGAAATATGCCCGGCTGGGCCTTGGCAAGGCGGGCAAGGCAAAGGCGGCCATTCTGGCGCAGCTGATGCACGATGCCACCCTTGCGGGCGCCGATCCCTCGCAAACCGACGATGAGACTGTCAACAAGCCGGGCTACAGCGCGTTGCGGGCCACGTGGCTCTCTTTGTCGCCCGCTGGGAAAGAACTCTTCTCGACCGTGCGGGACGCCTACGTGGATCAGGCCAACGAGCTCGACAGCATCTTGCTCGACAATGTCCGCAAGGCACAGGAGATTTCGCGCCGGAAGGCTGAGGAAGCCTACAACGCCGAGATCGAGCGCATCAACGCTGCCAAGATGCAGCCTATGGCGAAGGCTGACGCGCTGCGCGAGGCGACGGAAACCTACAAGTCATCGTCCACCAGGTCGGTATGGTCCGCCAAAGCGCGGTTGACCAAGATGCGTCTGGCGTTCGAGGCAAGCCGCGTGCCCACGCCGTACTTCCCCCTCGCCCGCTTCGGCCGCTATTTCGTCACGGTCCGCGACGTCGACGGCACCGTGCTCTCCTTCTCGCGCCGGGAACGGTCGATGGACCGCGATATCCTCGCCGGCGACATGCGCGATGCCTTCCCCACGGCCAAGGTGGAAGTGGGCGTCGTGGAAAACGTCAATGAGATGCGCCAGGCCATGGATCCACGCATGGTGGCCGAGATCGAGGAGATTGTCGGCGGCGCAGGCTTCGACAGCGCCACGATGACGAACGTCATGGATCAGATCTGGCAGCGGTATTTGCAGACCATGCCGGATCTCTCCGCGCGCAAGCGGTTCATCCACCGCAAGGGCGTGCACGGCTTCGACAGTGACGCGCTGCGCTCCTTCTCGTCACATATGTTCCATGCCGGGCATCAGATGGGACGCCTGAAATATGGGCATGAGCTCCAGGAGCTCACGAACGAGGCCTCCGACCAGGCGCGCAAGTCCGATGACCCGACGAAGGGCATGACGCTCGCCAATGAGCTCCGCCTTCGCCACAAGTGGGTGATGAACCCGACGGGTAGCTCCGTCGCACAGGTGATGTCGTCGGCCGCTTTCGTCTGGTATCTCGGCGCCACGCCGGCGGCGGCGATCGTCAACATGACGCAAACGCCGATGATTGGCATTCCCGTGCTCGCTGGGAAGTACGGCGGCTTTGCCAAGGCATCCGCCGCGGTGCTGAAAGCAGCCTTCGATTCCGTCGTGGGCAAGGGCTCGGTGCAACGCGCGAACCTGACCAAGGAAGAACTGGCCGCGCTCGACAACTTCTACGAATCCGGCCTGATCGACAGGACGCAGTCGCACGATCTCGCCGGCGTAGGCGATACGGGCGTGCGCTACTCGCCGCTCAAGGCCAAGGTGATGGGCATCCTGTCATGGGCGTTCCACCGCACAGAAGTGTGGAACCGTGAGGTGACGGCGTTGGCGGCGTTCCGACTGGCCAAAGCTGCAGGCGAGGATTTCACGCAAGCGGTCGACAGCGCGCACGATCTGACCTGGAAGACGCACTTCGATTATTCCAACTCGTCACGGCCGCGCATGATGCAGAACGACTTCGCCAAGGTGGCGCTGGTGTTCCGCGCCTACAACATCAACATGCTTTATCGGGTGTTCCGCGACATCCACCAGGCGATCAAGGGCGAGACGGCGCAAGCGCGCAAGGAAGCGCGCTACCAGGCCGCCGGCGTCGTCGGCATGATGTCGCTGCTCGGCGGCGTCACGGGCGTCATCGGCTTCAACACCATGATGATGCTCGCCAGTGCCGTGCTTGGTGATGACGACGACCCGATGGACTTCGAACAGCAGTTCAAGAAGGACATGCTCGACATACTCGGCCCCCAGCTGGGCGGTGTGGTGCTCAATGGCGTGCCCGGCCACTATCTCGGCATCGACCTGACGAGCCGCATCGGCATGCCCGACCTGTGGTTCCGCTCGCCGACAAAGGATCTCCAAGGCAAGAACGAGTTCGATTATTGGGTGATGAACTCGCTGGGAGCGTCCGTGAGCATGATCGGGCAAGCGTTTCAGGGCATCAGCTTGATCGGCGAAGGCAAGGTTGAGCGCGGTGTCGAGACGATGGCGCCGAAGTGGATGCGCGACCTGATGAAGTCCTATCGCTACCTCAACGAGGGCGTCACCAACCTCAAGGGCGATGAGATCATGTCGGCCGACCAGATCAAGCCTTGGGACATCATCGCGCAGTCGATCGGCTTCACGCCGGCGAAGATCTCGGAAACCTACGATCGCAACTCGGCGCTTCAGAACGCAGAGAGCCGCGTCCAGCAGCAAAGGCAGCAGCTGGTCAACCGGTTCGCGCTGGCGAGCCGCATGGGCGACATGGACGGCCGTGCTGACGCGCTGGCGGCAATCAAGGTGTTCAACAAGGTGCCGCTGCATCGCTCGATGCCGATCACGATCGACACGCTGCACCAGTCGCTGAAAACCCGCGATAGGAACGACAAGAAGCGTGAGGACGGCGTTTTGATTGAGAACCGGCCGCTGGGAAAGAAGCTGCGGGCGATGCTGCCTGACCGGGTCTACTGAGGCGAAAAGTCCGACTTAACACCGGGTGTTAAACTGACCGAAATCCTTGACTGGCGACCATGCTAATTTTTGCTCCCTCAAATGAGGAGGCGAAAATTAGCATGGCTCCTTTCTGCTCGAACTTATCTATCGAGGGCGAACAAAAAGTTCGACTTCGCGCGGCGTTTGTGCTCGCGCCGGCGGGACGCTGACACGGGGTCTTTTTCGCCACAATGTTCTCTGCTAGGTAGAGCGATCCCCGCGCATGACGTGCAGGCCCATCTTGGAGCCTCGTCATGTCAGATCCCGCGTGGATTTCCACCGCCCGTAAGTATGTCGGCCTTCGCGAAATCAAAGGCCCGCACCACGATCCCCATATCCTCCAGTTCTGGAAGGATATCGGCACGTCGATCGCCGATGACGAAACCGCCTGGTGTGGTGCGTTCGTCGGTGGGGTGCTCGCCGAGACCGGCATAAAGCCCGTCGCCGGCGGCGCGTCCTCGCAGGCATGGCTGCATCTGCCCGTGGTTCTCGAAAAGCCCGCCTATGGCTGCATCGTGGTCTTCTGGCGCAATTCGCCGTCCAGCGGTCTCGGCCACGTCGGCTTTGTCGTCGGCAAGGATCAGCACGGCAACCTGATGGTGCTCGCCGGCAACCAGGGCGACATGGTGTCGATCAAGCCGTTTGCCGCGAGTGGTCCGAACTGCCGCATCAAGGGCTTCCGCTGGCCGGGCATCTACCCGCTGCCGGAACGATTTGAACTGCCCCTGCTTAACTCAGATGGGACACTTTCGTCCAAAGAGGCCTGAAATGTCCTGGTTCGGCGACTGGCTTCAGTCTGACAAGGCGAGCCTGCTCATAGCCGGGCTTGCCGGCTCGGCTGTGTCTGCGGCCATGGAGTGGACCGGGATCTTGCCGGCCATCCGCAAGATCGTCGTCGGCACGCTTTGCGCGATGTACCTGTCGCCGCTGGCCGTCCCGTTGCTCGCTTGGGTGTTGGGCGGCCTGCAGGTGCAGCCTGAGAACGCCGCCGGCGTCTCAGGCTTCCTGATGGGTGTCGTAGGCATCGTTGTGATCGAGATCATCCTGAAAGCCTTCAAGCTGAAGCGTGATTCCGTGAAGGCAGACGGATGAGGACGATGGTCGCAGTCACAAAGGCAACGAAGCGCCAGCTTCCCACGCTGCTGGTCGCTGCGATCCTGCTCATCGGCTACCTGGTCGTGTCGACGATCGCCGAGAAGCGCCTGACGCTTTGCCAAGACTACATCGAGATGAACCAGAACTGATTTTCGGCTGAGGGGCCACCATGAAAGCCTTCGCTTTGAATGTTGCCGCGTTCTTCGTGGCCATGATGCTGGCGGTGCCGATCGTCGGCGGCGCGATCTACCTGTGGTTCATGTACTCCTGATGCTGAACCCCTACGTCACCGGCGGCGTGGCGCTGCTCATCATGGCCTTGGTCGCTGGGCTGCTCTACGAGCGCGGCAACGCCATCGAGGCCATCGCTGCTCAAACGCACCTGCAGGGCGAGCTTAACACCGCCCTCGATGTCAATCGCCACAACGAAGAGACCATAGGGCGCCTGCGCGCGACCGACGCGATCGCCGACAAGACCACGGCCGAAAATTCCGCGGCGCTGGCCAAGATCCTGCAAGCCGTCATCGACACAAACACCGACGTATCGGAGCTCGCCGCGAAAAATGAAGACGTCCGCAAGTATCTCGATGGCCTGGTGCCTGGTGGCCTTCTGCGGGTGCTCAACCGCCCACGACGTCGTCGTCCAGCAAGAGTTCGTTCCCGTAACCATCCCGGAAGCGCTGCTGGCTCCCATTCCGCCGGTCTACAAGCCCGTCACCACTACCGGCGGCATCGTCGACCAGCTGACGGCTACGCGCGGCTCCAGGGCCGTGTGCGTGGCCCAGCTGGACGGCATTCGAAAGTATCAGGCTGACACCCAAAGCCTGTTCCCGCCCCCGGCGGTACCCGGGCCGAAGAAGGCAACGACCAAATGAGTTAGGCGCGCCCGCGATCACCTGAATATCTGAAAAATCATGCTCCAAATTGATGCCCGAACAACGGTTCTCGCGACGGTGTTGTGCATCTGATGGTTGAACGCGTTCTGTTCCTGTCGACGAGTAAAAAATGCTGCTTGCTCCTCGTAATAGATGTTGAGGAATTGTCGAAATTCTTCCTTGTTTTGAATCCCTATTGCAGTGGCGCGGCTTACTAGAATTGCGTTCATCTCGCTGTCCCAAGCATCGCCGGCTTCTTTGAGTGGCAGGTTGGGGTTGATATGGCTCCGCAACAGCTCGTAGTCGGGTGCGACCATTTCGGCTATCGCTGCTCGGGTGAAGACTGGGGTTTCTGCCACCGTTTTTCTACTCCCAGTTGGCGGTGAAGCAGGGCGCTAAAAGGCCTGCTTCGTTCCGTCGTCAAACAGGACCGCAATCACACAGACGAATGGTCGGACTTCGTCATGCTTGAGGACCAATAGGCGTTCAAACGTATACTTTCCCCAGGTTTTCGTCTCCACATAGGTTCCGCCAGGCTGGATCGACGCGTCCCTGTTGAGTTCGAAAGACCCCACCATCGCGCCTAACGCATCGAAGTAAGCCGCCCTGGCTTCAATCATGCGTATCGGCTTGTCAGCATTCGATTTGAAGGTCGTTGTGATCTGGAAGGCTTCAGCGTCCAGAGGCTTAATCGACCAATCCGTGAACGAGAGAAGCGTATCATTGCACCCCGCGTGAGCCGTTCCGGTCAGCAAAAGAAACGTCAATAGCGCGCGCAACGTGTCCTCCCCAGCCTTCAAGGCGGAGAGACGCTAACCCAACATTTCGACCGGAGCAACAATGGCACAGGAATCAGCCGCGCAGGCGCAACGAGTCCGTCGGCCACGCGCCGGCGGGCTTTTTTTACATGCCCATTGACCACTAGCGCGGGGTTATGGAACTAGTCCCCACGGTGTTTGCAGACAAGCTGCCCGCCTGGGGGGAAGAATAACGATGGACGTGGACGCAACGCTTGATTTTCTAGCTGCCTGCTTGTTGTTCATCAGCCTCGGCATTGACTTTATCTTTGGTGCGCTCGCGATGGCCGGCCTCGCTGCTGTCGCAGCGCTGGTAATGGGCACCATGGTTTTGGTCGCCCGCGCTCCTCGACACTAAGCTGTCAGTTTTTCAACTGTTGCGATAATCGCCTTGGCCAGTGCCTCAGCTTCGTGGATGAGCTCGGGGCCGTAGACACCCGTCACAGCTTCGTCGCCGGGCAGTACGCCGGCTGGACACGTCTCCTCGATCGCCATGCGCACCAGGCGCAGCATGGCCCGGCAGTCTTGGGCAGTCGCATGTTCCATCGTCATAACCAATCAAACATTCATTTTTCCTAAAATGCTCCGGAACTGAAACGGCCGTCGCGCCTTGAATCGCGTTCCGGGAGTACAAGTGCATGAGTAACGAGCCAGCGCGGCTGAAGTTCATCAAGCCTCAAGAGCCGCGTCTGGTGCTCGAGCCGCCCATCAGCGACGACTGGCTGCACGAGATCAAGTATGATGGCTTTCGCGTGCAACTGATCCTCGATTGGGCCGGCGCGCGCGCATTCACGAAGAACGGGCATGATTGGTCAAAGCGGTTCTGGCCCATCGTCGACGCCGCCGAAAAACTGCCGGCGAAGTCATTCATCATCGATGGCGAGATGATTGCTCCTGAGGCTGACGGCCGGCCGAATTTCCACCAGATGCACTCGCGGATGGCCTGGAACGCCGAACTGCTGGCTTTTGTGGCCTTCGACATCTTGCACAAGGACGACAAGGATCTCCGCCCGCTACCAGCGATCGAGCGCAAGGCGATGCTGTGGGAACTGGTGCAGCCGGCCACCGGCATTATCCAGTATAGCCAGCATGTCGAAGGCGGTGGCGCCGACTTCTTTGCGGCCGTCGACAAGTTGAACCTTGAGGGCATGGTGTCGAAGCGCCGCAACAGCCCCTATCGCAGCGGAGAATCCGACGCCTGGTTGAAGACGAAATGTTGGGACATTGACGATCTCGACCTGATCGGCGTCAAGCGCCAAACCGGCAAGCAGACCGAGGGGCTATTTGCTAAGGACGGGAAATACGTTGGGAAGGCAGTCATCGCAACTAGCCGCGCCATCAAGGAACGACTATGGCAGCGCATCGAGCGTGACCGGGCCGAGCAGCCGGCAGGCGTGCCGACGGCGGTGGCGGACCCGAGCGTGGAATGGGTCGGGCCTGGAATGACGGCCCGGGTGCGATATCTTCGCGGCGAATCCAAACTGCGCCACGCCTCGGTGCAGGATCTCCACGAGGAGGATGCAGATGGCCGTGGCTAAGAAAGACCAAGAACGCGTCACATACGCCTGGATGTACGGCGCCCAGGCGCGGAAGGATGGAAAGGAACGTGCCGTCCCGGAGTATTGGCAGGAGGATGCCGACGCATGGCTGCAGGGCTTCGATGGTGTCCCGCTGGACGGTGGCGTCAAGGTCAAGCCGGTCAGCGATCAGATGGAAGCCGAGGTCGACGAAGCTGCCGTCGATAAGCCACCGGCACCTAACGACCGATGATCCGAGCTATCAAGCTATCGTCGGGCTCCCCGTCGGCCATTTCCTGATAGAGCCGCCTAGCATGATCCGGCCAATATTCTTGTGCGACTTTCATTTCCGTCACTGACTTTCGGAAAGCCTCGCGCAGGATATCGAACTCAAAGGCCGAAAGGCCGGTACTTTCACCATCCTCGCCCATGCCAAATTCCTCGAACATAAACGCCGTAAAAAGCCGAAAGTGACGGAGTGATTGATACGCCGAGCGGCGATCGCCACAATCGAAAAGAATTGTACGTTTTTAACTAAGCATCGGTCCCTCGACGCAATTGCCCGCAAGGGGGAACCATTTCTCAAGTCAACACTTTTTTGGCCCGTCAGACCAAGGGAGGCTATCTTGAAACGTCGAAAGGTTGACCGCGAAAAGATCGAGAGGGCGGACCGCGAAAGCAGGCTGGTGTTGGACGCGGAACGACACGCCAGAGAGGCAAAGACGGCGCGATTAAGGGAGCAGCGGTTAAACGGCAACCATGCACGGGAACATAACCCGGCAGCTGAAATTAAGCCTCGATGAGCACGCGCGGCATCAACTTCCTCGACCGATGGATGGCAGAACAGTTGCCTGAGACCGCGACTGACGATCCGATCGTCATTAGCGACCTTGCGGACAAGGCAATGAGGGCGGCCGACAAGGCCGGCATTCCTACCGCCGAGATCACCGAGGAAGTGCCGAGCGTGTTCGAGGTCATCGCTGAAGCGATGGACCATCGCGAAGGGGGCACGCCTTAATGACCGAGCGGGCCGTCCGCTTTCTGCACCTATGGTTGGAACGAAACGATCTGCTAGACGGTCGCCCGGTCGACGATGCCGAAATCTCCAGGTTCGCCACTCAGCTATTCCTTGAAGCCGAAGCTGAAGGAATTGGGGAAACAGAAATTTCCGATAGTTTTGACGAGGTTCATAAGGGCCTCGTCGACATCATACGCCGCCGCCACAGACCGCCAGCGCTGAAACAACAGAAGGTCGACTGGTCGATCGACGCCGCTTGACTCGTTCCCGTCTCGTTCCCATTTTGGTCTTCCGCAAAGACAGGCTGTTGATCTCATGTGTGGACGCGTTTTCGTCAAGACGACAATCCCTGACATGGTGCGGCGCTTTGAGTTTGCCCATCCTGGCGACGTCGAGCGCATGGGGAATGGCTTCCCGATTTGGAACGGTGTGCCGAGCCTGAACTATCCGATCATCATCCGCGAAGAATTGGCTACCTCCATGGCCGGTTTCGTGTCAGCGAGGTGGGGCTTTGTTCCCGGCTGGGCTCGTGACGGGAGCGGCCGCCCTCCGCCCGTCAACGCACGCTGCGAGACCATCGCGACCAATGGGTTGTTTCGCAAAGCCTATGCCTCACGGCGCTGCCTGGTGCCAGTAGACGGGTATTTCGAATGGCAGAAGCTGGATGCCTCGGGCAAGAGGAAACAGCCTTATGCGATCGCGATGAAGGATGACGAGCCCTTCGCCATGGCCGGCATTTGGGAAGAGTATGCCGACAAGATCACGGGCGAACTGATCCGCACCTTTGCCATCGTCACCTGCGAACCTAACAGCCTGATGGCAACCATCCATGACCGAATGCCGGTGATACTGGCGCCGGAAGATTACATGCGCTGGCTCGGACCGGAACCTGATCCTCGCGACCTGATGAAGCCCTATCCCTCCGATCTGATGAAGATGTGGCCGATCGGCAGCAAGGTCGGCAGCCCCCGCAACAATACGCCTGACATCATCGACGAGATCGGCCGGCCCGATATCATCGACGTGAAAGGCCACGGCCCCGACGACCTATTCGACGTCTGATGTGAGAAGGAACGATGCCTGCTGATCGATTGAAGGTCCGCGATGCTGCGGAGGACGGTTATGAGGTCCTGGAGAACGGCGAGCCGATCTGGTCCTTCGAGACCATAGTCGAGGCGGTTCAGTTTGTCCGGGATCGTGACGCGCGGCTCTGGCTCGATTGGGGCCGAACTGTCATCGGTGGCCAGACTGTTGGTCCCCAGGATTTCGAGCCGTCGTTCTTGGGCTCGGGGGTCGGTCGCGTGCTTGGCGAGCAGCACGGGCCGAGCAAGGACAAATGGTTCTGGTCGATCAGCACGAACGACAAGCGCTGGCGTGTCCATGGCGGTCAACGCGGCAGGGAGGACACCAAGGACGCCGCGGTGGCAGCGCTTGAGCGCGAGTTCACCAAGTACTTGGCCGCCACGCCCCCGAAGCCGTCGCCTTATGCCCAGGCGAAGGGAACCTAGCGAGGCGCTGGGGCGTGCGATGCTCAACGCCGCCCGAGTCACCGCAGGAGACCCGCATTCGGTGTGGCCGCATCCAGAGAAGCGCCTCTGACAAGGCCAAGGGCGGCTAGCTGGACGGCTGGTCTTCAGCGTGTCGGCCGCCTTCAATGGCGCAGCAGCGGAACGCGATAGAGCTTGAGCGCGCTCACCCTTCAAACGGAGTTGGCAAACAACCAGTCCCAAACCTTGATGCAGGCCGCCGCTATGCTGCTCATGCCGAGCAGAAACTTAAACGTCTTTTGCTCGTTCATTCTGGCCAACAGAAATGATCCCACTTGCTTCATCCCATTGTGGAAAACCGCCATCAGCGAAATGAAAATCGCGGCGAACAAATGGATAATTCCGGGAATGACTGCGCACATCATCGATATCACAGAAATGATATACGTGGTGTATTTTGATGAAATGTATATCTCATCTGTGAACGCGTGAACAATGGCACTTGGATGCAAAATGACGTGCATGATTGCTAGTATCGGTTGATAATAGGGAAGCCAGCGGTTCACCTCCGCCTTACCCATAAAAACCGCCACTAGATAATCTCTCGTGAGTTCTAAATTAAGCGAGAGAGCCGCGACGAGCGTTGTCACGACCAGAAAATCAACTGCGGCAACTAATATGTAGAACAATCCATTTCTAAGGCGCGCCCCTACTGACAGGAGGGTTATTGTGCAAGCCATCGAGAGAACTGCAACAATCATGTTTGGGATGAAAAATCCCATCGCCAGAAACGCTGGATACCCGACCAACTGGACATTCAGCGGATCGCTGAATGGGACGATTAGGTACGCGCCGAGCGCCACCAGGGTCGCTAAAAGCGCGAAAATGGCCACATTGCGATAGAACCGCAGTCGATGCGGCTTTGCTCGGAAAATAGCCTCCAACCATGAGAACGCCACATCTCGCTCGATTGTCGCAAAATTCCAGAACGTGAGGCCGCGAACGCGCTGGGAGAGAGCATTCACTCTGTCATCCAACGCATCTTGGGAAGGCTTTGGAATGAGGTAGGTACAGAAACCCATCACGATCGCCAATATCGCTAGAATTCCGACGATCTTATCGTGGGTCATGGAGACGGGATCCAGAGAGCTGGTGCACTCACAAGTTCGAGGACTGAGGTGACGGCTCGACTGGCGTCCTGAACATAAGGAACGTGGCGAACGCCAGCGCAGATGTGTCTAGCGAATTTCGACCCCTTCGATTGGAATGTACCAGCCGCAGGTGTTCAACAGCGTTTTCTCTTGCGCGGCGGTAAATTTGTCGGCCCGCGGCGGCGTTCCCCAAACCTCACAATGATACGGATTTCCCTCAACGGGGTCATAACCAATCCGCAGAGACACAGCCCGCGCGTCTGGTGCTTGGAATTGTACCGCCCCGACGAAAACTGGCGTTCTCACAAAAGCTACTGGATCCTTTCCTTCCTCAAGGATAGATCGCTCGTGGTCGACTGACATTCCTCCACCTTGAGGCTTCATCAGCTTGGATGACAACCGCAGACAATTTCTGTTTTCGTCAGAGACCACGTGATGAACGGGGTTAACGCGGCGAATTAGAGTGTCGGCGTCCAGAATTTCCGGATGGTCATGAGGCTCCACGTTGCCATCGGCATCAAGCGGCGGCGTTGACAGCATTCGAACCCCGCCCTGCCATGTCCTCAACCCAGCCTCTCACGATCTTGAAATCCGTCGTCAGATTCGCTTCCTCATCCTCGCCGCTGGCGACCTCTACTTTGATACAGTTCACTTGGTTGACGCCAAGAATATCGAGTTCGATATCGAGGCCGTGGCTGTGCCATTCGATTTGGACAGATCCATCTGATCCCGGCACGAGGCTAGGGCACGGGGCTCCGGGCACATATATGTTCTGAAGCAGGTTAGCTGCAAAATAGGCTATCGAAAATTCGACCCCTCGGCCCCTATATCCGTCCCAGCCGATCGGCAGATTGACCAGTTCGCCAAGCTTGGACATCACCCTTTCCGACCATGCGTAGTCGGGGTTTCGGACTACGAGCCGATGCATCGGCCAATCGCCTTCCCTCGCCTTTCCAGAACCGAAAGTGGATGGAAGAGAGTAGACCGAAGCCGTCATTGTTTTCGAGACCATGACCGATGAGCCTTTTCCGTAGTAATGTCGCAGAATCTATTTACAATCCGTTCCCTACCAGCAGCGATGAAATCCACGATACTTTGGCTGCTATTTTCGACGGGCGCGCCTCGGTAGGTCAACATCAACCTTATCGCCCGACGGACTTCCCGAGAGGTAAAAAGGCCAACTTCATAATACATTCTCGCGACAGGGTTCTCGCCGTCCCGAGAAAATACCACTTCCGAAAAATTGGCATTGAGCTGCTCGATATTCAAGGCGGTCGGATTGACTATGCTCAACCAGTCGCTCAGCAGCGTCTTCTCGACCATCGGGATTACGTTGATATAGGCGATCTCCGCCTGTTTTACCACGAACGGTACCTTGTCGGATATGTAGAGGCTCCCAAGTCGCTCAAGGTAACGATAAAACATGGCCGCCACTGCCTCATGGCGAGGGTAGAGATTACCGGGGCGTCTTCTCCAATTCAGAAAGAATCGGTCATCTTGAAATTGAAGGAGGTGGCTGTCGTCATCAGCAATAAACCAATATCGCTTGCTCGGCTCACTTTGCGTGATGTTGAACTGGAAGCTCGCTAGAGTATCGGCCCCGCCGAATACCTCAAATCTAGGATCCAGCCTCGGCACTTCGCTGTAGTTCGGGAACTCAGCCTTGAATGCTTCTCTGACCCGCCATGCGAACAGGTCATTATATTCTGGATGTCGTACAAACTGGACACCGAGAACAACCTCATCCAATGGCGGGTTGGCAAAATCGGCAAGGCCCGCTGGCCTACTCATGGTTTCTGGCCACACAGAATCGCAAGCGAACACCTCCCCCTTATCAGGGCTGGACCCTGCCCTAGAGTAAGTTGAAATACAAGCACAAGGGTGAGCTCTCCCTGTGCAGTAATTGTCCGGCCGGTGAGTGATTCCCCGCCAGGCCGGAGATCAACCCTTGGCCTAAAGCCGCCTCAGTTTCGACCGAAAATTCGCGTGCAGCAGGTCATGCGGCCACTTCGAAATGGCCCAAATGCTCAACGCCATCAATCGTGCGGCCGGATTTGGCGGCACCAATGCGGCGAACGGTTCGGCCGTCAGGGAAGGTGAAATGCTCCCCCTCACCCGCTACCTCGCTGACCGACACCCACTCGCCGTTCTGTTTGTGGTGATAGACCGTCCCTGTCGCGGCGCAGTCGTCACGGAAGTAGCGATACCACTGCGGGTTGCTCGGCCGAGCACGGAACGTCCCCTGATCGGATTCGCCGCCGGTGATGATCTGGTCGATGCGCATCAGCGGATGCTGGGCAGGGGAAAGCGGGTCGAAATCCAAGGCGCCCTTCCGGAACCATGATTTCAGGCTGAAAGGAATCGGCGCCGCGCGCGCGCGGATCTCGCCCAGCAGTGGCTCGGCCGACACGAAGGCGAACAGGGGCTTGAGCTCCCACTTCGCTTCGATGAGCGCTGGGACGTTGATGTCCCACCGCTTCTGATCCTCGCACGTGGTGCCCAATGCGACGTTCTCAGGCAGTCCACCGGCGTCGGCCGACATGGCGATGATGTTCTGCGGCCGCTTGGTCAGCAGCATCCACACCAGGTGCGGTGTCGATCGGATCAGCAAGAAGAGATCCCGCCGCCAATTGACGGGCACCGCCTTGTCGAACACGTCCGAGAGGCTGGCGCAGAACACGAAAGGCCGTGTCTCGGCGATCGCCGCCTTCTTGTTCCACCGGATGGGGTTGTACCAGTTGCTGGCCGATGTCCGCGATCGCGTGCCAATGCCGACGCCTGGTGCGCCCCACTCAACGCGCTTGTAGCGGTAGGCCATCAGGTTTTCGGCGTAGCAGCCGTCGCACGCCGGTGAAACCTTCATGCAGCCGATCCACGGGTTGAAGGTATAGCCGGGGACGAGGCGGCCGTCGGCGGTGCGCGTGTGAGTCCATGAGATCTTGGTTTCAGCCAACTGAACGCCTCCCAATTGCCTCTGTGCCAGCCAGCAGCTGGAACAGAGCGTGTTGATCCGTCGTAGCTTCGGTCGAAAGCACATAGTCGGCGCAGGCACTGCCCTTCAGCCGGATGGCGATCGTGACTTCGGTTCCGCTGGGATAGAGGATCATCAGGCCCTTTAGGTGCGCCCACATGGCGTCACGAAGGGTGCCCGCCATCAGTTCGGCCCCGAACACGGCGCAAAGCGCCCTGCCCCCGCTGTGTCGACCTCGAACCGGAAGGGAACGGGGTCCGACCATGCATAGGTCGAAATCACGTACTCGCCCGGGTCTAGGATCTCGCCAGTGTCGGTATCGGAATCGACGAGCTCCTGCGGGCCGTCGGCAAGCCCGCCAGTGGAATACTCGAAGATGTGCGTGGCCTTCTCGGAGATTGGGCTGTCGAGCGACCAGCTGCGATCCGGTGCGATCGTCAACGTCCGATCGCCGTAGACTTCGGTCCACATGAACTCGACGATCTGCCCGTCCTCGACTGCCAGCTGATAGAAGCTGTTGTCTCGTTCCACGTCGCCGGCAGGGAGACGGAGCGCCCAGGCATTGCCTTGCACCCCGGCGAAGAGGCGCTCGATGAAGGCGTCGGGACAGTCGAGCATCGTCGGGTTCATTTCGTCCAGCCAGGCGGCAGGGAGCCACCGCCGGCCGTGCTCGACGCCCTCGTCGGCCGCGACACAGGCCGAGCACAAATCGAGCTCGACCCAATGGCACGCCACGCCGTCCGTGACGCAGGCGTTGTTTTGGGTGCAGCGGCACACCCGGCAGGCGCGAACGGCGGTGTTGATCTTCATTGCACTGTTTCCTTCAAAGCCCGGTCGCGGGCCACATTGAGTTCTTGCAGGGCGACCTCTGATCCACAGGTTTTGGCGAGTTGGCGGTAGCGAGTGTTGATGTTGAGAGCGACGACGTGATCGCCGGCCGTGAAACCGAAGATCTCGCGCCAGCTGCTCCCGGCAGGCGGAGCCAGGGCGAGCAGGCCACGAAACGACGCTCGGACAAGCGCCAGGGTGCCGTGGCGAATCTCGACGCGCCGCGCCTCGACGACGTGATGGATGGCTTGCAGGTTCCCCTCGATCGACGTGTAGCGATCGATCGGAATGCACACCTGCAGATCGTCCCACACGAACCAGACGGCAACGCCCGAATCCTTCGGCTTGCGCTCTGTCAGCGTGTAGTTCGAGGAAATGACGAGGTTCTTCACCGCCTTACCGCTGTCGGCGCCAAAGCGCTTGAGCGATGTCTCGACGTTGGTAATCGATGCCGGCAGCGTGGCCTTGAAGCGCCCGGCCTCGCGCACCGTCGTGCGCGGAATGAGATCAGGCCACGTCAAAGGAAATTGCGCTGTCATGGCTTCTTGCTCCGTTTGAAGGGTGTGGCGGCGCTGTCACCGGTTTTCGCCAGCCCGGCAAGGCTGGTGACAGGAATGGGGTGCTCGCCGAGCTCGGCCTGTCTCGTGAAGTTGACGACGTGTCCGACCGCTCGGCCGCCGCTGGTGAAAACCATCGCCGTGTGTCGGCTGCGGGCGGCGCTGATGGCGTCGGCATAGCGCACGAAGTCACCGACAAGGATCGAGTGCCCCCAGCCGCCGGCGGCCGGTAGAAGTTCGAGCACGCGGTAATTGTTCGGGTGCCGTGGAAAGATCGACACCCGGTCGGTAAGCCCGGTGGTGCCGGCATTGGTGACAAACCACTCGACGTCGCGGTCGCTGGTGTCGCCGGCGGTCTCGTAAATGACGCCGATCGCGGCCAGCCCCGGCCGAGAGCCGAGGCCGAACACCGAAAGCACGATTTCGTTGGTGAAGCTGGTTCCGCGCGTCGGCGGCCGATCTGCGAGCACATAGCCGGCCGCGAGCAGGACTTTGCGGGCATCGGCGACGTTCAACGGCGCGATCCCTTAGTGCGCCACTCGGTGACTTTGCCGGTGGCGATGTCGACCACTTCCATTGGCACGGGACGGGTTGCCACTAGCGTGCCGCAAAGGCTGTACAGATACCGTACAGAAACCACCCGGTGTTTTCGGCTTGTTCACGGTAGATTGGGGGGCTTAGAGCCCGAGAAACGCCGGGAGCACTTCTTTCACACGGGTGGGGTCGCAGGTTCAATCCCTGCATCGCCCACCATTTCCCTTCCTGAAATTGCACAGCAGCTAGCAGCTGCAGCTCGCCCCTTCCCCGCCAAAATTCTTCTGGGCGAAATTCAAGGCGCTGCTGTAGCTCGTGTAGCTCTGGAACTGGCAGACGTTGGAGCCGCGCCGTACCTTCATCTGCTCGAGATCCCAGAACGACACCTCGATGCGGTCGTCGGCGCAATAGACCGTGTAGCGTTCGGGTTCCAGCGCCCTGGCTTTCTGCACGGGCATGGAAACGGCCGGGATGGAAAGCACTGACAATGCAAGCATGACGACGTGACGCGTGCGCATATGGACCCCCAAATGAACCGCCAGCAGTATGGCCACGATATTGGAGCGGCGCATCGTGGTTTTTTGGCGGATGTTTTTCCTTCTGGGCGACTGCAAATCGATGGACTGAATGGTCCCGCATTCCAGCTACGGAACAAACCGGAGCGCCAGCGAGTTTCTGTCGACCGAAACTTGAGGGAAAGCCATGTCCAGATTTCTGCTGGCGACCAGCGTCGCCGTTCTTCTCGCCTCCGGGCCGGCCTTCGCCGCGGATGAAGCTCCGCTGCCGCCGCCCAACGCCAAGAAGCTGTCGGAGATCCTTGCCAAGGTCGAGCAGCGCGACGGCTTTCGCTACGTGAAGGAGGTCGACTGGGACAAAGACGCCTACACCGTCACCTACTACACCTCGGACAAGGCAAAGGTCGAAATCACCTACGATCCGGTGACAGCCGAACCAAAGTAAGGTTCGCCAAAACAAGTTTCGCGGGAGGCCTCCTGATCGATCGTGAGTGCGCTCGCTCTGCGCATTTCAGCGACAAATAGGCGTGCCCAAAATTGTCCATCCTTGGCGCGTGATATGCGCGCCGGGCGCAGGCCGCGCCTTGGGCAATCCTGTTGGCTTGGGGGCCATGATGCGATCTTCCGTTCGAACCTATTCTTTGCCTGCGCTCGCCTTCGTCCTGGCCGCTGGCATCCTTGGACCCGCTCCGGCGCGCGCGGACGGACCATCCTTCGACTGCGCCAAGGCAAGCCTGCCGGCGGAGAAGGCGATCTGCGCCGACCCGCAGCTGTCGGCCATCGATCTGCTGGTGGCCAAGGCTTACAAGGGTTTCGAGCCGGCATTCGGCGGCGACAAGCGCAAGATCGCCCGCGGGCTGATCGCCGACCGCAATGCCTGCAAGAGCGATACCGCCTGCATCGTCAGCGCGCTGAACAACGCTTTGCAGACCTATGGCAACGCGCCGTCCTGGGTGCAGGACTACAACATCGCGCTGATCGGTAAGAAGGCGCTGGACGTCGCCGCGCGCAACCCCGGCAACAAGGATCAGCCCCTGCCCTCGGCCGTCGGGCAATGCGCCACCACTCACATCAAGACGCTGACCACGCGGCTTGGCGACGATCCGTTGGAAACCGCCTCTCCCGACGCGGGCAGCGCCGCCACCTTCACCAATGGCGGCGGGGCCGTCTCCTATGATCGCGAGCCGGGCCTCGCCGCCTCGAAGGTCGGCGAACCCGTCGTGATGTGCCTGATCGCGATTCCCAGGGACTGCCCTAGGGATGACGACCGCGGTCGGGTCTATTATTCGCTGGACCTCGTCGCCAAGGGCAGCTGGGCCCTGCCGGACTCCGAGCATCTGTGCGGCGGCGCCTGATCAGCACCGCGTCGCGATCCACACGAAAGCCTGCCAAAGCGGCCCGCTCTGTGCCCACTCTTGCGCCGGATCGTCTTTGATGGCTGATTGGAACGGTTGACTGCGCCGCATGGGGGGATGGGCATGGCGACGGCGAAGTATGTGATGAAGCGCATCCTGATGATGCTGGCCGGTTATCTCGTCGCCGTATTGGTCGGCCTGGTCGCTGTCGTTGCGATCTATGCCGCGCTCAGTTCCCTGCCAAACGCGCCGGCCTATTTCGACATCATGGGCGTCAGCCCGATCGCGGCCCTGCTGGTGCCGCCGCTCGGCATGTTCGTCTATTTCCTGACGATTATCGTGACCGGACTGCAGACGCTGATCTTCGCGCTGATCGCCGAGTTCTTCTCGTTGCGCAATTTTCTGCTGCACATGTTTTTCGGTGCCGCTGCCGCCGCCGGCGGCTTCTTCCTGATCTGGCCGGTTCCGGCGGAGGACATGGACCCCGAGCGCTGGGCCGACATCGGCATCATCGCCGCCGCCGGCCTTGTCGCCGGATTGATCTATTGGCTGATCGCCGGGCGGGAGGCGGGTTTCCGCCGCCCGTTGTCGCAGCAATTCTGACGATCAGCTCGACGGCGAGCGTACCGCCTCGGTCGCATCCAGTGCCTGCTTCAGCCGGGAGTCGCGGTCGTAGACGTCGCTGAAATACTCGACCTTGCCGGACATGTCAGGCCATGCAGTGAAATAGGCGACATAGACCGGGATCTTGCGCGTCACATCCTCGGTCGAATGGCCGTGCTTCAGCTTCTCGGCGATGTAGTCGACCGAAGTGCCAAGCACCGCCGCCGCCATGCCGCGCGGATCCTGCAGGCGCACGCAGCCATGGCTGAGCGCACGCATATCCTGCTTGAAGAACGATTTCTGCGGCGTGTCGTGCATGTAGATCGCGTGCTTGTTGGGGAACAGGATCTTCAGTTCGCCCAGCGCATTGGCCTCACTCGGCTGCTGGCGCACGCTGTAGGGAATGTTGGCGCCATAGGCGCCCCAATTGACCGCCGATGAGGGAATGCGCTTGCCGCGCGAATCGGTCACCTCGTAGCCGGCACGATCGAGATAGCCGGGATCGCTGCGCAATCTGGGCAGCATCTCGTTGACGATGATCGACTGCGGCACGCCCCAATAGGGATGGAAGTCGACCTGCTTGATCTGGTCGTAGAAGAAGGCCGTCTGGTTGGTGACCCGGCCGACGACGACGCGCGTCTTCAGCTTCTCCTCGCCATTGTCGATGTAGCTGGCGGTGAACGCCGGCTGGTTGATGAAGACACGCGGGCTGCCGAGATCGGAGGGCAGCCAGCGCAGTTCCTCCAGCGCCACCTGCACCTTGAGCAGCTTGTCGGCCTTCGACGTGCCGGCCAGCAAGGCGACGGTGCGCGGACCGATGACGCCGTCGCCCTTCATGCCTTCCTTCACCTGCACCGCCTTGATCAGCGGCACCAGTTCGGGAACGTAGACCTCACTGGTCGCCAGCCGCGACAGCAGCTCGCCATAGGTGCCGCCCATATCGTCATCGAGACTGCGCGCGATCAGCGACAGCAGTTTTGGCAATTCGGGGCTGGTCTCGCCCGGCTTCAGCAGCAGCTTGGGATCGACGACGATCTCGTTCTCGGCACTGGCCTGCAGCGCTTCCAGCTCGACGCGCAGCGCCTGATACTCCGCATTCTGCGGATGCCGCGATTCGAGGTAGGTGCGCACTTCCTGCGTATGCGCCAGCGTCTTCAGCACGCCGACCATGTCGAGCGGCTTAGCCGGGAAATCATAGTAGCCGGTCATCCGGTTGGGCTCGACACGGCCGTTCTGCGCATCATGGGCGTAGCGCAGGACGCGCGCCGACAGCGCCATCTCGAAGCGCACGAGTTCCCTGAGCTTGGCCGCGTCGTCCGTTGAGGCTGAATTGGCGGCGGGCACATCGACCGTGTAGTCGGCGGGCGTGAGCCCATAGCTTGCGGCCTCGCCCAGCACCCGCACCGCATCCTGGGCGCGGCTGTTGAGGCTGGTTCCGTTCACCCAGATGAAGTCCGGATTGGCTGAATAATAGGCGATCAATGCCTTGGCGATATCGGGTTCGGCATAGAGCTCGTAGTCGCTCAAGCTGGCAATAGCGTCGTGGAAAGCGGCTCCGGTGGCCGATGGAACGAACGCGGCATCCTGCGCCGCCGCGGGCTGCGGTGCCGCGGTCAACGCCGAGAAGTCGACGCGCACAAGTTTGTCGGCCTTGTAGGTGTAGTAGGATGGGCCGCTGATCTTCACGCCACCACCGCCGCCGCCGGCCGGTGCTTTGGGTCTGTGCTTTGGTGGCGGAGGCGGAAACTCGCCCTGCGGCTCATGCCTGATGCCGCCGCCGAACAGCATGTCGAACAGCCCTTGCGCACCAGCCTGAGGCGCGCCGAGGGCGAGCGTTGCCGCGATCGCCACAAGCGGCATCGCGGTTGCTTTTTTACCGAGAAATTTCATGGATCACCCGCTCCGGCCGCAACCGGTTCCCGTTCCGCACGCAAGACCGTCTCGCCCACCGCATGGCGGATGTAAGGCGCGACTATACCGATTCATACCGATTTCGTTAAGCTTTCATAAATTTCGGAAAGCCTGTTGCAGAACGGTTTCACAACATCGTGACGGCGGGAGCGCGGGTGTTTTCGCTCCCGCCCAAGCACTCCTTGAAAATCAGGCGTTGGCGCCGCCATCGATGGTCAATGCGGCGCCGGTTACGAAACGTCCTTCCGGGCCGGCGAGCCAGGCAACCATGCCGGCAATGTCGTCGGCCTTGCCGAATCGCGGCGTCGCCATCTTCTGGCGCTGGTGTTCGGCATGCGGTCCGTCCGCCGGGTTCATGTCGGTGTCGGTCGAGCCGGGATGGACGATATTGGCGGTGATGCCGCGCGGACCGAGGTCGCGCGCGAGAGCCTTGGTCAGGCCGACCAGCGCCGCCTTGCTGGTGGAATAGGCGCCGAGGCTGGTGTCGGTGACGCGTTCGGCGAGATTGCTGCCGATCGAGATGATCCTGCCGCCCTCGCCCAAGTGCCTTGCCGCCGCCTTCGAGGCGATGAACAGATGGGGTGATTGGGGTCTCGGCCGAGCCAGATGATGGCGGCTGCTCCTGTCGAAATGTGAAAACGTGGTCGATGTGAGTCGCCACAAACATTTGGAAGGAGCAGCCATGAAGTACTTTGCCGGACTGGACGTGTCTTTGGAAGAGACCTCTATTTGCATTGTCGACGAGACTGGCCGGATCGTGAAGGAGGCGAGAGCGTTGAGCGATCCGCAGGCGTTGTGTGACGCGCTGAAGGGGACCGGCTTGCCGCTTGAGCGGATCGGCCTGGAAGCGTGCTCGCTGACGGCCTGGCTTCACGATGGATTGCACGCCGAAGGCTTGCCGGCGATCTGCATCGAGACGCGGCAGGCCAATGCGGCGATGAAGACCATGCCCAACAAGACCGATCGCAATGACGCCCGCGCGCTGGCGCAGATCATGCGCACCGGCTGGTATCAGCAGGTGCACGTCAAGAGCCGGCAGTGCCGGCTTTGGCGCTCGCTGCTGGTTGCCCGCCGCACGGTGCTGAACGAGATGCGTTCGATCGAGAACGTGGTGCGGGCGATGCTGCGCGAGGCCGGCGTCAAACTGGGCTTGCCGTCGCGCAGCGCTTTTGCCGGCCGCGTGCGGGAACTGGCCGGCGCCGACGCCCAGATGATGGCGATGGTCGAGCCGCTGCTTGCGATCCTCGCCGTCATGCTGGGAGAGTTCGCCCGCCTGACCAAGCAGGTTCTCGATATCGTGCGCAAGGAGGAAGTCTGCCGGCGGCTGATGAGCGCGCCGGGCGTCGGGCCGATCACCGCGCTTGCCTTCCGCGCCACGATCGACCGGCCGGAGCGGTTCGGCTCGTCGCGGGCGGTAGGAGCGCATCTGGGGCTGACGCCGGCGCGCTACCAGTCCGGCGAGACCGACATCCAGGGAAGGGTCAGCCGCTGCGGCGATGAACTCGCCCGCACCGCCCTCTACGAGGCAGCGCATTCGCTGCTCGTGCGATCGAAGAAGTGGTCGAGCCTCAGGGCCTGGGGCATGACCATCGCCAGGCGCCGGGGCATGGCGCGGGCGCGGGTGGCGGTGGCCCGCAAGCTGGCGGTCATCCTGCATCGCATGTGGGCCGAGGCAACCGAATTCCGCTTTGGAAAGGAGCCTGCCGCGGCGGCGGCGTGAACCGAGGCCAATCAAAGGAACACGCAACACGAACAAAGCCTTCGCCCGAAACGGCGATGCCCGGATCGTTCCGTGGGGACGATGGGCGAGGCGATCTCGTTGAGAGTCCCGAACCTGCCGGCCAAAACTCGGCAAAGTCGTGAAACAGATTGAGACGCCTCGCTCTCCTGACCCCATCATGCGGCGGCCAGAGCGCCGACCGCGAAGAGAAGCGAGTGACCCACGGAACGGTCCAGAAAAAAGTGCAGGAGCATCTTGACCTCAACGACCCCAATCAGAGAGGGGCTCTCAGATTGACCGACATGGTCTCATCGAAGTCGGCTAACGACAATGTATCGATGGGTGCGGCGCGCCAGATGCCGGCGCTGTTGACCAGGATATCGAGCCGTCCGAATGCAGCGACGGCCTCATCGACGGCCCTGTCTATGGCCTCGGCGTCCCGATTATCGGCCTTGATTGCGACGGCGCGGCCGCCCTTGGCCTCAATCTCGGCGACGACCGAGTGGGCCTGTTCCTCGCCATGCACATAGGTCAGGGGCAACATCGGCGCCGTCGGCCGCGAGCCTTCGCGCGATCGCCGCTCCGATGCCGCGGCTGCCACCGGTGACGAGTGCCACTTTGCCGTTCAAATTTCTGGAAGACATTGGTTTCTCCATTTATGTAGTGATTGATACATAAATACCTGTCAGGCTTGTCCAGTCGCGTCAACTCATTTATGTATCGATCAACACAGAAAAGAAGAACATGTCGGAAAGAGGCCGTCCCCGCACCTTCGATCGAACCGCGGCTTTGCGGCGCGCGATGGAGCTGTTCTGGGCCAAGGGCTATGAGGGCACGTCGGTCGCCGAGCTGACCGCGGCGATGGCTATCAATTCGCCCAGCCTCTACGCCGCCTTCGGCAGCAAGGAGGCGCTGTTCCTGGAAGCGACCGAATACTATACGCAAGCCGAAGGGACCGAGATCTGGGCCGCCTTGGACAAGGCATCGACAGCATGCCTGGCGATGGAGAACTTCCTGCGGCAGACAGCCAAGGCCTATTCGCAAACCGATCGCCCGCAGGGATGCCTGATTGCGCTGGGCGCACTGCATGAGGACTCAAGCAGCGGTGCCATCTGCACGGATTTGCGCCGCCGCCGCGCCGAAAACCTCACGGCCTTGCGCAAGCGCCTGGAGCGCGGCGTGGCCGAGGGTGAATTGCCTGCCGACTTCGACTGCGGTGCCGTGGCGACCTTCTACGCCACGGTGCAGCACGGCATGTCCATCCAGGCGCGCGACGGCGCTTCGTGCACCGCGCTGATGGCGACCGTCACCGGCGCGATGGCTGCCTGGCAAACGCTGGCAGGCCCGGACAGAGCGTGACAAACGCTGGCCGTTGTGGTGGAAATTCAGATATGCGCGGTTGGGAGGAAACAGGCCTGTGAAGAAGGGGTATCGCGAACTGCTGGATGAGGCCAACGCCGAGATCGAAGTGGTTTCGCCTGAAGAAGCGGCAGGACTGCTCGAGGACGAGGACACCATCTTCGTCGACCTGCGTGATCCGCGCGAAGTAGAGCGCGATGGGAAAATACCCGGCGCAAAGCATGTCACTCGCGGCATGCTGGAGTTCTGGATCGATCCCGAAAGCCCCTATCACAAGCCGTTCTTCGCCTCGGGCAAGAGCTTCGTTTTCTTCTGCGCCGGCGGCTGGCGCTCGGCGCTCGCCACCAAGACGGCGCAGGACATGGGACTTGCCCCGGTCAAGCACATCCTTGGCGGCTACACCGCCTGGAAGGCGGCCGGACTGCCCGTCGAGCCCGGCGAGAAGAAGAAAGCCTGACTGCGGCTCAATGCAGCAAGGATGGCTCGCGGTGCTCCGCGACGAAGGCTACGGCGCGTTCGACAACGCCCTTGTCTGCCAGAATGCGGCGATGGCCGAGCCCGTCGGCCCAGTGCAGCCGCACATGGCCGCCGGCGCCGGCATAGCGCTTTGCATGTTCGGCCGGCACCTCACGATCATTCGGCGCGTGGATGACCAGCGTCGGCACCGGCGCCTGGGCAAGCTGGCGGTCCCCGGTGAATTCATGCAGCGGCCGGCCGGACAAATGTTGAACACGGTCCGCCATCGCGACCTGCGAACGCGGCCCGACATTAAGCATGCGGCTGAAATCGGCGAAGATCGCCGGTAAGGAACTCGGTGCTGCGATCAGCACAAGCCGTCCGGCTGCCAGCGGCGGGATGTTCTTGACGGAACCGGCAATGGCATTGGCGGCAACGGCGCCGCCAAAGGAATGCCCCACCGCCGCGACAAACGGGCCGAACCATTCGCCAGTGACCCGTACGGCCTCGACAGCATTGACCATGTTCAAGTGCCGGCCCTGCGAATGGCCATGGCCCGGCAGGTCCAGCGAAACGACCCTGTAGCCGGCAGCGCGATAGCCTTCGATCAAAGCGCGCATATATTCGGTACGCGAACGCCAGCCATGAACGACAAGCACGGTGCCAAGAGCGGCCCTGCCCGGCTCCGGCCGGAATTCGTGCACCATGACGCAGCCGGTAGCCGTCTTCAGCCGATGATGGCGTGCCTCGGTCATGAACTCCGCAGCGCGGCCGATGGCGCGGCGTTCGCCGTCGGTCAGCGTCTTGGCGCTCGGCGTGCGGCAGAACAGTTCGAACGCCGCGCGCCCGGTGATGCGCGGCGCAATATGTTCGGCCGCACCAAATACGCTGCGGATGACCTTCAGCCCGATTGATGCCATAGTGAGAATCCATCCATACGTTCAAGCATGAACATAATAGTTCAAAGATGAACAATAAACAAGAGCTACCCTGGGACAACCCGCGTTTTCGCAACTGGGTCGCGGTGGCGCGCGCCTGCCATGTGCTGGAGCGCACGCTGGCGGTGAAGCTCGCGCCGCTGGATCTCAAGCCGGCGCAGCTCGACGTGCTGATGAACCTCTACCGCCATCCCGGCATGTCGCAGCACGACCTTGCCCGCAAGCTGCTCGTCGGCCGCTCCAACATCACCATGCTGCTGCCGCAGCTGGAGACGCGCGGCCTGCTGCGCCGCGAAGGCGACGAGAAGGACAAGCGCATCCTGCGGCTCGCCTTGACCGAAGCCGGCGAGGCGCTGCTGATGCAGGCGCTGAAAGTACACATGGCGCTGATCGAAAAGGCGATGAGCCAGTCGACGCCGGAGCAGTGCGACATGATCGGCGAACAGATGCGCAAAATCTATGAGGTGCTGAAGGAAGCCTAGCACCCAAGGCGTGCCGGGAGGTCAGGAGGCCGCCATTTGCAGGACAGCCTCACTGAATATCGGTGCATCGGTTACCACATCGTCTTCTTCGCCCGCTCCGGCCATTCCTTGTCGTAGGCCTCGCCGTCGATGTTCTTGCGGCTGGTGATTTCCAGGATTTTTCCGGGCGTCGGCAGTGATTTCGGATCGACATGCTTGGCCGGATTCCAAAGCTCCGATCGCACGATGGCGCGGGCGCACTGGAAGTAGACCGAATCGACATCGATGACGGTTACCGAGCGCGCCGCCTTGCCGTCGACCATGAAGGACGTGCAAAGTTCGGCGTCCGTGGTGATATGCGCTCGTCCGTTGATGCGCAGCGTGGTGCCGGAGCCCGGCACCAGGAACAGCAGCCCGACACGCGAATCCCTGATGATGTTTCTCAGCGAATCGGCGCGATTGTTGCCACGCCGGTCCGGCATCATCAGTGTCCTCGAATCGACGATGCGCACGAAGCCCGCAAGATCGCCGCGCGGCGAACAATCCAGCCCCTCCGGGCCGCTGGTGGCAAGCGCGACAAAGGGCGAGGCTTCGATGAAGGCGGCATATTCGGGAATGACGTGGTCGAGTTCCTTGACCAGCGAAGCTTCGCCAGGGACACCATAGAGCGCTTCGAGCTGTTCGACCGTGGTGATGAGCGACATCTTTTCGTCTCCGAACCTTTGCCGGCGCTACTCCACATCGATGACGTTTTGACGACAGCGATTGGATCAGCGGTCCCGGCTCAATCCCTTTTCCGCAAGCTCCGCCAGATAGGCATTCCAGCGCTCATCCTTCTCATGGCCGAGCGTGTGCAGGTAGTTCCAGGTGAAGATGCCGGTGTCGTGGAAATCGTCGAAGGTAATGCGCACTGCGTAATTGCCGACCGGCTCGATCTTGAGGATAGCCACGTTGCGCTTGCCGGGAACCGTCACCCGCTGCTCCGGCGAATGGCCCTGCACCTCGGCCGATGGTGAGGCGACGCGCAACAGTTCGGCCGGCAATTCGAATGGCTGGTGATTGGGAAAAGTGACCGACAGCAGCTTGCGGTCCTTGGAGACCCTGAGTTCTTTTGGCGCGGTCATGCTGTTTGATCCCGTATCGATTGCCCTTCCCTACGCCGCTTCGCGCAAGGGGAAAAGTCCTCATAGGCCGACCGACACATCGTGTCGGCTCCGGGATGTTACCAAAGATTGAGAAGCGGTATCTTGAATGGTGGGCTGGATCGTATCACATAGCTGTATATAACGATGCCGGTAACGGCCACGGAAACGCTCGAACATGAACATGATCGACCCCTTCGGTCGCACGATCAGCTATCTCAGAGTGTCGGTCACCGACCGCTGCGATTTCCGTTGCACCTATTGCATGGCCGAGGACATGACCTTCCTGCCGAAGAAGGACCTGTTGTCGCTGGAAGAGCTGGACCGGCTCTGCACCGTCTTCATCGAAAAAGGTGTCAAAAGGCTGCGCCTCACCGGCGGTGAGCCGCTGGTGCGCAAGAACATCATGCATCTGGTGCGCCAGCTGTCGCGCCATCTCGACAGCGGCGCGCTGGAAGAACTGACGCTGACGACCAACGGCTCGCAGCTGTCGCGCTTTGCCGCCGAGCTCGCCGATTGCGGCGTCAAGCGCATCAACGTCTCGCTCGACACGCTCGACGCCGACAAGTTCCACCAGATCACCCGCTGGGGCCATCTCGGCAAGGTCATGGATGGCATCGATGCCGCCCAGGCAGCCGGGCTGAAGGTCAAGCTCAACGCGGTGGCGCTGAAGGATTTCAATGACGCCGAACTGCCCGACATGCTGCGCTGGGCGCATGGCCGCGGCATGGACCTGACCGTCATCGAGACCATGCCGATGGGCGAGATCGACGCCGACCGCACCGACCAGTATCTGCCGCTGTCGCTGCTGCGCGCCTCGCTCGAACGCCAGTTCACGCTGACCGACATTCCCTTCAAGACCGGCGGCCCCGCCCGCTATGTCCATGTCGCCGAGACCGGCGGCAAGCTCGGCTTCATCACACCGATGACGCATAATTTCTGCGAAAGCTGCAACCGTGTCCGGCTGACCTGCACGGGCACGCTCTATATGTGCCTTGGCCAGGAAGATGCCGCCGACCTGCGTTCGCCGTTGCGCGCATCCGAGGGCAACGAACTTGTCGCCGACGCGATCGACGAGGCCATCGGCCGCAAGCCGAAAGGCCATGACTTCATCATCGACCGCCGCACCAGCCGCCCATCGGTGTCCCGGCATATGAGTGTCACCGGCGGCTGATTTTTTTCGAAAACTCTTCTGGCTCTATTGGCTTCGAGGCGAGCATGCGGCGACGTTCTTCGTTCCTGGCGACTGTCATTATCATCGCGGCGACCAGCGCGATCGCCGCGCCTTCCACCTATGTGAACGAGCGCTTCGGCACCGTCTGCACCTTTCCCGATGAGATATTTGCCGATCGTCAGCCCGAGCCGGAAAATGGCGACGGACAGGTGTGGCTGAGCGCGGATGGCGCCAGCCTGACCTGCTCCGGCATCCTCAACGTCGATGATGACACGCCGAAAGGCTTTGTCGCCGATGAAAAGGCAAGCAAGGAACCTGGCTACACCGTCACCTACAGCAAGGTCGGCAAGAACTGGGCGGTGCTGTCGGGGATGAAGGATGGAAAGATCTTCTACGAGCGGCGTCTGTTCGGCAGGGATGGCGTCATCCGCACGGTCTGGATCGATTACCCGCCGGCCCTGAAATCGAAATACGACCCTCTGGTCGGGCCGATCGCCGGCAGCCTCAAGGGGCCGTGAGCATTTTCGGTCACATCCCAGAAATAGTCTGATCCGCAAACGGTTGCCCGATTTACCGCCAGCATGTTCCGGCCTAGCTTTCCCCGCAGCGGAATCGTCGCTCACAGGGGGAATAAATCATGCGCAAACTCATTCTTTCTCTTGCATTGCTTGGCCTCACGGCCCTGCCCGCGGCAGCTCAGTCGATCGGCGGCACCTATACCGTCGCCGGCACCAATTTCGACGGATCGAAATATGATGGCGAAGCCACCATCACGCTGACCAGCGGGACGACCTGCGCGATCCACTGGGAGACGGGCGGCTCTTCCTCGGATGGCATCTGCATGCGCAATGACGACGCGTTCTCCGCCGGCTATGTCATGGGTAAGGATATCGGCCTCGTCGTCTACAAGGTCGAGGATGACGGCTCGCTGCATGGCCTGTGGACCATCGCCGGCAAGGAAGGCAACGGCACCGAAATACTGACGCCGAAGAAATAGGCATCGCGGAGACCAGACAGTTTTCGGGAGGCGGAGCCGTCTCCCGACCAGATTTGTGCCGAATCCAGGGCGTGATTTCGCGCCGGCTATGACGAATGCCCCGGTCCTGGCCCAGCCCTTTGCCATTGCGGTTTCGTGGCGGGCTGTTACAGGCTTGCTTGCCCAAGCAACCGGTAGATGTCTTGCCCCTTTCTCCAAATCTTCGCGGCGCGTTGTTCATGATGGTGGCGATGGTTGGCTTCACGCTCAACGACGCCATCACCAAATACTCTTCGCTATCGATGAACATGGCGCAGGTCATGCTGATCAGAGGGGCCTTTGCCTCGCTCTTCGTCGGCCTGCTGGCCTGGCAACGTGGCGCGCTTTCGCGGCCGCGCCTGATGCTGCAGCCTATGGTGGCAATCCGTGTCCTGGGAGAAGCAGGCGCCACCGTGTCATTCCTCGTGGCGCTTGCCCATTTGCCGATCGGCAGTGTTTCGGCCGTTCTTCAGGCGCTGCCGCTGGCGGTGACCATGGGTGCCGCGCTGTTTTTCGGCGAAGCGGTCGGCTGGCGACGCTGGCTGGCGATCGCCGTCGGCTTTGCCGGTGTGATGGTCATCGTCCGGCCGGGCTTCGACGGCTTCACCATCTATTCCCTTTGGGCGTTGGCCAGCGTCGCCTGCTGCACCGTGCGCGATCTCTCCACCAAGCGCATCCCCCAAACCATACCGACGATGCTGGTCTCGACCGCGACCGCACTGGCAATGACCGTCGTCGGCGCGGTGCTGTTGTCGCCGATGGGGGGCTGGACGCCGATGAGCGGCAAGAGCACGGCGCTCTTGGCGCTGGCGGCGGTGCTCGTGGTCATCGGCTACCAATCCGTCATCATGGCGATGCGCTCGGGCGAGATCTCCTTCATCGCGCCCTTCCGCTACACGGCGCTCCTCTGGTCCATCTTGCTTGGCCTGATCGTCTTCGGCGACATACCGGACATGCCGATGATCGTCGGTGCGACAATCGTCGTCGGCTCGGGTCTCTATGCGCTTTATCGCGAACGCGTTGTCGGCCGGCGGAAAATCGTCGCCGAAACCACCGGGCCGGCCATGGCGCCGGATGGAATCTAGCCGGGTCTTGTGATTTCCGGCGGCTGGCGTACAGGCTCGATGCATGGAGCGAGATATTGCAGGGATCGTCCTGGCCGGAGGCCAATCAAGGCGCATGGGAGGCGGCGACAAGAGCCTGTTGCCGCTTGGCAGCGGCAGCGTGCTTGACCAGCTCCTGTCGCGCTTTGGTCCGCAGGTTGAAATCCTGGCGCTGAGCGCCAATGGCGATCCCGACCGCTTTTCCCGTTTCGGACTGCCTGTGCTCGCCGACACGATCGAAGGCTTTGCCGGGCCGCTGGCCGGAATCCTCACCGGCCTCGAATGGGCCGCTGCCGGCACGCCTTGCAAGGCGGTCGTCACCGCCGCCGGCGACACGCCTTTTCTGCCGCTTGATCTCGTCGAGCGCCTGGCGGCAGCAGCCGGCGAGCATCCCGGTTCGATCGCCGTCGCCTTATCGGCCGGCAGGCGGCACCCGACCTTCGCGCTCTGGCCAATCGATTGCCGCGATGCCTTGCGGCATTTCCTGGTCGATGAGGACAACAGGCGGGTTTCGGCCTTCATCGAGCGCCATGGTCACGTCGAGGTGGAATTCCCGGTCCTGCAATCCACAGGGCTCGACCCTTTCTTCAACATCAATGTGCCGGACGATCTTGCCGAGGCCGCGCGGCTGTTGCAGAGCATGACATCATGAACATCTTCGGCATCACCGGCTGGAAAAACTCCGGCAAGACGACTCTGACCGAGAAGCTGGTCGCCGAGCTTGTGCGGCGCGGCTGGAAGGTCTCGACGGTCAAACATGCTCATCATGATTTCGACATCGACAAGCCCGGCGCCGACAGCTTCCGCCATCGCCAGGCCGGCGCCACCGAGGTCGCGATCGTGTCCGGCAATCGCTGGGCGCTGATGCACGAATTGCGCGGTGAGAATGAGCCGCCGCTGGACAGCATCCTCTCGCGGCTCGCCCCATGCGACATCGTGCTGGTCGAAGGCTACAAGCGCGAGACCCACCGCAAGATCGAAACGCGGCGCCTGGAAGCGAAGGACCGGACGCCGCTCGCGGCGGGTGATCCCAATATTGTCGCCGTCGCCGCGGATTTCGCCGTCACCGACGAAAGCCTGCCGGTATTCGACCTCGACGACGTAAAATCCATAGTCGACTTCATCGAGCGCACCACCGGTCTCGTTGCTTGAGAACTAACCTAACGGCAGAACCCCATTACCGATTTCGGTGGTTTTGCAGTTGCTTTTTTCTTGGAAAGAGTGGGAGTATCGCGCCAGCGGGCGGTCAAAAGCACCGCCCCACAGAGCCGTTTCGGAACGACGGCCGGGACCATAAAGAGAGGACTATCATGCGTATTGCACTGCGTATCGCGCTCGCCGCATCGGCTGCGCTGCTGACGCTCGGCGTCGCCCAGGCCCAGGAGAAGACCCTGCGGATCGGCACCGAAGGCGCCTACCCCCCCTTCAACAACCTGACCTCTGACGGCAAGCTCGTCGGCTTCGACATCGACATCGCCCAGGCGCTTTGCGACCAGATGAAGGTCAAGTGCACCTTCGTCGCCCAGGATTGGGACGGCATCATCCCCGCACTTCAGGCCGGCAAGTTCGACGCCATCGTCGCTTCGATGTCGATCACGCCGGAGCGCAAGGAGAAGGTCGACTTCTCGCACAAATACTACAACACGCCTTCGGCGCTCGCCGTGCCGAAAGACTCGACCCTGAAGGGCGTGACCAAGGCGGATCTCGCCGGCAAGACCATCGGTGTCGCCACGACGACCACCCATTTCAACTATGCCTCGAAGACCTACACCGACAGCACCGTGAAGGGCTATCCGAGCAGCCCCGAGGAGCAGGCAGATCTTGCCAACGGTCGTCTCGACGCCATCGAGGACGATATCGTGGTGCTGCAGCAGTGGCTGGATTCGCCTGATGGCGCCTGCTGCAAGATTCTCGGCCAGCCGTCGCCGCAACCGGTCGAGATCTTCGGGCCGGGCGCCGGCATTGCCGTCCGCAAGGGCGAGACCGACCTGGTCAACAAGCTCAACGAGGCCATCGACGCCATCCGCGCCAATGGAAAATACAAGGAAATCAACGACAAGTACTTCAAGTTCGACGTCTTCGGCGCCGAGTCCTGATAGACAGGATCAAGACGGCGGGAAAATTCCCGCCGTCTTTCTATTCATCTTAGGCCGTGGGGATAAGACCTGTCGATGCCAGCCCAGAGCATATGGACACTTCTCAGTTGGGGACCCGATGGCTGGAGTGACGATATTGTTTATGGCGCACTGATCACCGTTGCGCTTGCGCTCGCCACCCTGCCGATCGGATTGACGATCGGCTTTTTCATTGCACTCGCCAAGCAGTCCGAAGAACCTTCGCTACGCCTGGCCGCCAACATCTACACCACGGTCTTTCGCGGCCTGCCGGAACTGGTGACGCTCTTCCTGTTCTTCTTCGGCGTGCCGATCCTGCTGCAGCATCTCATCCGGTATTTTCGACCCGAAGCGACCATCGACGTCAACAGCTTCGTCGCCGGCATGATCGTGCTTGCCCTGATCTTCTCGTCCTATGCCAGCGAGGTTTTCCTGTCGGCCTTCCGTGCCATACCCAAAGGCCAGTATGAGGGGGGTTATGCCATTGGTCTTTCCTACGGGCAGACAATGCGCCTGGTGATCGTGCCACAGCTGCTGCGCATTGCGTTTCCCGGCCTCGAGAATTGCTGGCTTAGCCTTTTGAAGGACACCTCACTGGTGTCTGTCGTCGGTCTTGCGGAGACGTTGCGCAACGCCGGCGTGGCCGCTCGTGTCACCAAGCATTCCTTCCTGTTTTACGGCGTAGCGGCTCTGGTCTTTCTTGCTCTGGCCGTCGTGTCGTCCTTCGCCACCAGCGCCATCTTGCGCTCGCTCGGCAAAAGGGAGGCACAACGATGAGCGCGACAGCCACCATGATCGAACGGCCACCACCGCGGGCCCGCGGTTGGCCGCGAAGGCGCGTCGTCGGCTACGGGCTGGTCTGCCTGTGGATTGCCTTTGGCCTCGGCATCGTCAGCTATCTCTTTTTTGCCTGGAACGCGGCCTTCTTCGCCAAATATGCGCCGGCCTATCTGCAAGGGCTTGGGGTAACGCTCGCGCTGGTTTCCATATCGATGGTGCTTGGTGCGATCCTGTCGGTGCCTGTCGCCTATGGGCGCATGTCCAGGAATCGCATCCTGTCCGGCCTTGCCTATTGCTACGTTTATTTCTTCCGGGGCACGCCGCTGCTGGTTCAGACGTTTCTGGTCTATTACGGGTTGGGGTCGTTCAGGCCTCAACTCCAGATGATCGGGCTCTGGGATTTCTTCAAGGACGCCTTCAACTGCGGCGTCTTCGCCTTTGCGCTCAACACCGCCGCCTACCAGGCCGAGATCCTGCGCGGCGCTATCGAGAGTGTGCCGAAGGGCCAATGGGAAGGCGCTGCCTCGCTCGGCCTGCACAAACTGCAGACGCTGCGCAAGATCGTCCTGCCGCAAGCGCTGGTCGTCGCCTTGCGGCCTTACGGCAATGAGCTGATCCTGATGGTCAAGGCTTCGGCGATCGTCGCCATCATCACCGTCTACGACCTGATGGGCAATGCAAAACTCGCCTTCGCCAACTCCTTCGACATCCAGTCCTATATCTGGGTCGCCCTGGTGTACCTCGTGATGGTCGAGCTGTTGCGCCATGCCATCGAATGGATCGAGCGCCGGATCACCATCCATCTGAAACGCTGACGGGTTCCCATACTGTACCAGTCGATCGTGCCACAGGCGTCTTGACGAATTGAGCGCAGAGCCTAGAACGGTTCACCGTTTCGCAGAAACGCCGAACCGCTCTATCTCTTTGTTTTGACGCAATTCCTGTGGGAAAACCGCTTCACACTTTTCCTGGAATTGCTCTAGAGCTTTCGCAGCAATTTCGTTTTCGTCTGAAGGGCAAGTTCATGGCATCTGTGGCATTTCTCGGTCTTGGCGTTATGGGCTACCCCATGGCGGCACACCTCAGGAACAAGGGCGGCCACGACGTCACCGTCTACAACCGCACCAGGGCCAAGGCCGAGCAGTGGGTCGGCCAACATGGCGGCAGCCTGGCAGTGACGCCGGTAGAGGCAGCCAAGGACAAGGACTTCGTCTTTTCCTGCGTCGGCAATGACGATGATCTGCGCTCGGTGACGACAGGCCCGGACGGCGCCTTCAAATCAATGAAGAAAGGTTCGGTCTTCATCGACAACACCACGGCATCGGCGGAAGTCGCGCGCGAATTGGCGGCAGCCGCGCAAGCCGGCGGGTTCTCGTTTCTCGATGCGCCGGTTTCCGGTGGCCAGGCCGGCGCCGAGAACGGCGTGCTGACCGTCATGGTCGGCGGCGACCAGGCTGCCTTCGACAGGGCCAGGCCGGTCATCGACGCCTATGCCCGCATGGTCGGGCTGATGGGTTCGGCGGGCGCCGGCCAGCTGACCAAGATGATCAACCAGATCTGCATCGCCGGACTGGTTCAGGGACTGTCGGAAGGCATCCATTTCGGCAAGAAGGCCGGGCTCGACATCGAAAAGGTGATCGAGGTGATTTCCAAGGGTGCGGCCGGCTCCTGGCAGATGGAAAACCGGCACAAGACCATGAATGCCAGCAAATACGATTTCGGCTTCGCCGTCGACTGGATGCGCAAGGACCTCGGCATCTGCCTGGCTGAAGCCGACCGTAACGGCGCCAGGCTGCCGGTGACCGCGCTTGTCGATCAGTTCTACAAGGATGTGCAGGCCATGGGCGGCAAGCGCTGGGACACGTCTTCGCTGCTGGCGCGCCTGGAGAAGTAGGCGACCATGTCCCTGCCCGCTCCAGACTGGACCGCGCAGGATATCGTCGCGCACCTGCGCTCAATCGGCACCGAGGAAAACCGCGCCGGCATGGCACGGTTCGGCATCAACACGGCGACCGCGCTTGGCGTCGGCAATACGGATTTGCGGCCATTGGCGCGCAAGCTCAAGCGCAACCACGGACGGTCCCTGGCGCTGTGGGCCAGCGGCATTCGCGAAGCGCGGCTGCTGGCGGCTTTCACCGGCGAGCCGAAGAAGATCGCCATCGAAGAATGTCGCCGCTGGGCCGGCGATTTCGATTCCTGGGAAATCGTCGATACCGTCTCTGACCTGTTCGTCGACACGCCGTTCTGGCGCGAACTGGTCGAAGAGTTCGCCGCCGACGAGCGCGAATTCGTCCGCCGCACGGCCTTTGCCATGCTGGCCTGGGCGGCCGTGCATCTGAAAAAGGAACCGGACGCGACGTTCCTGTCCTATTTGCCTCTGATCGAAGCGCATGCCAGCGATGAGCGCAACTTCGTCAGGAAAGCCGTCAACTGGGCGCTGCGGCAGATCGGCAAACGCTCGATGAGCCTGCACGCCCCTGCCCTTGCGCTGGCCCAGAAGCTTGCCGACTCCCCCGGACAAGACCGCGCGCTGGATCGGCAAGGACGCCGTGAAGGAACTGTCGGATGCCAAAACGCTCGAACGCCTCGCCATCAGAAACGTTTGACCTTGCCAATATCCGCTTCATCGAGGTGACGCCGGCAACACGCCGCAATTTCGAGACTTTGTTCGAGCAGCCGGGTGCGCCGAAATACTGCTGGTGCATGGCCTGGCGGCACTCCGGCCGCGAGCACATCCAGAACGATGAAAAGAAGCGTCAGATGACAGCGCTCATCGATGCCGGAACCCCGGTCGGCATCCTCGCCGAGATCGACGGCAAGACCGTCGGCTGGTGCTCGGTTGCGCCGCGCGAGACTTATCGCAGGCTTTCAAAGCAGCAGGATGACAGTGAGACAGGCGTATGGTCGATCGCCTGTTTCTATGTGCCGAGGGTTTTGCGCGGCGTCGGCCTTGCATCTGCCTTGCTCGATGCAGCCATTGACCATGCCTTCGCCAAGGGAGCGCGCATCATTGAGGCCTATCCGGTGGCCGAGGCGTCGCCGAGTTACCGTTTCATGGGCTTTCGCGACATGTTTGCGGCGCGCGGCTTCCACGAGGCCGGCATGGCCGGTTCTCGCCGACATGTGATGCGTCTCGAGCATTGACCTCATGGACCTCGGCGTCTTTACTCCCAGGCAAAGGAAGCGGCCATGAACCATTTCAGATCAAGCTTCGCGCTCGCGGCCGCGCTGTCTCTCTCCGCCGCCGGCGCTTCGGCCGAGACCATGCACATATTCTGGAAGGATTTGCGGCCAGCGAGCCAGGCGGTTGCCGAAGACGCCGGCCTGCCGATGATCGCGGCAAAATTGCCCGATCATGGCGAAACGCTGTCCGTGGATTTGCAGGATAAGACCATACAATTAGCCGGCTATGCATTGCCGGTCGATCGTGACGGCGATCTCGTCTATCAGTTCCTGCTGGTGCCCTGGACGGGCGCGTGCAGCCACATGCCGACGCCACCGCCCAACCAGATCGTGCTGGTCACGCCAGCCCATCCCTACAAGATGTCGCAAGCCTACCAGTCGGTTGCCGTCACCGGTGCGCTGAAGCCGGACATGGAGAAAAGCCAGCTGTTCATTCTCGACGGCGTCAGCGTCATCCAGTCCGGCTACACCGTGCGCAAGGCGGAGGTGGTCGGCGTCGACAGCGTGCCGGACTCCGTCACCTTGCCGGTGAACTCACCGTGGAGTTTCCTCAACAAGAAGAAGAATTGATCGCGCTCAGGCCGCGTTGGCACCCGATTCCTTGTCCAGCACCATGTAGTCGAGCGGGATTTCGGTCGTGTATTTGATCTGCTCCATGGCGAAGGACGACGAGACGTCACGGATTTCGATCTTGGCGATCAGCCGCTTGTAGAAGGCGTCGTAGGCGGCGATGTCGGGCACGACGACGCGCAAGAGATAGTCGACGTCGCCGCTCATGCGGTAGAACTCGACCACCTCGGGAAACTCCTGGATAACCTCGGAAAACCGCCGCAGCCATTCATGGCTGTGCGAGTTGGTGCGGATCGAGACGAAGACGGTGACCCGCACATTGACCTTTTCGTGGTCGAGAATGGCGACGCGCCGCTTGATGACGCCCTCCTCCTCGAGCTTCTGGATGCGGCGCCAGCAAGGCGTGGTCGACAGGCCGACTTTCTTGGCGACATCGGCCACCGCGAGCGTCGCGTCCTCCTGCAGGAGGCGGAGGATTTTTCGGTCAAGGCGGTCCATTAGAGGCTCCTGGAGGAATGTTTATCTATACTCCCTCTTATTCCAGGCTTTCACAAGAAAGAAATTCTGCCAATCGCTACAAAAGCGAGTGATTTCTTGCTGAATGCCTAAGCGAGGCGATAGCGGATTTCCGAACGCAGGAAAGGCAGCAAATCCATTTCAAACCACGGATTCTGCTTCAACCAGCCGCTGTTGCGCCAGGACGGATGCGGCAGCGGCAACACTTTCGCACCGACGGAATTCTCCCAGATGGCGCGCCAGTCCATCACCGTTTCCGTCAGCGAGGGACGGCGCGCGGCGCCCATGTGCCAGGACTGCGCATAGATGCCGATCGTCAGCACCAGGTCGATCCGCGGCATCAGCGCCATCAAGGGCACGCGCCAGGCCGGCGCGCATTCGCGCCTTGGCGGCAGGTCACCGCCCTTGGCATCCTGGCCGGGAAAGCAGAAGCCCATCGGAACGATAGCGAATTTCTCGATGTCGTAGAATTCGTCGCTGGTCACGCCGAGCCAGCTGCGCAATCGGTCGCCCGAGGCATCGGTGAACGGCATGCCCGACAGGTGCACCTTGGTTCCCGGCGCCTGGCTGGCGATCAGGATGCGGGCGCCGGACGAAGGCCGCAGCACCGGTCGCGGCTCATGCGGCAGCGGTTTGCCGACGGGATTTTCGACGCAGATGCGGCAGGCCCGGACCTTTGCGGCAAAACTGTCCAGTTCCACGCTCAAGCGGCGGCACTCGGCCGGCTGGAGATCGCCTGATGCCAACGCAGCACATTGGTGCATTCTTCCGGCACCCTGATGCGCGCCGGCTTCATGAAGTCGATCGCGATCAGGCCGGTGATATCGGCAATCGAATAGCTGTCGCCGGCGGCGAATTCCCGGCTCGCCAACTCGCCGTCGAGGATTTTCAGGAATTCGATTGCCTTTGGTTTATTGGCCTCGCCCCATTCGGGGATCTGCGGAATTTCCCATTCCTTCATCGCTGGATGGATATGGCGAAAGGCCTGCGCGACGCAGCTCAGCAAATTGAACTCCATCCGCCTCTGCCACATCTCGACCTGCGCCTTGCCGAGCGCGCCACGTCCGAACAGGGCCGGCTCGGGATGCAACTCCTCGAAATAGCGGCAGATGGCGACGGATTCGGTGATGACGGTGCCATCATCAAGCTCCAGCACCGGCAGGCGCTGCAAAGGGTTGCGCGAGCTCACCGTCTGGCCCTTGTGCTCCAAAGCGCCCATGTCGACGGACACCAGCGGAACCGTGATCCCCTTCTCGGCAAGGAAAACACGAACCCGCCTTGGGTTGGGCGCCCGGCCTCCATCGAAGAGTTTCATTCGATCCTCCCTTTCCTTCCAAACCAATACGCCTCACCAGAAGCGAAAAATCTCCCGCACGGCGTCGCCGATCGACGCCAGCGTGCCGTGTTTTCGCTCCACGACCTCACCGTGATGGCTGTCGCGCCAGTCCTGCGGCTGGTCGAACGTACCTGCCCAGATACCGGCTTTTGCCGCGCGGGCAGCCGCTTGCTCACTTTCGTAGTCGCCAAAGGCAACGGCCCAGCCCGCCTCGACCTGGGCGCGGTTGAGGTCTATCCCGCCAGCCTTGCAGTCGCCGAGCAGCCGGCCATAGCGGTCCCGCTGCCAGCCGCTGCAGGTGACCGGCTTGCCGGCGATCAGGCGCACCAGCGATTGGCGCGCAAGCGTGCCACAGGCATAGTCAGTGCCGTTTCTGCGGCAGGTCTGGGTGTACTCCGGCGCGTCGATGCCGCGCATGCGGATGCGCTCGGTGCCGAGCGTGATCGAATCGCCATCATTGATGATGGCAGCACCTTGCGTCTGGCGCGTTTCCACCCGATCGAGGCGCGCCGCCAACAGGATCAGCAGCCCCAGTATGAGAGCAGCCAGCCCGTAGTCCAGCACTTTGCGCCACAGGCTTCTCGGGCCTGGCGCCGCGTACCGCCGACGCGATCTCGGCGACCAGGAACGGCTCATATGGCAAACGGTTGGTTAATCATTCGAACGTAGCTTAACACCTTGAAATCGCTGCGCGCATAAATTGAAGCTTTTGATGCCCTTGCAACGCTCGAACACAGCGGACAAGTTCATTGTGGACCGCAGGAAACCCCATCGCAACAGCGATGTGGCGCGCGCGGTGCGCAAGACGCGCGACCGTCTTTCGCAGCAGGCCGGCAATCTCGATTTCGACCGCGAACTGCTGAAACTCCACGCGCGCGCCATGACAAGCGGCGCCGTGGTCATCCCGCTGCTCGTCCTGGCGATCGCCGCGGCCGGCCGGCTCGCCGGCGTCGGCAACGAGATCGGGCTCTGGGCGCTGTTCACGCTCACTGGCTATACGATCGTCGTCTTCATGGCGCGGCGCATTGAGCGTACGGAAGCGTCCGAGCTCAACCCTTTGCAAGCGCAACGGGAATTCCTTGTCGGCCATTTCCTTTGCGGCCTCGGCTGGGGCTGGTTCGTCTGGCTTGGCTGCGGTGTCTGCCAGGTCGACCAGTTCCAGGTGGTCAAGGCGGTGGTGCTGCTGTTTGCCATGGCTGGGACCGCGGTCATGGCCTCATCCCTGAGCGGGGCGTTGCTGGCAACTTTTGCCGTTCCGGTCGCGCTCTATGCCTATGCCGGAGTCAAATTGTGGATGCCGGTCGAGGCGATCATGGCCGGACTGCTCGTCGTGTCGTTGCCTTTCTTCGCCTATATCGCCCGTCACCTCAACCGCTCCTCGCTGATGCTGTTGTCGTTCCGCTCCGAAACGGATGCGCTGATTGCCGAAGTCGAGACCGCGAAGTCGATGTCGGATGAGGCGCGGCGGCGGGCCGAGGACGCCAATCTGGCGAAGTCGCGGTTCCTCGCTTCGATGAGCCATGAATTGCGCACGCCGCTCAACGCCATTCTCGGCTTTTCCGAGGTGATGGCGAACGAGGTGTTGGGGCCGATGAGCAATCCCACCTATCGCGACTACGCCCATGACGTGCATGATTCCGGCCAGCATCTGCTCGACCTGATCAACGAGATCCTCGACCTGTCGCGCATCGAGGCCGGCCGCTACCAGCTCAACGAAGAGCCGGTGATGTTGCTCAACATCGTCGAGGATTGCTGCCACATGATGGAGTTGAAGGCGCGCAACAAGGATATCCGTCTCGTCCAGGATTTCGAACAGACATTGCCGCGGCTGTTCGCCGACGAGCGCGCCGTGCGCCAGATCACGCTCAACCTGTTGTCGAACGCCATAAAATTCACCGCCACCGGCGGCGAGATCCGCGTCCGCGTCGGCTGGACGGCAGGCGGCGGGCAGTACATCTCGATCAAGGACAATGGCCCCGGCATTCCCGAGGACGAGATCCCGATTGTGCTCTCGGCCTTCGGCCAGGGTTCGATCGCCATCAAGAGCGCCGAACAGGGCACCGGGCTCGGCCTGCCGATCGTGCAAGGCCTGCTCGCCATGCATGGTGGCGAGTTCGAGCTTCATTCCAAGCTGCGTGAAGGCACGGAGGCGATTGCCATCTTCCCGCTGAGCCGGGTGATGGAAGAGCTGCCGGCACTGCCGACCGCGGCGGTGGCGGCGCGACGGCGGTAGCACCTTCGTCAGCGCCCTGTGTGCCTCGTGCCTAGCCCCGCACAGCCGCCGCCATGCCCGAACTGGTCATCGCCGCCGCCTTGACCAGGCCTGCGCCAAGTGCTGCCCCTGCCCCTTCGCCATGGCTTATGCGGAGGTCAAGCAGCGGACGGAAGCCAAGCAGCTCGGCGGCCTTGGCGTGCGCAGGCTCCGGCGACAGGCTGGCGAGAAGACAATGGTCTAGCGCTGAAGGGTTCGCGGCATAAAGCACCGCTGCGGCAGCCGTTGCGGCAAAGCCGTCGAGCAGCACCGGAATCTTCTGCATCCGCGCGGCGAGGATAGCGCCGGCTATCGCCGCGAACTCGCGGCCGCCGACCCTGCGCAGCACCTCCAACGGGTCGTCGAGATGGCCGTGGTGAAAGGCCAGCGCCGCATCGACCACATCCGCCTTGCGGGCCTGCATCGCCGGATCGGCGCCGGATCCCGGCCCGACCCAATCGGCACCCCTGCCCCCGAACAGCGCCGCAAACAGGGCGGCGGCGACGGTGGAATTGCCGACGCCGAGATCGCCGAGGCAAAGCAAATCGGTGCCGCCGGCGATCGCTTCCATGCCGAAGGCCATGGTGGCCGCGCAACCGCGCTCGTCGAGCGCGGCGTCATCGGTGATGTCGCCGGTCGGGATGTGCAGGGCGAGATCGAATACCTTTAATCCGAGGTCGTTGGCGATGCAGATCTGGTTGATCGCCGCACCGCCGGCCGCGCAAAGCTCGACCGCGTTGGCGGTCGCCGCCACCGGGCGTGGCGAAATGCCATGCCTGACAACACCATGGTTGCCGGCAAAGACCGCCATCAGCGGTCTTGTCACGGCGGGCGGAGCCCGACCGCTCCAGGCGGCAAGCCACGCGGCGATGTCCTCGATGCGGCCGAGCGAATGCGCTGGCTTGTCGGCTTTGGCAAACAGTGTGCGCACCCGTGCCTCAGCTTTGAGGTCGGCTGCCGGCAGATTGTCGAGCAGGTTGCGGAAATCGTCGAAAGGCAGAGCGCTGATCATGTCGTGAGCAATCATTCCTGGAGTTGGGAGCGGCATAGCCGCGTTGCGTGATCGGCACAACCTCTCCCAAACATCCGCCTTGATTGCCGCAAAGATGGCCTGGGAAGGCGCGATCGCGAGGGCTTGCATTGGCTTTGCCGTTGCACCATGTGGAGATGGAACTCGGGATTCCGAATGGAATCCTCAAGAGAAAGTCATGACGGCCATCGAATCCCCCTGCATCCTTGTCTGTTCGATCGACATGAAAACCGGCTTCTGCTTCGGTTGCGGCCGCACGCGTGAGGAAATCGGCGCCTGGATGGGGATGACGCCCGAAACGCGCCGCAATGTGATGGCCGAATTGCCGGCCCGGCTGGAAACGGTCGAGCGCCGGCCGCGCCGGGAAACGCGCCGCACCCGCATGGCGCGTGAACGCGACGCACTTTAGAGGCACGAAATGAGTAGCCGGCTGTTCTGGATTTTGATGGCGGTGATCGGCGTGGGAGCGGTCCTCCTCATGCTCAACGATTCCGCCGGCAGCACGCTCGGCGTCGAGAACTACGATTTCGGCCGGCTGATCTGGCTTGGCGCCTTCGGCGCCCTGATCGGCGCCGGCCTGCTGCGGTCAGGCCGCCCGTTGGGTGCGATGGCCCGCAACCTTGGCGCCTGGGTGGCAATCGTGCTGGCACTGGTCGCCGGTTACCAATATCGTTACGAACTGCAGGACGTCGCCAGCCGGGTGACCGCCGGGCTTGTTCCCGGCAGTCCGCTGGCTCTCGGCGTTGAAGACGGCCACGCCACCGTAACCCTCGACAAAGCCGACAATGGCCATTTCGAAGCGCGCATCCTGGTCAATGGCAATCCTGTGCGGGCCGTTGTCGATACCGGCGCGACCAGCACGGTGCTGACGTCGGAAGACGCGCAAGCCGCCGGCTTCAACCCGGCCGCGCTCAACTACACGATACCGGTTTCGACAGCCAACGGCATGGCGCGCGCCGCGGCGGTCAAGACCGACGCGGTGGCGATCGGCGGCATCGTGCGCAAGGACATGTCGGTGATGGTCGCGGCACCCGGCATGCTGAGCCAAAGCCTGCTTGGCATGAACTTCGTCGGCTCGCTCTCGGGCTTCGACGTGCGCGGCGACCGCATGATCCTGCGGGACTGAGCTCAGGCCGCCTCGGCCGTCCCTCTACCGAATTCGACCGCGGCGAAAGCCGTCTTCAGCACGTCAGGCCCGGCACCGGGCCGGTTTGCGTCGGTCGACAGGATCTGGCGGTAGCGGCGTGCACCCGGCAATCCGTGGAACAGTCCGACCATATGGCGGGTGACATGGCCGAGCCGCCCACCCTGTTCGATGTGACGCGCCGCATAGCCGGCCATCGCATCGATCAGCGCAGCGAAATCGAAGGCCTCGGGTTTCGCACCGTAGAAGGCGGCGTCGACGCCAGCCAGAATGCCTGGTGTGTGGTAGGCGGCGCGGCCAAGCATGGCACCATCGACATGATCGAGATGCGCCCGCGCCTCTTCAAGCGACTGAATTCCGCCATTGATACCAATGAATTCGTTCGGTTTTTTGGCCTTCAGCCGATAGACCCTGTTGTAGTCGAGTGGCGGGATGTCACGATTTTCCTTGGGACTGAGCCCCTCCAGCCAGGCCTTGCGCGCATGCACCCAAAGCGCGTCTGCGCCGGCATTGAGAACCCCGTCCGCCAGCGCATCGAGCGCCGCCTCGGGATCCTGCTCATCGACGCCGATCCGGCATTTGACGGTGACAGGAATTTTCACCACCGCCTTCATCGCCGCGACGCAGTCGGCAACGAGGCCGGGCACCTTCATCAGGCAGGCGCCGAATGTGCCCGACTGGACGCGGTCGGACGGGCAACCGACATTGAGGTTGATCTCGTCATAGCCGAAGGCTTCGCCAATGCGCGCCGCTTCGGCGAGTTTTGCCGGATCGGAGCCTCCGAGTTGCAAGGCGACGGGATGTTCCAGAGCATCGAAGCCGAGCAGCCTCTCGCGCGCACCGTGGATGACGGCGTCGGCCACCACCATCTCGGTATAAAGCAGCGCACGGCGCGTCAGCTGGCGATGGAAGAACCGGCAGTGCCTGTCCGTCCAGTCCATCATCGGCGCTATGGCCACTCTATGGTCTTGATTTTTCAGCATTTTTTCTTTAACATCAAACCCTTAGAACCTGACGAGTGCACACGAATTTACGCCAGAATACGACCCTTTTCGCCACGTTTCGATCTCTCAGTGCACACGGAGCGCACACGAAAAAATGGCCACCTACACAAAACTCTCATCCGGTTCCTGGCGCGTGCAAGTCCGTCGCAAAGGTCGCTACGTCAGCGAGACCTTCCTGCGGAGAGACGACGCGCGCCGCTGGGCGACCGAAACCGAGCGCCAAGTGGATCGCGGAGAGACGCCGACCAAGTCCCGCATAGCCCGCCTAAAAACCTTCGGCGAGCTCATCGACCTTCATATCGACGACATGTGCGAAGTAGGCAAGTCCCCTCGCCGCTCCAAGGCTGCGGCCCTCGATATGCTCCGAAGACATCTGGGCAAATGCAGCATAGCGGCTCTCGATCGTGAACGGCTCGTTCGTTTTGGCCGTGAGCGAGCCGCCCAAGGCGCCGGGCCGATGACTCTCGGTATCGACATCGGCTTTGTAAAACTTATCCTGTCCCACGCTGCGGCCGTCCACGGTCTGCCGGTCAAGGTGGAACCCGTCGATCTCGCGCGTATCGCGCTTAAGCGCCTCGGCCTTGTCGGCAAGGGGTGCGAGCGCGACAGGCGACCTACCCAAGATGAACTCGACAGGCTGATCGCTCACTTCGATGCAAACCCTCTTCAGATAGCGCCGGTTGGCCGGATTATACGTTTCGCCGTCGCGACAGCGATGCGACAGGAGGAAATCTGCAAGGCGCGTTGGTCCGACCTGGAAAACCGCACGCGGATGCTTCTCATCCGCGACCGGAAAGACCCACGCAACAAGAATGGTAACAATCAGCGCATCCCGCTGTTTGCGGCAACTGGATACGACGCCTGGGCCATTGTCGAGGAGCAGCAGGCAAGGCGCAGCAATGACGATGATCGAATTTTCCCTTTCAATCATAGGTCAGTTGGCACAGCCTTCCGTCGAGGTTGCGCTGATCTCAGTATCCACGACCTTCATTTTCATGACTTGCGGCACGAAGGGACAAGCCGCCTTTTCGAGGCCGGATTCTCGATCGAACAAGTTGCGCTGGTAACTGGGCACAAGGACTGGAAAATGTTGAAGCGCTACACCCATCTGAAACCAGAGGCACTCCACGCTCTATCTCGAGCGCGCGCCGCTTAGGAAGTGAACATCTCGAAGCCCAAATTGAGTATGCATCGTCCGGAATCGAAAGTTGGGCCGGACCAGGTTCGAGCAAAGGATGAACGCCTCTCCGTCCTCGATTGGCGAGTGGCTGTTATCGACAGCAGCGGCACTCGGCTGGCCCGGTCGACATGCCTTGCGCTGCCTGGCGGCGCCCAGCCGTATCAGGCGCTAAACGCCGAAAGCGTTCTGCGCGAAAGAGCGACGGATCAACGAGTGGTTTCGCGCCAGTGATCAGGTCCGCCATCAGCGCCCCGGCGCCAGGTCCCAGGCCAAAACCGTGACCGGAGTAACCCGTAGAGAGGAAGAGACCCTCCACCAACGGCACAGCTCCTATGATCGGAACGGCGTCCGGTGTGACGTCCATCAATCCAGCCCATTCATGCGTTAGCTTTACGCCTTTGAAGGCGGGGAAAGCTTGCGCGAGATGCTCAAGTCCAGCTGCGACGATGCCCTTCGAAGGCTTTGGATCGAGAATTCGATTGATTTCGAAAGGCGTGATTTCGTCTGCTTGCCAATGACGTGGCATGTTCTGGCCGCCCACCGTCGACCTGTGTCAGCAGCCGGACCTAGCCGCGAGAACCGTGAGTGAAGCGATAACCCTACCAGTCAAAACAATCCAAACAAACAGTAAGACAGAAAAGCAACCAACGCATAGAAAATTACACGATCGAATGGAATCATGAACTCTTTTGCCAAAATATCGTAGATTGTCAGTAACATAAAGAGAATTATCGCAGCATATATCTTTCCCATAGAAACCTCGATTAGGTGGAGCGCTGACGCTTGGCATGCCACCCGAGATACGACCGGCAGCGGCTGCGAAACTGCCCCCATAGGTGCCCGAACAATTCGCGCCAAGCCCCGCTGCGCCTATCCGGGCGGCCAATAGGCTCGCCCCGCTACCGTGTGGCACAGGCCGTAGACGATCTGCGAGACGAACCGCTACCCCCGATCCCCCTGTCGCCTTGTGAGCGGCTGCCCGCCACCTGCCCTTTCGAAAGCCCATGAACGGCAATCAAAGCACCGCCCCCAGACACCGCAGAAACGTCCAGTTCTGCCAACTCTCGCATCGCCCTCCTCGCCGATTGGGATATCTCAATCGCAACAGTGAGGCCCACACCGATGCGGGTTCGGCGCCAGCGGTCGGCGCGGCGCTAAGAATGCTGCGATCGGGGTGAGACCCGATCGCAGCACGGCGCATCCATTGGGCGGGAGGATGTGGATGCGCAACTCTAGACGGGCACGAGCAACTACGGAGTTGCTTGGTTCCGAGGCCCGATAAGGCTGGTTCATTTTCAGTCTGTCCGGTCGCCTTTGTGCAAATCTTGCAGATCGAGAAACCACGGCGGCAATCCGTTCGGCTCGTTGCGAAACAGCCGAACAGATTGCCTCGAACTCGCGTTTAACGGCGGCTCAAGATCCCAGTCGCTGACCGAATCATCGACTAAAGACTCCGAAGAGGTTTCAGCCATGCCTCGGGCCCACCAGCCCAAGAGCAGGCCTGTACCGATGCCGATGAAGACCTCGGCAGCGAGCCAGATCTTGCCCCCGAAAAGGAACCCCATGACCACCCCAGAGAGTGACGCCACAACCCAACCAAATAGTGGTGCTCGTCGATCCACTTGCGGCACCGCGTCCGATCGACGAGATGCAAAGACATCGCGACATTTCCGCATCGAATAGACCCCGTCCGTACATCTCAAATTTGTCGCGAAGGTATCGCGCCCTGCATTCACCCACCGCGACCGATCGTGATACCGCTGCGATCCCCTCAGATGGCAGATCGGCTTTGTTTCCCACGACCCAGCGGCTTCTGGTCGTGCGATCTAAATTGCAATGGAGTATTCGCGACACTCCCAAAAAGGGAGAATTGCCAATAGCAATCAGCTTTCGAAATGGGTTTTCATATTGCACCCCTCGCCGGGGGCGGTCTGTCCCGCGTCCCGCCTTCGGCGGCGCTATGCTGACGCTCCTAAGGCCGCCCTGTTGAACCGGTCTCGGGGTCACGAACCGGCTCCGGCAACGAACTGACTTACGTCCGCCTTGGCGGACATTTCATTGCCTGCGCTTTGTACGCCCTCTTTCGTCTGGTCCGCTTACGCGGACAAGGGAAGCGATCCATCTCTGGTCTGAACTGAAACGGTCGCTTCGATGGCTACCAGTGCGCCGCGGGGCGGCAACACGCAGTAGGCCTTGGCGATCAGCATCTTCTTGTTCTCGAGATTCGTTCCCATCGTGATGATGTCTGCCTTGGGAAATTCATCCGAGAACGAGTCCATCGTATCGGCGGTGATCCGGCCGCCGAGATTGTATTGCCTCAAGCGCCGTTCGGCGATGGGCTGACCATCGGCGAGATCGAATGTATTCCGCTTCGCCGGTGCTGCAAATGGGCGGTCATAGCGCGCGCGTTCCGATATCGCGCGCGCCATGATCCAACGTTCGATCGTTAGAACGAGCGCTGGAAGCGCAGGAGACCGCCGACGCTGTTCTTCTTGTCGGCACCCGTAAACGAGGGGTTGACGTAGTTTGCGTCGCCAAACCGGCCTGCATGGAGGTAGTCGACTTCGGCTGTGATCGTGAAGCCGGGGACGATGTCGTAGGCGACGTTGGCTGCAACGGCGACGTTTTTCCAGTCGTCAGCAGAAACCTGCGCGTTGAACGAGGTCTTCTCGTTGAACTTGTAGGTACCGCCGCCCCAGACTGCCCACTTGCCGCCCCACTGCTTGTAGAAGCCGCGACCGTTGGCCGGGGTTGCGTAGCTGTTGTCCGTGAGGTTGTCGTCGGTGCCGTAGCCGCCCATGACGAACAGCGACACTTCGTTGGAAACGTTCACATCCAAGCGAACCTTGCCGGCCACTTCCTCGTAGTTGCTGTCGTAAGCGATGACGCCGCTGATCGCGCCCCAGCCCTGCGTCCACTTCAGACCGCCGACGACGTGCGGAACGTAGCTGTCGATCGTGTCGAAGCCCGAGCCTTCTTCGAGAGAGACCACGGCCGAGAAGCCGTTGCCCGCGTCGAAGTAGTACTGCACGACGTTGGTGTCGAAATCACCGTAGGGAACGAGCGTATCGTTGATGACGCTGCCGGCGTAGCCGATGAACGTATCGAAGGCCGATTCGTCCTTACCGACGCGCAGACCACCGAGCTGGATCCAGGCGAAGTTCAGCGAAACGTCCTTGTTGTGGGCGCCGTTCGGGAGAAAGGTGACGCTACCATCCGGATTGGTGACGGAGTCGGCACCCGACTGGTTGTTGCCGAAGTTGAAGCGGGTCTCGGTGTAGGTCTTCAAGGTGCCCAGCTCGGTTTCCTGGCCGGTCCAGGTCTGCAGCGAGAGGCGGGCATTCTTGTGCCAAGTGTCGTTCTCGCCACTGTCCTTGTGGTCGCCAGACCGTGCGCCATCGATCGAGCCGACGTCGCCGCCGCCGATGTCGTAGCGGACATAGCCGCCGATGCGCAGGCAGGTCTCGGTGCCCGGGATATAGAAGTAGCCAGCGCCGTAGACGTCGCAAATCTTGACGTATTCGGCCGGTTCCGGCTCGGCGACGGTCACAGCGTCGGCGGCGCGAGCACCGGAAACTGCGATCAGGGCCGCAGCTGAGCCGAGAAGAAGGCTCTTGATGTTCATTTTTTCTCCACACAAAGATTAAATAAGGGGCAGAGCTTCTGGCTGAACCAGAGTTTCCCCACCCATCCCTCGATAAAGCTGCGCGGTGCAACTTGATCACGGTGTAATGCTATTCACGACATCGATTTTGGCAAGCTGATTTCCAAGTTATACGGCAATATTGCGAAACAATTGTGGCAATTATACCATCAATTTTTACATTTTATCTGCACAAACTAAGCAACTTGCACAATACAGCTCAGAATGTTCAGCTCGGAATTATTGATGTAGGTGGAAATTAACATGGATAGTATCGCAATTTGACATGCGATCTCTCCGGCTTACCATGGTTTTTGATGAATTGTCAGCGAGACTAATTTGAAAATGGCTTGATCAGCTCGGCTTCATGTGGAGAAAATTTTGCGCGGCCAAGATGACTTCAGCAGCGAGATCTTGTCTTAGCATTTCTATGGGAATTCGGCCGTCAGGCCGAGGTAAAGGCGAGACCAGCCAAAGCCACGCCAGTCTGGAACTGGAAAACAAGGAGAGCACTTGTCGTATTCCCGGAACAGGTCTGCCATCGATGAACTGAGCCAAGGGGAACACATGCTTGCGAGAGCCTTTTCGCAATCCGACTACGTCGTTGTGCCGTTGCCACCAATTCAGTGTCGATCGCGGTATGCCGAAGTGCTCTTCCAGATATGTTGATCCTGCCACCTGGCCCGCCCAGTCAGCAATTCGCATGCTATCGCATTGCTGATCTCGTGCTCTTAGGACTGCAAACTCATGCGCACTGTCGGTTCGCGCGGTGGGCGGAGCCGCATCAGGGGCGTTGGCATCGAAACTTCGCGCTGCTCCATCTGCGAGCTTGCGGATAAATTCGATGGCCAGGGCGGTCAATTCTTCATGGACACCTTGTCGGCAAGGTGTGGAAGGCTGCCCGGCAGGAGCGACATTGCCTGCGCCTGCGATCGATGAGGTTGACCCGCGTTCCTTTATAACTTGATCGCATAGAGTCAGAACGCGCTGCACTTCTTCTGCAACCAAGCTTGAAAGGTCGCGGTGCTGAGGTTCATCTCCAAAACTAAAGGACTTGTTCATCTGAGGCTCCCCCGTCGCGACATGGCAGGATTTTCACCGAAGCCCGGCGGTGACTATCCGCAGCCTTACCTAAGGCGCCTGCTTTTCGCTCACATGTGGCAAATGGCATACACACGCCCCAATAGCGGGTCTTGGAGGCAACGGTCTGCAAACTCAGTTCTCACTCACTTACGGCCCAGTGGCCTTGATTGAACGTGCGCCTGGCGTTCAACGGCACTTCGGCGGCGATTTTGGTGGGTGCAAACCGGCTTCCATGTCTCGGCCACCGAAGTCTCCTGATGCCATTAGGGATGCATCGCAGCATTCGCGACACTCCCAAAAAGGGAGAAGTGCGAATGCCGAGCATCTTTCGAAATGGGCTTTCATAAGGCACCCCTCGCCGGGGGCGGTCTGTCCCGCGTCCCGCCTTCGGCGGCGCTATGCTGGCGCTCCTAAGGCCGCCCTGTTGAACCGGTCTCGGGGTCACGAACCGGCTCCGGCAACGAACTGACTTACGTCCGGCCTGGCGGACATTTCATTGCCTTCGCTTTGTACGCCCCTTTTTGTCTGGCCCGCTTACGCGGACGAGGGAAGCGATCCGTGTCTGGTCTGAACTGAAACGGCCGCTTCAGCGCGTTTAACGGCTCGCTCCGGAAAGGTCTCCGAAAGCAGAGTGAGAGGTGCGGACGATCTTCCGTGACGGGTTGAGGGTCGGGAGAGTGGCTTCCGGCGCCCGTCGCGGAGAACCGCGATGTCCAGAAGAACCGCAGGCTCAAGCGCCGGGTCGAGCAGGTCCAGCCTTTACGACGATATTACCAACAAGATCATCGCTGAACTCGAGGCTGGTCATGTGCCTTGGGTCCAACCCTGGGGCACTTCAGCTGCGAAGGCGCCGCTGGCTATGCCGAGAAATGCCGCCACTGGCAGGCAATATTCCGGGATCAACGTCCTGTTGCTCTGGGGCTCGGTCATCGAGCATGGTTTCCCTGGCCAGAGCTGGCTCACCTTCCGGCAGGCGCAAGCGCTCGGGGGCAGCGTTCGCAAGGGCGAACAAGGCACGACTGTCGTCTACGCCGACCGATTTGTGCCGAACGACGAGAAAAGGCGCGCGCGGGAAACCGGCGATGAAGCTCGACCGATTCCCTTCCTGAAACGCTTCACCGTGTTCAACGCGGCGCAATGCGATGGCTTGCCGGACGACATCACTCTTCTCGCGCCACCTGCACCGCCTGGCATGATCGAGCCCAGGGTCGAGGCACTGATCAAGGCGACGGGTATCGACTTCAGGATCGGAGGCAATCAGGCCTTCTACGATCCAGCCCATGACTATGTCGTGGTTCCGCCGCCGCAGGCCTACAGCGAACCGATCAATTGGCACCGAACCGCGCTTCACGAACTCGGCCACGCCACTGGCCATCGATCGCGTCTCGACCGCGATCTGTCGGCCTCCTTCGGCACCAGAAAATACGCCTTCGAAGAGTTGATCGCCGAGATGAATGCCGCCTTCTGTTGCGCATCGCTTGGCATCAGGCCAACCGTGCGGCATGCCGACTATATCGCCTCCTGGCTGGAAGTGCTGCGCGAGGACAGCCGCGCCATTGTTCGTGCAGCGTCCCAGGCGAGCAAGGCCGCGGACTATCTGCTCGGCTCCGTGCCGGACCATGGCGCGTCGGACAAAAGCGAAAGCGGTGGCCCGATGCCCGTCAATGCCAGGGCGGTCGCATGAGGTCGCCTACGCGGTTCGTCGCGCCGCGCCCGGATGGCGAGGCACAGCGCGCAGACCGAGAGTGACAGGAGGGACGGAATTTCGTGACGGGTTGGAGGCCAAGAGAGAGGCTCCTGGCCGCCCGTCGCGGAGTAAATCCCCATGGCTACTGCGTTCAAAAAGATCACCCTGTCGTCGTCGCGCGACATTCCCTTCAACCAGCTCGTCATTTCCCAGGCGAACGTCCGGCGGATCAAGGCCGGCGTCTCGATCGAGGAGTTGGCGGAGGACATCGCGCGACGGACGCTGCTGCAGAGCATCACCGTCCGGCCGGTGCGCGACGCCGACGGCGTTGAGACTGGCATGTTCGAAATCCCTGCCGGCGGTCGTCGCTATCGGGCGCTCGAGCTGCTGGTAAAGCAGAAGCGTCTCGCCAAGAACGCACCGGTTCCCTGCGTCGTGCGCGAAGGCGGCTTCGCTGAAGAGGACTCGCTGGCCGAAAATATTCAGCGCGCTCCATTGCACCCCCTGGATCAATTTCGAGCCTTCCTCACCTTCCGCGAAAAGGGCCTGTCGGAGGAGGAAATCGCCGCCAATCAGTTTGTCTCGGTATCGGTCGTGAGGCAGAGGCTGCGCCTGGCGTCGGTCTCGCCCAAGCTCCTCGACATCTATGCCGAGGACGGCCTGACCCTCGACCAGCTGATGGCTTTCACGGTCAACGCCGACCATGCCCGGCAAGAACTCGTGTTCGAGCGCCTTGCTCAGAGCTACGACGAGCAGCCGCACACCATTCGTCGGATGCTGACCGAAGGCGCCGTCCGTCCCGCCGACAAGCGTGCGCAATTCGTCGGCCTGGATGCCTATACCGAAGCCGGTGGGATCGTCATGCACGACCTGTTCCAGGGTGACGATGGCGGCTGGCTGCAGGATGTTGGCCTCCTCGATATGCTGGTGGCCGAAAGGCTGCGGGAGCAGTCGGACGAAATCTCGGCCGAAGGTTGGAAGTGGATCGAGGTCGCGCCCGATTTTCCCTACGGTCACACCTACGGACTGCGCCAGCTCCGTGGCGAGCAGCCGGCCCTCACCGACGAGCAACAAGCCACCCGCGACGCCCTTCAAACCGAGTTGAACGGCTTGCAGGAAACTTATGCCGAGGCCGAGGACCTGCCGGGCGAGGTCGACGAACGGCTCGGCGAGATCGAGGCCGCGATCACCGCGCTCGACGATCGGCCGCTGGTTTTCGATCCCGAGGAGATCGGCCGCGCCGGCGCGTTCATCAGCATCGATCGATCAGGCAACCTGCGGGTTGAGCGTGGATATGTTCGGCCCGACGACGAAGTTCCGATCGAAGCGGCAGTCGATGTCGAGACCGGGGACAGTGCCGGTACTATGCCGGCGCGGACTGAGTATGAGGCCGATGGTCTGAGCGCGGATATCGAGACCCCGATGGAATCCGAGGAAGACGACGGCTTGAAGCCGATCCCCGACCGCTTGATGACCGAGCTGACCGCCCATCGCACGCTGGCTCTGCGTCATGCGCTCGGCGAGCAGCCCGATGTCGCCTTCCTCGCGGCGCTTCACGCCCTCACGCTGCGCGCCTTCTATCGCTACGGCTCGGATACCTGCCTCGAGCTCGAGCTGAAAAGCGTTGGCTTCGGCGCTCAGGCGCCGGGCCTGAACGACAGCGGCCTGGCCGCCGCGGTCAATGGCCGGCATCAGAGCTGGGTGGCGGCGCTTCCGAAAGAGCCTGACGAACTGTGGGAGGCGCTGCAGGCGTTCGACGGCGACAGCCGGCATGCTTTGTTTGCCCACTGTGTCTCGCTGTCCGTCAACGCCATCTACGAAGCCTATAATCGCCGGCCGCGTGCGCTCGCGCATGCGGACCAACTCGCTCTGGCCGTCGATCTCGATATGGTGGTGGCCGGCTGGAAGCCAACCGTCGACACCTATCTAGGGCGAGTGACCAAGGCGCGGATCCTGGCTGCGGTTCGCGAGGCAAAGGGCACGCGCGCCGGCGACAGGATCGAGCATTTCAAGAAGGGCGATATGGCCGAGCAGGCACAAGAGTTGCTCGCTGGCACGGGCTGGTTGCCGGAGCCCCTGCGCACGTCCCAACTTGCAGTGGCGGACGCCGATGCTCCGGTCCCTGGGGTCGCCCTCTCCACCGATCGCGCATTCGAAGAAACGGCGGAAAATGACGGCGAAACGGCCATGGCGAAAACCGAGCCGCTGGCCGAAGATGACACAGCCGAGATCGCTCCTCCCTCGATCGCGGCGGAATAACAGACCCCCAACACCTCCACCCGGGGGCCTGCCGGCAACGGCAGGCCCTTTTTTCGTCTGGGAGTGCGCTATGGAACCAATTGCCGAACTTGCGCGACGGCTGGCCGCTCAGGCCGAGACCGTTTGCCGGCACTATCTCTCCAATGGCCGTCGCGAAGGCTGCTACTGGCTTGTAGGCGACGTTCGCAATACGCCGGGACGCTCAATGTTCGTGCGACTGAAAGGCGGTCTCTCAGCCAAGGGGGCCGCGGGCAAATGGACTGATGCCGCGACGGGCGGGCATGGCGATCTTCTCGATGTTATTCGTGAGAGCTGTGGCCTGATCGACTTCAGGGACGTCGTCGACGAGGCGCGCAGCTTCCTCAACTTGCCCCAACCGGAACCGGAGCGAACGGGTCACTGGCCCAAATCGACACCCGCTCCCTTGGGCTCGACGGAAGCAGCACGTCGATTGTTCGCAATGTCGCGACCGATATCGGGCAGCGCTGTCGAGACGTATCTGCGCAAGCGCGGAATTACGACTTTTCACGGCACTGGAAGCCTGCGGTTCCACCCGCGCTGCTACTATCGCCCTGACGAGCAATCGCCGGCTGAGACCTGGCCGGCCATGATAGCCGCCGTCACCGATCTCGATGGCCGTCTGACCGGCTTGCACCGCACCTGGCTCGACCCCTCCGGCATCGACAAGGCGCCGGTCGAAACACCACGTCGCGCTATGGGCGACCTCCTTGGGCACGCGGTCCGCTTCGGGTGGCCAAGCGATATCATTGCAGCCGGCGAAGGCATCGAGACGGTCCTGTCCCTCCAATGCGTCTTGCCCGGCATGCCAATGGCCGCAGCGCTTTCGGCTGCCCATCTCGCCGCAATCCTGTTTCCCGCCACGCTGAAACGGCTCTACATCGTGCGCGACGACGATCCGGCTGGCGATGGCGCACGCGACAGGCTGATTGAACGGGCGCAAATTGCCGGGATCGAGACCTTGGTCCTCTCGCCGGTGTTCGGGGACTTCAACGACGATCTGCGCCGGCTGGGCATCGAGCCTTTGCGAGCAAATGTCCGTGGCCAGCTTGCCCCGCAAGACGCAGGCCGATTTGCAGCGTTCGCAACATAGGCCGGAATGGAGGCGAGCTGCGTCCGGTTCTCTTCGCTCCTCTTGGATGCAGTGAGTTCGGAGAGGCCCGCACACCTGGCCTTCAAGAGGGCGATCGGCCGGCAAGCGGGTCGGACCTGCAATGGCTGCGGCCGGCTATTTTCCGGCGGCCCTCCCCCAAGCGACCCGTCACACGGGACGCCGGCGGGCCTTTCCATCGCGAGGCAAAATAGCCGGCCTTCACCCTCCTCCGCCTATGCTCCGGCCCTCCGCTTCGCTGCGGGTGCAGGTCCGACCCGCTTGCCGCCTTCGTCGCCATGAAGGCCGCGAGGGTCGCGGTCAAACCGACGGAGCATCCATGAGCGAGCAGGACGACGAGCCGCGGCACGCGGCCTCCCCCACCGATTACGTGCTCACCGAATTGCAGCTCTATGGCTACCGGCCCTTCGCGGATGAACCGGATCCCCGGCCCCTTCCCGACGGCAACAGGATGGCCAGCGCCATCGCCGACATCTTTGACGCCCTGATCGTCACTTTGGAGGACACCCGCCTCGAGCCCGACCTGCCTGGTCTCCTGTGGTCGACCGTCAATGTCTTCCACCGCGCGGCCGATCGGATCGAGCGCGAGCTGGATGACAACGAGCAGGCGCAGCGCAGAAGCCAGCGGGAGCAGGACGGCAGCGAGGTGAAATCCGTCGACCTGGAGCGCCTGACAGCCGAGGGGCAGACGCTGATCGAGCATCGAAACGCTTTCGAACAGATGCGAGACCAGGCCGCCGAGCTCTACGAGCGCCACACCGGATCAGCGTGGCGCCCGCGCAGCGGCTCGATGGTCAACCACAAAGCCATGACCTCGGCGATGATCGACAGCCGCGATTTCGTGGCCGCCAGGAAGCGCGCGGCTCAAGAGGTGCTGTTGCCGCCGGGACCGAAGATCGTCGTCACCGGAGGGCTCGACTTCAACGATCATCGGCTAATCTGGGCGACGCTCGACCAGGTTCGCGCAAAGCATCCGGATATGGTGCTCATGCACGGCAAGTCGCCAAAAGGGGCCGAGAAGATCGCTTCGTGCTGGGCAGATCACCGCAAGGTGCCGCAGATCGGTTTCGCACCGGATTGGACGAAACACGCCAAGGCGGCACCTTTCAAGCGCAACGACGCGATTCTGGAGGTCCTGCCGATCGGGGCTATTGTCTTCCCTGGCACCGGTATCCAGGACAATCTAGCCGACAAGGCTAAGCAGCTCGGTATCCCGGTCTTTGACTTTCGCTCCCGAAGAGGCAGCGCATAAGCGCCGTTGGTCGATTCCAATATCCCTGGCCTCCGACGCGAGCGGCACCCGCTCGGCTCGATTCTGACTAAGCGAAACCATTGGAGTCTCGCTGGCATCCTGTTGAAGCGAAATCCAATCCCCGCTCTCATTGCGCTGATCCTTGGTCTGGCCGAGGGCCTGACGCCATCAACCCTTGAAGGGTCGGCTACGCCTGCATGCCGCCGGTCGGCTTTGCCTCCGGTGATTGCAGCCCTCAACCTGACACATCGGGCGCCTGTCGCGCGGGGATGGTCCCCGCCTCCAAGACAGGAGCCGGTAAGATGTCTTCCAACGATGCCTACGCTTTCGCCTTCAGCCTCGCCACAACTCTAATGGCGGTCATTGTCATCTTCAGGGCCGGCGACGGAACGCTCTCCGTCGTGCCAGCCACCGAATTCGACGGCGACGCGGATGTGATCGCTGAAATCGATCCGTTCGACCCTTAGGGATATTGATCCCTCGAACCCAAGACTGACTGCCTTGCGCCGCATCTTCGTCATGGCGCCCGCCTCTGCCGCCTTTCGAAAACTGACGTCGTCAATGTGAACGCTGCAGGCGAGCTTGTGGCAGGCCAGTCTCGGCTCGCTGTCGGCTCAGCGTCGTGATCCGACCTTGAGGCAACCTCATCATCTTAGCAGGTAGTGAAATAAAAATACCGGAATTTCAGATTATCAAATTTATCTTTCACAACGTGTTTTCGCATGCTAGCGTCGTGTCCGTAGCTGGAATGAAGTGCGCTTCCTTGGGCGGCATTTTCCGGTCTGCTCCGAAGATAGGCCTCTCATGGGACGTTGCGGTTGATGAAGACGAAGGCGCCTGGCAATAAGGCTGTGTCTGATGAGACCGAAGTGGCCAGCGCGCTGGAAGCCAGGTTGCGTGAGGGCTGGCTGGATTTCGCCCGGACAGAGCAGGCAATCGCGCGATACCTTCTCGCCAACATCCGCGACATTCCCTTTGAAACCGGCGCCACCATTGCCGCTGGCGCTGCTGTGAGCGAGGCAAGCGTCACCCGTTTCGTGCGGCGTCTCGGCTACGCAGACCTCAAGGAAATGAAACGTGGCCTGCGCTCCGCGCCGAAAGTCGCTGGCTCAGGCCTGGATAGCGCCGAGCTGCGTTTTCGTATCGGCGGAGAGAAGCAGGAGCGGTTGGCCCGCAGCCTGGAGATGGAGCAAGAGGCCTTAGCCGCGGCCTATGGCCTTGCCCAGGGCGAGACGTGGTCCGAAATCGTCAATCTGCTCAGCACCTGCGAGCGCGTGAACTGCGTGAGCTTCCAGGCAGTGAAGGGATTGGGGCTCGATTTCGCGACGCGTCTGCGCTGGGTGCGCAGCGGTGTTCGCTTTGCCGAAGGGTTGGGCGGCACGTTCTCGGAAATCCTCACCGATGGCGGCGAGAATTCTTGCGTCCTGCTGATCGACACCGCGGAATACGCCGCAATGACCTTTCGACTGTGCACTCAGATCAAGCGCCGCAAGATTCCATTGATTATCGTCACCGACAAATACAGTCGCTGGGCATCTGAGTACACAAAGCTAGCGCTCGAAGTGTCGACACGCGTCGATCTGTACTGGGATTCGACGTCCGCGATAAGTTCGGTACTGAACCTACTCACGCATTCCGTGGCCGAGAAACTCGGCAAATCGGCTGAGACGCGGATGAATGAGCTGGAGGATATCGCCGGGATCCTGCGGACCTTTCACAAACCGCCACGGCGCATAGCGCGGCACATCAAAGAGGAAGAAGGCGAAGAATGACGATCGATCACCCTTTGCAGAATTCTTGGACGGTCAGGGCACGGGTATGAAGCTGACGGAATACGCCGCCCATGACGGGCTTGGTCTGGCCGAGCTCCTGCGCAAGCGGGAAATCACGCCGCGCGAGCTGGGAAACTGCATCCTTTCGGGGATCGCCGCGGTCAATCCGCGGATCAATGCCGTTATCGAAACCTATGCCGATGCGATCGAAGCGCTTGGCGAGGCTCCCGGACCAGCGCCTTTCTACGGCATGCCGACATTGACCAAGGATTTCCCCATAGAAGCCGGCCGGCCGGCCGAGTTCGGCAGCGTTTTCACCAAGGGTTTCATCCCGGAAGAGGATGATGCCTTCTGGGTGAAACTGCGATCCGGTGGCCTTGCCAATATCGGGCGCACCACCACCTCGGAATTCGGCATCGCCGCGGCAACGGAATCCTCGCTCTATGGCGCGACGCGCAACCCCTGGGATACCAGCAGGGGTGTTTCGGGATCGAGCGGCGGATCTGCCGCCGCCGTTGCCGCCGGAATCGTTCCTTTCGCGCAAGGCGGCGATGGCGGCGGCTCCATTCGCACCCCCGCTTCCTTTTGCGGTGTCGTCGGCCTGAAGCCGTCCCGCGGCCGGATCAGCGGCGCGCCGGACTCGAATGCGCCAATGCTGGGTCTCTCTATATCGTTCATGCTGGCACGCTCGATCCGGGACACGGCGGTGTTGCTTGATCAGGGATCCGGCGCGGTTGCCGGCGACGCCTATGAGATCGTCCATCCCGCCACCAGCTATGCCCAGGCGATCGAGACGCCGCCCAAGGCTTTACGCATCGCCCTTTGCACGACGTCCTGGTCAGGCTATCCGCTCGACGCCGAAGTTAAGGCGACGGTCCTCGACGTGGGCAAGAGACTGGAGCAGATGGGCCACAAGGTGGTCGAGGCCGGTCCCGCGTTCGACTATGAGCGCTATCTCGCGGCTCAGAAAGTGATCTGGGCAGCCTCCACGGCGCAATCGCTCGACGCGTTGGCGGGCCTGCTGCGACGGCCGGTCGAAGAGAGTGGCCTGCAGCAGACAACACTTGCGGTCTACCGCCATGGCCACACGCTAAACGCAGCGAGCTTGATCGCCGCGATTGCTGTTTATGACAAGATCACCCGGGTGGTTGGTGAATTCCTTGCCGTCCATGACGTGCTGGTGACGCCCACTTGCGCGATTTCACCGGAATTGCTCGGAACCTACAACCCCGATCGTCCTGGCCGCAGCATCGATACGGTGTTTGCGGACATGGCGCCGAAAGAGACTTTCAGCGCGCTCTTCAACGGCACCGGATCGCCGGCAATATCCCTGCCGCTCGGCTGGACACAAAACGGCCTGCCGATCGGAGTGCAGTTTGTCGCCGCATTCGGACGTGACGACCTGCTGCTGCGGCTAGGGGCGGTGCTCGAGGCCGAATACGCCTGGCACCACCGCAAACCATCCGCCCACATCACCCAAGACTGCTTGAACTAACCAGACTGCTTGAACCAACAAGCATGGATTGCCCGGGAACATCATCAACGCAAATGGGAGTCTGTCATGGACCGAAGAGTATTCCTCAAGAGCGCGGCACTTGCCGGCTTCAGCATCGCGACATTGCCGGCGACATTGCTTCGAGCCAATGCCGACGGCAGCAAGGTCCTGCGTATGGCCTACGGAGCCGAGGTTCTCACCCTAGACCCGATCAAGACCACTTATGGACCCGATATCCTCATCCAAGGCATGATGTACGCACGCCTGCTGCACGCCAATCCCGATCGCACCGAAGTCGGCCCGGGCCTGGCCGCGAGCTGGGACATCGGGGATGACGGCAAAACCTATACGTTCCACTTGCGCGAGGCCAAGTTTTCCGATGGGTCGCCGATTACGGCCGAGGACGTGGCGTTCAGTTGGAACCGCATGCGCTTCCAGAAGGACTCCGCCTATGCGGCCCCCCTTCCAGCCGCTGACCAAGATCGAGGCAAAAGATGCCAAGACGGTGGTGATGACGCTCGATCGCAAATTCACGCCTTTCCTGACCCTGACCGAAATCTGGAATACCGGCATCGTGCCGAAGGCGGTGGTCGAGAAAATGGGAGACGACGCTTTCGCCAAGGCACCCGTCACATCAGGGCCATTCAAATTCGTCGAGTTGAAGCCGGGCGACCGCGTGGTCCTTGCCCGCAACAAGCACTACTATCGCGAGGGCGAGCCGAAGATCGACGGCGTCGAATTCCGCTACGTCCCCGACGACAACACCAGGGTCTCGATGTTGCAGGCGGGCGAACTCGATGTCTGCCTCGGAGTGCCCGCCCCGCGCATGGCCGAATTGAAGGCCGCCGGCTTCCGGGCCGATCCTGAAGCTTCGAGCTCCACCTATGACATGCTGATCAACCATTCGGCCGAACCCTTCAACGACCTCCAATTCCGCCAGGCTGTCAGCTATGGCATCGACCGCGCCGCTATCAACGCCGCAGTCACGCTGGGCCTCGGCACACCGGCCAGTTCCATCATGAGCCCGGCGCTCGATTTCTTCGACAAATCGCTGCCGGTCATTGCCCGGGACGTCGAAAAGGCGAAGGCGCTGCTAGCCGCGTCCGGCAAGACCGGAGCCAGTTTCGAGCTCATCCAGAATGCCGGCAGTGCGGACGAGGAAAAGGCCGCTGTGCTGATCCAGGCGCAGCTGGCGGAAGTCGGCATTACCGTCAACATTGCCAAGATCGATTCAACCCAGGCCTGGACCCGTCTCGCCGACGGCGAATATCAGGCGGAAATGAACTGGTGGTACAACGAGACGCGAGACCCGGACAACGCCTTGCGCTGGTGCGTCTGGGGTGCTGGCGACAACAAATCCTATTACACCCGCTACAACAACGAGGCTGTCAACAAGCTGATCGATGAAGCTTCGGGCGAGGCGGACAATGCCAAACGGGCCGAACTTTATGCCCAGATCCAGAAGACCGTGGTCGATGAAGTGGCGCAGGTGGCGCTCTATCACCCGACGTGGCTCAACGCCTACGCTCCGAGCGTCAAGGGACTGATCCTGAACGTCGGCCTGCAGTTCTCGTCCATCGGCGGAACCAGCCTGGATTGATCGGCACTGGATGCGGGGCGGGATGAAGCAGTTCGTCCATGCCTCGCATCAATTTGAGACCAGGATCCCGACCATGAATCGATTCTCCTTCATCCTCAGACGGCCGATTCAATTGATCCCCGTGTTGCTGGGCATCAGTGTGATCACCTTCCTGCTGCTGCAAATGACGCCCGGCGACCCGGTTCGCCTCATGCTTGGCCCGAAGGCCAGCCAGGAGGCGATTGAATTCGTGCGGGCGCGCTACGGTCTCGATCAACCCGTCCCCGTGCAGTATTTCTACTACGTGCTGAATTGCCTGCGTGGCGATTTCGGTCAGTCGATTGCCTTTCGTGGCCCGGTCAGCGGTGTCATCGTCGCACGGATCGCGCCAACGATTTTCCTGATCCTTTATGGCCTCGTTATCTCGCTGCTGTTGACATTCGCGCTCGCGGTCACCGCTGCCCGGCAGCGCGGGCGATGGATCGATCATCTCATCCGTCTCGTCTGCGTTGCGGGTGTTGGCGTGCCATCCTACTTCGTCGGCCTGCTGCTGATCATGGCTTCTGCCTGCGACTGAAGATCTTCCCGGTATCCGGATACGGGCCAAGCTTCGCCAACAATCTGTGGCATCTGTTCCTGCCGGCCCTGACGATCGGCATCGGGGTGACGCCGATCCTCGCCCGCAATCTGCGCGCGACCTTCATCCAGCAAATGGACAAGGACTATGCGGTCGCTTGCCGCTCCAGGGGCCTGCCGGAGAGCTACATCTTTTCCCGGCACGTGTTCTGGAATTCCCTGCTGCCGACCGTCAATCTGCTGGGCGTCGTCGTCGCCTTCTTGATCGGCGGCACTGTCGTTGTCGAGAATGTCTTCAACATTCCAGGGCTCGGCAATCTGCTCATCCGCGGCGTTCTCACGCATGACCAGTTCGTTGTCCAGGCAGTGTCCCTGTTGCTGGCCGTCGGTGTCGTCATATCGAATTTTGCAGTCGACATCTTGACCGCCATTCTCGATCCACGGGTGACATTATGAGCGATCTGATGCAAGGCAGCCGCCCCTTGGCCATGGCGCGAATTCGGACCCTGCCGGCAACCCTGATCATTGGCGGTGCCGTCACGCTGGCCTGGATCATCCTGGCCACGCTGGCGCCGGTGCTGACCAGTTTCGACCCGATCAAGGTCGATGTGATGCAGGCTCTGAAACCACCCGGCGCCGAGCATTGGTTTGGCACCGACGCCATCGGCCGCGATGTGCTGGTTCGGACGCTGTTTGCCGCGCGCTGTGATCTCGCCATGGCCTTCTTCGGCGTGGTCGGGCCGATCGTCCTGGGGACTATCATCGGCCTTATCGCCGGCTATCTGGGCGGCAGGATCGATGCGGTGCTGATGCGCATCCTCGAAGTCACCGTATCATTTCCCTATTTCGTCCTGGTCATCGCCATCGTTGCCGTGCTGGGGCCAGGCCTCAAGAGCTACTTCATCTCGCTCACCTTGGTGAACTGGGTCAGCTATGCACGACTGGTGCGGAGCCAGGCGATGGTGCTGCGCGGCGCCGATTTCGTGCTGGCGGCGCGCGGTATGGGTTTTGGCCATTCGCGCATCATGCTGTTCCACATCCTGCCAAATGCCATCGTTCCATCAATTGTCTTCGTCATGACCGATGCGGTGCTGGCCATCGTGCTTGGATCGTCGCTGGGCTTTCTCGGCCTCGGCGTACAACCCCCGACACCGGAATGGGGCGCCATGATCGCCGACGGGCAGACCTACCTGACCACCGCCTGGTGGATTGCGATCTTTCCAGGCGTCGCCATCTGCCTTCTGGCGCTGGGCCTCTCGTTGACCGCTGATGGTCTCGCCCGCCTCTTGAACACGGAATCCTGAGATGAGCGACCTCGTCAACGTCGAGAACCTCACCATCGACTTCGCCACCAATTTTGGCGATGTCCAAGCCCTGCGCGGCGTCAGCTTTTCATTGAAGGAAGGCGAGGTCCTTGGAATCGTCGGTGAATCCGGCTCCGGCAAGACGGTGGCTTGCAGGGCCATCCTGAAGCTGATTGCCGGCAACGCGCTGGTGAAGTCGGGCCGGATCATGTTCGAGGGCAGCGATGTCCTTGCCATGAAGGATGCCGAGCTGGGGCGGCTGCGTGGCGGGCAAGCGGCGATGATCTTCCAGAATCCGTCAACGCATCTTGATCCCATCATGACGGTTGGGCGTCAGGTTGGCGAGGCGATGGTGGTCCATCAGGGCATATCCTGGCGACAGGCCAATGCGCGGGCGATCGGCCTGCTGGAAGACATGCATATCAAGGACGCGGCCAGGCGGGCGGTGCCTATCCACATGAGCTGTCGGGTGGCATGCGTCAGCGGGTGATGATCGCGGCTGCCCTTGCCTGCGAACCGAAACTGCTGATTGCCGACGAGCCGACGACGGCGCTTGATGTCACGGTGCAGGCTCAGATCCTCGACCTGCTCCGTGGCATCCGGCGCGAACGCAAGCTGTCGATCATCCTCGTCTCTCACGATCTTGGCGTGATCGCGGAAATGTGTGACCGCGTCGTCGTCATGAAGGACGGTGCGGTGCTGGAGATCGGATCTGTCAATCAAATCCTGCGTGAACCCGCCCATGAATACACGAAGCGCCTGATCGCCTCCCAACCCTCGCTGATGAAGCCAACCGCGCATGCCTGTCCCGTGGCAGCGCAACCGCATCTCCTGGTGAAGAACCTTTGCGTGAACTTCTATCCGGGGCAGAGCCTTGTGGCCTGGGCGACGCGCAAGCCGCAGCAGATTGTGCGCGCGGTCGACAATGTTTCGTTGGCGCTGCGTCGCGGCGGGGCGCTGGGGATTGTCGGCGAGTCCGGATCCGGCAAGAGCACCATCGCCCGGGCCATTGCCGGCCTGGTGCAGCCGCAACAAGGGGAGATCGAGGTGGACGGCCAATCGCTCGATCGCGCGCTCGCAAGGCGCCGGCCCGAGCAGGTTCGCAAACTGCAGATGGTGTTCCAGGACCCGTTCATGTCCCTCAATCCAGCCTTTACGGTTGCACAGACCCTGGCCGAGCCGCTGCGGCAACTGAGTGTCTGCCCGGAGGCGGAAATTCCGGCACGCATCCGCGACCTCATGGAAAAAGTGGAATTGCCGCGTCAACTGCTAGACCGCCGCACGACGCAACTTTCCGGCGGCCAGCGGCAACGCGTCGGCATCGCTAGAGCCCTAGCGCTGGAACCGGAGATTTTGATCGCCGATGAAGTCACCTCGGCTCTAGACGTCACCATTCAGGCCCAGGTACTCGACCTCTTTGTGCGGCTGCGCCGCGAATTGTCGCTGACACTAATCCTGATTTCCCACGATCTGGGCGTCGTGCGCTACCTGTGCGAACACGTTGGGGTGATGCAGCATGGTAAGCTGGTTGAGTATGGCAACACGGAAGACGTTCTGGATCGACCTCAGCAGGCCTATACTCACGAATTGATCGCCGCCATCCCAAAGCTCTCGCGTCCAACGAACCGCCGCGGTAGTGCGGATTCATTGAATGACCGGCCCGTTGCGACACCATCTTTTTAGTATAACAGTGAGACGTACTGGGTGGAGATGCACGCAGTCGATGTCCGAGGTCAGTGGGAGGCGAAAGTCCGCATCAGCCAAATGCGTTCCGGAACCAGGCCGCCCGCTTCCCGCCCACACGTGCCAGTCTGCAATGCGCCTAAACGCGGACATTATCGGCCGATCGGCCCGCCACCGCTTGTCGGCAGCGATGCCACGACTTCAACGATCAATGAAACGATCGACGGCAGCGTTTTCGACCGTTGGCGCGCCGAGCCTCACTATAGACCTAAGAATTTGCAGGATTGGGCCGCCAGAACTGGTGTTGATCCGACAACCATCAACCACCCGGTGCTGGCGAACAACCCGCTTAGCGGCGAGCCGAACTTGGGGTGAGCCGCGGACGCCAACCCCACCTTCGCATGAAACCAGCCATTACCTAGAAGATGCCGGAAGCGTGAAGTTCGCTATCGACCCGCATCGTAAGGAGATAGCCTTCCGTCACTCGCATCCGCCGGGATCGAGCACGCCGGAGATCGACACAAGCAAGACCGCAGCGAGTCCGAGACTGATCTCGAACAACGTCCCGGCTCGAATTGCGGCAATGGCAACCGCTTGGCTGCGGGGTATGCGAGGCACGAACCAATGGCGATCAGGACCGCCAATGCCGTCATGGGCGAAACAACAACAACCTTCGCCATAAGCACCGCCCGCAAGCCATTGCCGGTTCGGCATCAGGCGAGCGCCATCCGGGTTGGCGGCGCCCTCGGCGGCCTAAGCACGGCAAAGAAGGCCGGGATGGCGATGAAATAGGTGATCGCTGACCATTGCAGCACGGCACCGAGGCCGAAAGAGGTGGCGATGATCGGTACGGAGGCCGAGCCGATGACGGAAAAGCAGCCATTGATGCCCCAAGCCCAGACAAACAGATGCTCCTTGTCGAGCCTTGCCAGCTGGTGGACAAAGCACTGCGGCAAGGGTGCCTTGATGACTTGAGCGCAACCCTTTCTATCCCGCCGAGCCAGCCATACGAGGTCGCGAACTGCCTCCGAATGGGGTATTTATCCGAAGCCGAGGTGAAACGTCGGGAGGATTACCTTGGCATCCCACTGCGCTAGACGCAGGCATTTTTGGTCCAGCAGTCCGATGATAAATGAACGCCGCTATGTTGATCCTAGTGACACCAGTCGCTTTGATCAGATGCTAACGTGAGGCTGGCGAACGATGCCAAACAAGCTTGTAATGATCATCCGCCACGCCGAAAAGCCGATCCCAGGCGGCCCGGATCTCGGGGTCACCGAGCAGGGCGAGAGTGATCCCGCATCGCTGACAGTGCGTGGCTGGCAACGCGCGGGTGGCCTTTGCCGCTTCTTTTACGCGCCGCCTCCACCTCTGGGCAGACCTGCAACAATTGTGGCATCGGGCATGATCAAAAGGGACGATTCCGGCACTCGGAGCAAGCGGCCGAGCCAGACCATAGCTCCACTGGCAAGGCGCCTTGGCCTCGAACCTGATGTCACTCATTCAAAGGGCCAAGAGCAGCTGGCGGCGGATGCCATCCGCACTGCCCAATCACCGGTGTTGGTTAGCTGGCAACACGAGTCCATTCCTGCTCTGACGGCTGCGCTTGTCGGTGGTACGGAGATCGCTCCGCAATCATGGCCCGATGATGATTTCGACAGCATCTGGGTGCTGGAAGCAGACGAGGCGAATCTCTGGTCCTTCTCGCAGGAACGCCAAGCGCTTCTGGATGGTGATGGCACCGCAAATTGAATTGGGTGACTGCCTTTGAGTCAAACAGCAGAAACGGCAGCCTCTAAACGCATGCTACTGGCAAGCTGACGGACCGCTTTCGTCTCAACTCGATCATTCGACAACTGGCAACGGATGATCGCTTGAAGCACCTTCCTGGCGAGAGCGATGCCAGTATCATTGAGCGAAACCTCGACACGACCAATCATCACGTGCACGTCGTGAACTGAAACCGTCGGCCCCCAAGTGGATTTTGGAGCGCGACTTGGGAGCCGGCATTCGAATTTGACAATACCAGACACAGATCGTGTGGCCGTTGACAACGCCTCCAGTCTTGTCGGTCACGACCAGGGTTGCCACCTTCTCCGTTAACACCTCTGCGTAGGTCAACCGCTCCAAAACGGCCTCTTCAATGGGCTGATCTGGCCGAAGGTCGGCTGCGCCTCGATCGCCTATGCCGCAATGGCGCCGATCGACTTTCTTCCCCTGCCGGCAAAGCTTGAACATTGAGGACGCCACACCGCAAGAGCTCGCACGCGGGATCGCGGCAGCCGAAAGGGTGTTTGCACGCGCCGGCATTACAGCTTTGCAAGGCGCGGAAGGACTGTTCGCGTTGGAAGGCTGGGACATCAAGGGCTTTACAGAAGACGACAAGCCTACCGAGGACGAGGATCGGGCTGCCACCGTCTGGTTGGAAGCCGAGGAGGCTGCGGCGGCGGCATGTTGTGCGGGCTGGCCGGAGGAAAAAGTCCCGCACCATCAGGTCATGGAACTGGTCAATGTTCCCCGCACGAAGCTGCAGGCCGAGGCCATTCCAGACACCTGGCCGGAGCGGAAGCAGCTCTATCCTGAGGTCGTCAAGCGGCTGGAGATCACGACCGGACCGGACCGCCAGATCGATTTCGATATTGCCTTCGTTCTCGGCTGGGTTCCCGAGCGGCCGACGCTGGATCGGGTTGAGCCCCTTTCGGAAGATGGTGACCGTATCCCCTTCTTCACCAGCGACCTTGCCCAGGTCGAAGAGATGGCTCGCAAGGCGCTCAAGGACTGGACAATCGAGATTGACCGGGATCCCTGCGATGCCCACGTTTTCGACCCGGTGGCCGGCGATGACGATGATGAACTGCGCATGGCGGCATGGCGTGATTTCGACGGCTCCTTGCATATGGAAAAGGCGCCGGCAAATCCTGCGATCGCGCTGACGCTGGCAATGATGCGCGGCCAGTCAATGCATTTCGAATAGTGGTCAAGCGCAGTCGGGGCTCACCGACGCCATCGGTGATCGACCGCGACTGGCCACACCAGTGTGCTGCCGGATGACCTCTGCACCGACCGAAACTTCACCATGATCGCGAAGTTCTGCCAGGAACGAGGACTTAAGCACCAGACGCGGCAAGTGCAGGCGATATGGCCGAACGGGAACTATGAAACCTATCGGCTCCATTGCTTCAGATGCGGCATCTGCAAGGGCGTTTCTTCATCACTACTTCGAGGGGCTGATGTTCGATCCGAGGCGAGATCGGGAGAATGGAAAAGTACGCGGCGTTTGGCGCCGCACCGGCGAATACACGCCAGTGCTCGATCTCGGTCCTCTCAGCGTGCCGGAGATTTTGCGCAGCTAAGACCTTTCAGGGCGAACTGTCTCCGCCGAGAGCGATCCCGCCGGCAGCGGCCGCAAAAGCTCGGCCTCAGGTTTTGTCAGATTGATCCAGGCCGCCCAATTCTCGGGCCGAAGAACGACCACCTGACGGTTGTGATATGGCGCGATATCCGGCCCGGGATCGGTCGTCAGCATGGTGAAGGTAGGCGGCTTGTTGCCCACGGCTTCACGCCAAAGCCCAGCGACGGCCATGAATGAAGAGCCGTTGAGCGTGAAGTGATGTTTCTCCTTCGGATATTTCGTGCCTGTGAATTCGAAGAACGCGGACGCAGGAATGAGGCAGCGCTTGCTGTTGCCGAATTGCCGGCCTTCGGAGCGGAAGTTGAAAACAGGCCCGCCCTTTGGTCCGGCAGGCGGAAATCCGAACGTCATCGAGGCCAGTTCGATCGCATCGCCGGCAGCGCGCATTATGGGTGCTGGGTCATTGATGCGAATGTCGTTCGCTTGTGGGAAATCGAGTTCGGTCTGGTGCATCGGGATCTTGAGCGCCAGCGACGCCATCATCCGGCTATATTCAGCCCAGAGTACATGCTGACGTGGGCGACCTGTTTCAGTGAGGCTATCAAGGGCACGATGAAAAACGAAACGGCGCTCAACTGGTTCGCGAGAAGTTGACAAGTTCACCGACGTTGCGATCTCTGATGTCGGTCGAGCGCCCACGGAATCGACAGAGGCAAAAGACTACGCCGACTATTGAAAAACAATCGCCCCGGGTGGTAGGGATCAGCGCACGGCGCCGCTCCATTTATCCATCGTGGGCGTATGACTGCTCGCCGCGTGCCACCGTCTGGTAAGGGTTTTGAAATGATCGGCCGCAGGGCGTTGAGATCGTCGGCCGCAGGAGCTGCGAACCGTTGCTCTCCGCAGCCGACCTGTCGTTGAGGCCGCGACGTTCATCCTCCGAACCGTAGGCCAGGATGGCTGTCGCGGGGGACCTAAGGTCGAGTGATCAACTTGTCCTGTTGATTGATGTAACCGCAAGGTTCGTCAGCTTGTTGTTGGTGGCTTTCTCCTCGTCAAGAATCTCGCTGAGCAGCTTGTGCGCCTCGTCGTGCCCGAGTTCCTTGGCCCATTCCCGCAGAGAGCCGTATCGGGAAATTTCGTAGTGCTCGACTGCCTGGCATGCCGCCAGCAGGCCGGAATCGAGGGCCGTCCCGGACGCTTCCTCCATCAGGCCGTCGGCCTCCTTGATGAGCCCCTCGATAGCGTCGCACTTCTCACCAGACGCCTTCTTGCCAATCGACTTGAACACCTGCTCCAGTTTCTTGATCTGCCCCTTCGTCTCCGCAAGGTGGTCGTCGGCCGCTTTCTTCAGCTTGGCGTCCTTCGCGGCCGCGCCACTTTGGGCAGGGCCTTGGTAATCGCGTTCTCGGCGTAATACATGTCTTGCAGGGTATGCTCGAAAATATCGGCCAGCGTCTTCATCATGATGCTCCTTTTGCCCGAATTGGCTTCGGGAGAAAGTGCGAGCGAAGCCAATGGTTCCGTGTTTTGACGCCGACCTGAGAGACAGACAGCCTTTAGGCCGGGAGCCCCCTGTCGCTTATCGGGCGCTGAACGTCCTCCCGGCTGGAGAATTGGTTAGTCGACGTTCGATCAAGCATTCATTCTTCAATATGCACGAGGCGCGGGAACCAACGGGTGGGCAGGAAGGGATGTTCGCTGGTCTTGCTTGCGCTCGCGCAAAGCGAGAAAGGCCGCGGAGAGCATAACAGCCATGCCGGTGACGTCGATCAGGCTGACCTCCTCACCGTAAGTAACGATGCCAAGCAAAACGGCGATCACGGGTGAGACGAAGGCAAAGGCTCCTGCCCGCGAGCTACCGATGTCGTGCAGGAGACGCATAAACAGCGTGTAGCCTATGAACGAACCAAACAGCACAAGGAACAGCCACCCGACCCAGGCCTGCCAGCCCCAATCGCCTGTGAGCGCCGTGGCCGCGCCTGGCTCCACAACGAGTGAGACGAGGATCAGGAAAGCGCCCCCGAAAAGGGTGGTGAAGCCCGCGATGAAGTCCGACGAATATACCTCAAGAAGCGGTCGAGCGAGCACCGAACCCCAAGCGTAGATTACGGCGGCCGACGCCACCGCCGTCATGGCGAATAGCTGGGTGGTCCTGCCCTGCTCGTCTGAGTGTGTCCATCCTGCAAAGGCCTCGGGACCGAACAAGATACCGAGGCCGACCACACCGAGCAGGATCGCGAAAAGCCTTTGGCTGTCATACCGTTCGTCGCCCAGAAGCAATGCAAAGGCCAGCAGCGCGACGGGTGTCAGCGAAAGCTCGAGCACGGCAGCGGTGCCCGAATCGACATAGCGCATGCCCCAGAAAAGAGGCCCATAGCAAAGCGGTATCATGAACAAGGTAACGAAGAAGAGACGCGGCCAATTCCTCGTCGCCACCCGCGGCAGCGCAGCGCCCCTGAGGCGCGCGGCAACGAGGATCAGCAATCCGGCTACGGCAAAACGCGTGCCTGCAAACATCAGAGGTGGCACGGTGGCGACACCCGCCTTGATACCGATCCACGTCATGCCCCAGATCAAACATAAGACCAGAAAGATCGCCGTGTTGCGCTTCATGGGGAGCCCCTGCACGAGCGTGGATCGTGTAACGCTCAAAAATTGTTTATTCCGTTACAACGTCCTCTTGCCAATTCGGTTCCGCCGACCGATCTTCCGGGCATGGATAGCGTCAAGACTACCGCCGACATGCGTCTGGTTGGGGGGCACGCCTGCCTCGACTTTGTCAACACGGTCGACGCGCGGCGCGAGCGGTGGGGGCCAGACCTCTTGCAGACCTACGCCGATCTGGTCGTCTGGGCCGGACGGGTCGACTTGATCGAGAACGATGAGGCGCGCGGACTGCTCGCCGAAGCTTCCGCTAGGCCAGCCCTGGCGGTGGAGGCGCTGAAGCGTGCCAAAACCTTGCGCGAGGCGCTTTACGCCGCTCTTCATGCCGAGGCGGCAGGTGCAATCGTGCCGGAAGACGCCTTGCAAACCATTCGCGACGCTGTCGCTCAGGCCATGCCGAAGCGCTCGTTTTCCAACGTCGGTGACCGGCTCGCCTGGCAATGGACGGAGAGGAGCAACCTGAACACCATCAGCTGGCGCGTCGCCTTTGGGGCAGCTGAGTTCATGGTGGCGAGGCATGACCGCCGCAGTGTGCGCGAATGCACAGGGCCGAACTGCGGTTGGCTTTTCATCGATACTTCGCGCGGCGGGCGCAGGCGGTGGTGCTCGGACGAGAGCTGCGGCGCACACACCCGCGTCAGGCGCTTCAGGGCAAAGGCGGATGCCGCACGAAGCGCGATCCGCAGAAACTAGCGTCGCAAATTTGCAACAGGCTCAGCTGCCATACGAGGAGCAAGCTCGGTGGCAACATGAGCGACTATGTTTCCGGGAACCCGTGCCACCGCATTCAAGGCTGCGGCCTTTACCTCTGGAGGTGACGGCGAAGTAGTCGGATGTTGCGGTTGTTGGCTTTAAAATAAACGTCGAAGATCGACCCGAGAACAGGAACGCTTCCTACCACTGTATCAAGCAGTACGTTCCCTAACATGCGGCCGACCAAGCCATTTCCAGCCCCGCAGTTTCGGGCTCGCAAGACGATATAGGCCGAGACCAGGCCCGTCGCCACATCTCCGAGTACGGGCACCAGACCCACCAGGGCATCCAGTCCATAGCGAACTGACGTCCCGGGAATGCGCCAGCGGGAATCAAGTAAAGCGGCTAATAGATCCAGCTCGGCGATTGCTTTTTCTGCCTCAGGGTCGCGATGGCCCTGCCCGCGCGTCCCAGCCGCCGGGCGTGTGCGATTTACCAGACCTCCCCGGTCTAGAGTTGTCACTCTAGACATCGCCGGCTGAATTCTTGGCTTGCGGCCAACGGGGCACGTCGTCGAGCAGGGTGGTCTCATCCGAGCCTTGGGCTGGCTCAGGTGGCAAATTGCCATTTGGCGTCATCTTGTTGACAGCCTCGGGCAAATCTCGCGTGATCCTGCGTAGGAGGTCCTCGCGCGAAAGACCCGTCTGCAGCGAAAGGGAAGTGAGCGTGTCTTCGTCTATTGCCGCTTCCACGTCGCTTGGCTGGATCGGCTCGTTCGGCCCGGTGCCAACCCAGGAGTCGACCTTCGATCCTGCCCCTGCCCCTCTGAATCGGTCGAGGATGTCGCCAAGGGCCGTCCCCGACACCCCTTTCGATATCTGATCCAGAATCCCGCCTTGCGGGTCGTTGGGATTACGATTTCCCGCCCCACGGATCATGTCGCCGATCTTGTCGCGATTTTGGTATGCCAGGACGCCAAGCATCGCGATCGCCAATTTTCCCAGATTTGCCATTTTGATCCTCCACGGTTCACATGGAGGAAGGGCTCAGCTTCACAAAAGTTCCGCGAGATCTAATGTGTCGTTGCGGCGCTGTTCGGAGGGTTCGACGAGTCTATCCGACTGGGATGTGAGGACCGTTGCGACATCAAGGTTGTACTAAAGCGTTGAATCACAATGCCTTGCGCCGAGATAACGGAACCAAATAGGCCGTGTCGCGTCATATAGGCAGGTTCCCGTCCGGAGTGAAATTAATGATCAGGCTCCTTGTTGTCGCCGCAGCGTTCCTCCTCGCTTGTGGCGGGGCGGAAGCGGCTAAGCTGGACTTGGCTGCCGTCAACCAGGCGAAATTCGCATCCGACACCCCAAAGGGTTTCAACCCAGCCGTTCTGAAGGCACAGATTCTCTTGGATCGCGCGCGCTTCTCGCCAGGCCTGATCGACGGCCACCTTGGAGAGAGCTTCACCAAAGCGATCAGCGCCTTCCAAACGGCGAACGGATTCCCGTCCGATGGCAAGCTCACCCAGGAAACCTGGGACAAGCTGCTGGCTACGTCCGCGAGCCCGGTCCTGGTCACCTATGAGCTGACGCGCAAGGATGTGCGCGGACCTTTTACAAAGCGAGTTCCGGCTCGCCTGGAGCGCATGGCCCGGCTGTCGAGGCTCGGCTATCGCAATGCGGCCGAGAAGCTGGCGGAGCGCTTCCATATCAGCGAACCCCTGTTGCAAAGGCTCAATCCGGGCATCGGCTTAAGAAAGGCCGGCACGAAGTTGCTGGTCCCTGATATTGGCCGGGGCAACCCTCCCGCCGCCATTGCCGAGGTTGAGGTCGACAAGGAGGCTCGCGTGCTACGCGCGCTTGACCCTTCCGGTAAAGCGCTCGCAGTCTACCCCGCCTCGATCGGGAGCGACGAAAAGCCCGCGCCGAGTGGCCAGGCAGAGGTCAAACGCGTGGTGCACAATCCGACCTATCACTACGATCCCCACTTCGCTTTCAAGGGCGTCAAGACCAAGCGCCCCTTCACCATTGCTGCCGGCCCGAACAATCCGGTGGGGTCTATATGGATCGATCTGTCGATCGAAAGCTACGGCATTCACGGCACGCCCGAACCCGGCAAGATCGGCAAGACTTTCTCGCATGGCTGCATCAGGCTGACGAACTGGGATGCCGAAGACCTCGCCTCGATGGTGCAAAAGGGGACGAAAGTTACCTTCAAGGACGAAATGGCGGACGCTGGCGACACACCGAAGTAGGCATACCGCACCAATCGGGTTGACCTGAAAGTCAGAACGCCTCTACCGTGTCGGAGTTTGGTGCACCGACGCGACGATTTCCGGGCTACTTAGAGAACCATCGGTCTCGACTAGACCCACTAGCGTTGAGGGCGACCCCCAGTAGCAGACCCATCGCGGCGCCGAGAATGAAGGCGGTCGACACAGTTCCAGGATTATCCTGGACGGCCCCCGAAACAGATTGAGCCCCGCTCCGAAGCACCTGAGCTGTACGGCCGGCCCCATCGGCAGCGCTGTCATACCAGCCTCTGGCTTCCTCGACGACCTCTTCTGCGCGCTCTGCCAGCGTCCGATTGATCTTGTTGATCTCGCGCTTCAGTTGAGCAACCTGCTTCTCCAAGGCTTCCTGAGCTTCGCGCTGCGTCGGCCTCGGTGTCGCGGCTTCGTTTGGATCATCGGCCATCTTCGGACTCCTTGATTGTGAACGCTCAACGACTAACGGCCGCGTAAGGTTCCTATCGAAGAAAACGCCGGACCGCGGCGGACCTAAGTGTCCGCTTCGGCCGGTGCCTTTCGGGCAGCCTCCCAGCAGCCGGCGCCGCCTTTTTGCTCGACTGTCGCCCAGCATCCGGTGGACTTTGCCGTAACGGACGTAAGCGACAATTTGTCCTTACGTTAGCTTGCTCATGGATGCGGTTGGCTGCATGGCCACTGCCCGCAGCCGGTCTGGGCACGGAACGGCCCAGAGCCCTGCCGCGTTGGTTACAGTGCCGCTGATTAGGAGATCAAACAAATGTCTGTCCCTTCGGACTATCGAACCAACAGAGCCGACTATGCGATTGCTGCGCGACGTGGCCGAGCGATCACAAATGATGATGATGATGGCGATAAGCTACTGGCAAGAAAAAAGTCGCTTTGGCTAAAAGATCGGAGATTCGCCAAATTGGCAGAAAATCCGGCACAAAGCGCTCCACAACCTAAAGCCAGACCGCGGCTAGGCGAACAACCAAGCGGCAGGAAGTAAAATTGAGCGAATCAGCAGAATACCAGCGCCCCCGCAGGGCGCGGCGATTCAGATTTGGTAGTCACTCACTGAGCGACCTTGCCAAGCGTATCGGCAACAACCGCCCCTCGCTGGCCCATCGGCAATGGCGGCCCGGTGGTTGAATCGCGCGATGTCTGATGTTCCATTTCAGCGTTGATCGCGGCGCCGACAATGAGAATGACGACCGAAATCCAGGTCCACATCATTAAGCCGACCATGGCGCCTAGTGATCCGTATGTTACGTTGTAATTGGCGAAATGCTGCAGATAGAATGAGAACAGCCACGACGCGACCAACCAGACCAGCGTTGCCATCACGGCACCCCAACTCAGCCAGCGCCATTTGGCTTTCGCCCGGCTCGGGCCGAACCGGTAAATGAGCGATATCCCGGTGAGTACGGCCAGCATGAGAACAGGCCACCTCCCTAAAACGAAGAGCAATTCTGCCCATTTGTCGAGATACAAGTACGACAAGACGGCGGGAACCACACCGACGGCCAGGAGCAAAACGATGCCGATCATCAAAGCACCCATGGTGAAGGCGATCGACATGATGTTTAGTCTGAGAAAGCTGCGTTTTTCAGGCTCCGCATAGGCGATGTTCATAGCGTCGAAAAGCGCCTTGATACCGCTGTTGGCGCTCCACAGGGCAATAGACAGGCCGACGAAAAACCCTACGCCAAGAGCGCTGGTGTTCTGATGTGCCAGCGCCTGTAGTTGCTGACGAATGAGATCGAGTCCGGTCGAAGGAAGCAAGCCAGCGAGATAGGAAACGTGATCGGCTACGCTTACTGGATCAGCTACAAACCCGTATAAAGAGATGAAGGCCGCTAAAGCCGGAAACAGAGCAAGCAGCAGGTAGAACGTAGCCCCAGCCGCCACGAGCAGCATGCGATTCTTGTTGAATTCCTCCCACACGCGCCAAGCGATATCCTTCCACCCCAGGGCAGGAATCTGGGATGGCCATTCAGCCTCCCTGCCTCGCTCTTGCCCGACCTCACCTGCAGTCGTTAAGCGAGCCTTCGACGAATTTGCCGCGTGCCGTTCCGCCTCCCTGTCAATAAGAGATTTGCCTTCTGTGTGCTCAAGTGGTTTTGCTGGCATTTCGAACAGTTCGCATCGTCCATTAATCGGGGTTCAATCTTCGACGTTGCATCGGACTTAACGCAATGGCGCGGTGACCGAATGGGAGGCTGCTAGCGTGTCCTGGATAATTTCCACTACGATGTAACGCGTCAAAATCCACCGAAGTTCCAGGAATGAGACGTGGGGTTCGATCCAGAACTTTCCGGCTCGGGTTTTGAGCTCGGCGCGCCCAACGATGTCGCTGTGCCTTGATAGGATGGAATGTGCCGCCAAGGCGAACGATGACCGAACTGGTCGAACACATGGAGGATCGGTGCTGGTAGCCTCAGTGAAAATCAGAAATCGGTCGCCGCGCTATCCCGGGCTTACGACTTCTCTGACTGGGGTGGGTGTGGAGTGCGAACGAGCTTTGGAACATTAGTGGTTGTGGACTGTTGAGGTAGTTCTTCGGATGCCGCTTCTTAGCGTAGGAGGCGGGGCGTGCCGTGCCATCCGTCCCTCATTTGGCGGGCTCCTTTAGCAGAAAGCGAGAGATGATGAATCGGATTATTTGGGTTGTTGGCGCGATCGTAATTGTCCTTTTTATCTTAGGCTTCCTAGGACTGAGATAACCCTGCGCGATAAGCCGTCCGCGGCAGCGCGGTCACGCTGCACTTGACTTGCACATCCTGCCAACGTCGCCTTTGGGGAGGGCAAGCCGCTTTTTGCTTTCAAAGTAGCTGGTGTCTTCGGATTACTGGATCCTCACCTTGGCGCAGCACCTGACGCTCTGGCGAGTCTCACTTACCAATCCAGATGCCAATCCGCTCATACGACGCATATTTGCTTCGGACGCAGCCGCAACCGTTGGCTCATCCGGATCAGATCACCGTATCCGTCCAGCGCACGATATCCTTCGCCGCCTCGCCGAATGCGCTGTTGAGCGCGCTGACATAGGCGGGATTGCCGCTGCCCGAAACAGGGGCGGATGCGGCGAAGCTTTTCGAGGCGCGCACCTCGCCGTTGCGGTCGTTCAGGATGCGCACGAAGAGGTTGACCTCGGCGTGCTCGCCGCCATTGACGCGGACTTCGAAGGAGCGAACCTCCACGATGACCTGATAGTCGATCGCCAGCCCCTCGCCCGGCTTGCCGACGCCGGCAAAACTGCCGGAGCGTTGGAAGGTTTCGGCCAGCCGTGCTTGCACGATCAGCGGCAGCCGGTCGGCCCATTGCGCGCCCTTCAAATACTGGATCGAGCGGTCGGACGGCTTGATGACGATGTTCTGACTGTCCAGCGCCTTGAGCGCGGATGGCTGGGCGATCAGGATCTGGCGGCGGCTATGACCATGGGCGTCGATCGACGGGGCGGAAAGCTCGAATGTATCGAGCGGCGCTGGTTTCCCTCCCAATGCCGCGCAACCGGCAAGCGTCAAGCCAAGCAACGCCAAACCAGCATTCAGGGCGTCCGATTTGACCCCAAGCGATTTCACACGCGATCACCCTTTATTCCCAATATTTCTAAACCTGACAAACCGGAACAAAGCAACACAGTCCGCGTTTTTTGTAGCTAGAGCCGATTACATTCCGACGGACAAGTCACCCAGCGTGGGCGGAGTTAGGAACGAGAGTGCTCTTTCGACGCCGGAACCCTGATGGTTTCTTCGAGCGCTTACGCACCTATATGTGGCCGCGCAGTTCCTTCTCGCGCTCGCTCCAGTACTTTTCAAAGCGCATCCTGCGGCTGAACGCCACTCCACACGCCGTGGCGGCAGGGGTCGCGGCGGGGGTCTTTGCCTCATTCTTCCCGGTGGGTTTCCACTTTGCCATTGCCGCCGTCCTGTGCTGGCTTATCGCAGGAAACCTGGCCGCGGCCGCACTTGGCGCAGTTGTTTTCGGCAATCCGTTTACGTTTCCCCTGTTGTGGGGCGCCTCCTGGGAGACCGGCAAGATCATCTTGCACGACCGTCTGCCAAGTCACGGCCCGCCTGCGCATCTGAGCGAGATGTTGCATAACCTTTCGTTTTCGCAGTTGTGGGGACCGGTGCTCAAGCCGATGCTGATCGGCGCGGTGCCGCTTGGGCTGATCTTTGGTCTGTTGTTCTATGGCATCACGCGTTGGTGCATGATTGCTTTCCGCGAACAGAGGCGCAAACGGCTGGCCGAAAAGGCGAGTCGACTTCTTCAGGAAGAAGACAACGCAATACCGCCCACTCTCCCTAGGCCGCCTGGAAGGCTATGGTGGAAGAGACCCCCGCCGGCTTGATGCAGGAAAGCGGCGACGAAGCTCTTGATAAGGCGCATGACGATTTCCGCGAGATGACCAAGCAACTCGGCGGCGTAACTTTGGCGTAGCTACATTCTTGCAGGAGAAGGGCAGCCAACTCCTGTTCAGTCAGGCGCTGCCGGCGAAGCGAAGGCCAGCTTCGCGGCGCACAGCACGTTGAACGGCGACATGCCCAAACGCAATGGGAGCGAGTGCAGGCGCTGCGGTGGTGCCGAAGGGTGGCGGAGTGGATCAGCCAGGTTGCGCGCCAATCGAAATTCTCGAAGGCGAGGAAAAGCTGGGCCACGCCTCGCGCGAGTTCGCGAAGACTGGCTTTGGTCTCAAACCCTATCGAAGGTGAAGGATGTCAGGAGCGTAGTGACGAAATTGCTGGCTTTTTCCTTGACGAGCAGTTCGGTCCATTCGTCCGTACCTCGGAGCATCAGGCCAGTGTAGATGCTGTCTACCGCAGCCTCTTCTATGCGCTTGATGTGCGACTTGAACACGGTTTCGTCGTCTGTCCTGTAAATATCCCGCACGACCATTCGCAGGATTTCCTGGATGGCGATCTGCCAGGCGGTATTGATCGTCTGAAGCTCACTCGTCTTTTCGGTCATCCAGCTCTCCTTGATCTTGACGGCCATCGACAAGAGGCGGGGATACACGCGCAAATTTGTGGTTCGGTCGGCCAGACATAAAAAAGGTCAGGCAAATTTTGCCTGACCTCGCTTGGCCTCACGCTTTCAACAGTGCCAGTACATCCGTGGTCAAAGGAAAGCTGAACCGATCAGACGGCCTGCAGGTTGCAGGCAGACATTTTGCCCGACTTGCTGTCGCGCTCCATCTCATAACCGATCTTCTGACCTTCGACGATTTCGCGCATTCCGGCGCGTTCGACGGCAGAGATGTGAACGAAAGCGTCGGCGCCGCCGCTGTCAGGCTGAATGAAGCCGAAGCCCTTGGTGGAGTTGAACCATTTAACTGTGCCAGTGGTCATGATGAACCCTTTTCATAGCAATATTGGACGACGGCAACGCGAGAGCGTTGCCGATTGTGACGATGACGATTTTGAAGGGAAGGTTCGTTCAGGGCGCGGTGCCAAACGCGCGATAACCAAAGCTCAGCAAGCAATATCGACAGCCAAATTCATATCCTACCGCAATGGCGACGTCAACTTTTGGTTTTGGAAATTGTGACTTCAACTCTCTTGTAAGATGCATTCGGCTCCCTGCCTCGGGCCAGTGACTGGGTAGCAGCGCTATTGCGAACGGCGTCTGGTTCCTCACGGCAGCCATGCAAAATTGTGCATTGCACAACGCCTCGCATCACTCGATGTTAACCAGGTCGGCCATCTACTCCTCCCAGATGCGATGCCGATCCAAAGTGAGCCACACCTCCTCCCGTGGCAAGCTTGATATCGAACCCGCTGCCACCTCCTCCCGGCAGCGGGTTTTTTCATGCCAACAATACGGCCCGACAGGCAACCGCTCTCATGTTGGCTGCCATAGTCACAGCATGGAGGGCTTTAAACTCTCCGCCGCTGTACGCCCGCCGCCCCACCAGGACTGGGACGTCGGGAGTTGCGGTGACGGACTTCTGGAGCGCGATCAAAGGCGTATGCTCACGTAGTGATAGCCGCATCTTTCCGCGACCTTCTCTCAAAGTGACGCGTTCCAATGACGATTTACGCCGCACTTACAACTTCCGAGTTGAGAGGATCTGGAACATAACCCGCAACCGCTCGTTCAAATAGTGGCAGTGCCCAGCGGAATTGGTAATCGGCCGGCACGCAAAGGGGCCCACAAATGGCTAGAAGCCTGCCTTGGAGCACTGACCTCCAGTTCGATTTGGCTTACTTGCCCGACGGTCCACGCAAGCCGACCCTTGCGAGCATTCCCTGAAATGTTGAGCGTCTACCCGCAGCCCAACTCCCCAAAAGCGAAGAAAGAGGCGCTGTGGCTGGATCTATGCGACCCCGATGCGGTTGAGATCGCAGAGGTCGAAGGGTTGGCCGGTGTAGCTCTGCCTACCCGCGAAAATCTCAGCGAGATCGAAAGTTCCAGCCGACTAAAAGCCCGCGACGGCGTGCTTACCATGAGCGTTCCGATAGTCACCCATGTCGAAGGCGGCCCGCCGCTGGTTGCTCCCCTCGGCTTTGTGCTGTCGCGCGACCGCTTGATCACCGTTCGCTTCTCGGCTTTGCCGGCCTTCGACGCGGTTGCTGGGCGCTTCACCGATTCCGGCGAGCCGCCGACCTCGAGCCTTGGGGTATTCCTCGATCTCTGCGATGAGCTTGTCGACCGCCTCGCCGACGGCCTTGAGCAGGCAGCGACTGACCTGCGCACCCTCTCTGCAACCGCCTTTCATGTCCCGGACAGCCAGGGCCGTAAGGCGATCCGCTCAAACAATGTCATTCGAGCCCAACTCCGCCATGTCGGCAGGCTGGGTGACGCTCTCTCGGAAAAGCGCGATGCGTTGCTTGCCCTTGGACGCGCCATCGATTTCGCATGCGGGATGACCGCAGGCTGGGGCGATGGAGAACTCGCGTCACGAATGGACGGCCTCAAGCTCGACGTAGCGTCGCTCGACAATTACGAGGTTCATCTCTCCGACAAGGTGCAGTTCTTGCTCGACGCCATGGTTGGATTGATTGGCATTGCGCAAAACGACATCTTCAAAATCCTCACCATCGTCTCGATCGTCGGCATTCCTCCCACCCTAGCGGCGAGCATCTACGGCATGAATTTCAAGCACATGCCCGAATACGACTGGGCCTTCGGCTATCCCTATGGTTTGGGGATGATCGCTCTCAGCGCAATTATTCCGCTGGCGTGGTTCAAATGGCGGGGTTGGTTCTAGGGGTCGTCGTCCATTCATGCGGAGGGAGTGGCAAGGCTGTCGCTCCGCCGATATGGCGTGGTTTGAGGATCTCGCCCCGCGTGACATGGCGAAGTCAGAAAATGTTCTGTCACTCAATCATAGCTGCCGGAACCGAAATGCATGCGGTCCGTTGTTTCAGGCTGATACAAATGTCTTGCGGTACATTTCCACCTGATTGCGTGCTCCAGGCACGAAGTCAAGGAAACGGTCGCCATGGGGAATGTCAATGAGATTGGTTTGGATCGCGGCGCCGGTGGCGTTGTTGCTGGGGCTTGGCGTCCAACCGGCGTTCGCCGTCTGTAACATTTCCGATGCCAAGCTCGAAGAGGCTGTCCTCAAGAGCCCGGAATTGCGCAATCCGGAAAATCGCTATCTCGTTCGTGACCTGAGAACCCTTCGGGATGCCGCGTTCCTGCTGTGGTCGTATGGCCTGCAGGACGATTGCGAACGCCTGCTCGCCAATATCCGACAACTGATTGCCGCGCCATCAATGGCGAAGCTTGGGGGAACGACGAGGACCTGGCCGATGAACAGGTGGCCGCCGAAGAACCACAGCGACATCAGGGGGGTAAAGTTCAGGGCAATCGCGATGCTCCAGGCGCACGTCCCCTTATTAATATCGACGACCTTGGACCCGGTCTGCGTGTCGACGAGATCGTCGGCTCCGAGGTTCGCAGTTCAGACGACAAGATCGTTGGCGAAGTTCGCAACGTCGTAATTGGAACCAAGGACCGATGGGACTACGCAGTCATTGCCTCGGGCGGCTTTTTCATCGCCGGGAAAGACAGTATCGTCGTCCCTCTTCGCTATATGCAGGTCAATCAGGAGCGGAACAGCTTTTACCTTCGCATCTCCAGCTCCGATGTGAAAGCCGTCCCGTTGATGCCCGACCAGGAATATCTGTGGCTCGCAGATGAAGCATGGCGAGCGAAGAACGATGCGATCTTCCAGAAGTTGATCCCTGACCCGGTTCAAGACGGCCCTCCCGCGGCTCAGCAACCGACGACTAAAGTTCAGTGACCGGTGGATAGCGCTTGTCAACATTGTGGCGATAGCGGCTGCCCAGCCTTTGCGAGTTCTGGATCTGATTGCGCCTCACCATGCTCGAGACTGGAACTCACAACAGGAGTGGTAGTGGCCGCAACTGCTGACCATGTTATCGAGAAATTGCTTGGTCGCCGCCGCTCAGCGGTCGCGTCGAACCACCGACGTGTGGGAATAGGGATCGGCAGAACTAGGCGCTGGTTTCCACACCAATCGCGCTGCGAAAACGAGGATCGGAAGGAATCACCATGCATCTGACGAACGAGAGCATCATAGTTATATTGGTAGTCGGCCTCATTGCCGGATGGCTGGCCGGCAAGATTGTGCGGGGGGCCGGTTTTGGTCTGATCGGGGACATCGCAATCGGAATCGTCGGAGCGTTCATCGGGGACTGGCTGCTGCCCCGCTTAGGCGTCCATCTCGGGAGCGGAACGATCAGCTTGATCGTAAACGCCACCGTCGGCGCCATTGTACTTCTCCTAATCATCCGGTTGGTTGCCGGTGGCGGTCGTTTCGGGGGCGGTTGGAGGGGTCGATCTGGTCGTTGGCGGTAGCCCGGTTCCGAACCATCGTTCCAAAGGATGGCCGCAATCGGGTTGCGCCGAAGCCGGGCAAGCGCGGTCCTTACAAGAAGCGGGTGCCATAATGTGCCTTGGAGGACATCGGCCTCTGGCAATCTTTTTCGGATGGGTTGCCGTGATGCTGTCCGCTGGACTCATTCGCGCGTTGAGGGTGAAGCGCATCGAGTTTCGTGGGCAACCGTCGATCGAACGCGCGGCGCAACCAAAACTCTATTGGCAATGGATTAAGGTAGCGCTCCTTCTCGACGGGATACCATCGTGAGTTCGTTGGCTCTATCTCTATGCTGAGGCCGTCAAGGCGTAGATATTCAAACGGAGACACTACCCTGGAACCCCATCGCTTGACAGGAGTTAGGTAGCGATCCTCCGGCGCCTCAGGCGGCATTCCACCCCGGTAGTACCCACCCCATGCGCTTTTTAGATGCTGTTCGGCGGTTTGAGACCGGCCGATCTAGCTAAGCGATGCCTACGCGCGCCGCGCTTCTCCAAATGAGATATACCTATGCGATGGTCGTGAAACCTTCCACAATCCAGCCCTTGAGTTTCGCCCCTTCAAAGCGCCACGACGTATCGATGGGCGTGAGGTTATTGTGACAGACGACCCTAATGAAAAAATCGACCGGCCGGTGCCTAAGCCGAACCAGCGGCGATCACCAATACGCACCAAGAAGGGGGGTCAGGTGAAGCATAAGCGCACTGCCAGCACCCTTGAAAACATGTCCGCCAAAGTTCCGGTCATTGGCATCGGCGCGTCAGCGGGTGGTATCGAAGCGCTAGGCCAATTCTTCGACGCCATGCCGGCGGACAGTGATTGCGCCTTCGTGGTCGTTTTGCATCTCGACCCAAAGCGCGAAAGCGAAATGGCGAACGTTCTCAGCGCCCGTACGGCGATGCCGGTCGTTCAGGTCGCGGACGGGATGCGGCTTGAAGCCAACCACGTCTACGTGATTGCGCCAAATTCCGACTTGCGGATCGGCAACGGCGCCTTGCACATGTCAAAACCGGTAGCGCTGTCGAAGACGGTCGAAAACCGCTGACAAACGACGACACGAGCTGAAGCGCTGGAAAGAGCAAAGGCGGCCGCCCGCGCGCTCTTCAACTAGCGCTGTAGCGGGCGGCCGCCTTTGCGGCGCGGTGCTGATCACGTGAGGTTGAGAAGGCGGTAGACGCGGGGCACGTCTCCAGGCGCCCTGAGGCGGCTTTCGACGTACCCCGCCATGCGCCTGCCTTGTGGTATCTGCGGGTAATCAGCGCCGCAGAAACAATCCGGCGTAACACCGATCTCAACTGGCAAGTCCGGGCTCGGTGTCACGCTCCACTGACGGTGCGCGACCTGCATTATCGCATTGTCAGCGCATTCCGTCGACCTTTTCCCCGAACTCCCAGCGGCGCTCCGAAAGGACCGTCGCGGATGCTCACGGGCCGCTTCTTTCTGTGCGGCCACTGCCGTTCGCAGGTAACGATCTGCCGCAGCTGCGACCGGGGACAGCGCTACTGCGGCCAGGACTGCGCCCGTGCTGCCCGCCGCGAGAGTGTGCGCGAGGCGGGGCGACGTTATCAGCGCAGCCGCCGTGGACGCCTGGCTCATGCGGTCCGGGCCCGACGATATCGGGCTCGGCACAATAAAGTGACGCATCATTCTCCACCTGCATCTCCTGCCGGTTCACTACTGGTCAGTCCCTCGAACGATGTCGTCGCTGCTTTTGCTGACGTCGTCGGGCGGGCGACGACATCGGTCATGCCCACGCCGTGCTGTCGGCGCTGCGACTGTCGACTGTCGCCGTTCGTTCGCACCGGCTTCGTGCGTCGCCGGGGGGCTCGTTATGCCCGTGAAGCTGACTACGCAGACGGAGAGCCCGCATCATGACCATCAGCCCCGAACTGGAAGCGCAGATCCTGCGCCTGTATCACGCCGAGAAGTGGCGCTGCGGCACCATCGCCAGGCAATTGCATGTCCATCACACGACGGTGCATCGCGTTCTGGCCCAGGCGGGATTGCCCCGGCACAAGCCGCTGCAGAGAGCCTCAATCATTGAACCGTATCTTCCATTCATTGAGCAGACGCTGGAAAAGTTCCCCTCGCTGACCGCCAGCCGCCTTTATGCGATGGTGCGCGAGCGCGGCTACCGGGGCTTGCCGACGCACTTTCGGCACCTGGTTGCCCTGCACCGTCCCCGCAAGCCGGCCGAGGCGTTCCTGCGGCTACGCACATTGCCGGGCGAGCAGGGACAGGTCGACTGGGCCCACTTCGGTCACATCGAGATCGGCAACGCCCGCCGGCCGCTCATGGCGTTCGTGATGGTGCTTTCCTACTCACGCGACATCTACCTGCGCTTCTTCCTCGACGCGCGAATGGAAAACTTCCTGCGCGGTCACGTCGGCGCGTTCAACACATGGTGCGGGCTGCCCAGGGTCCTGCTCTATGACAATCTCAAGAGTGCGGTGCTCGAGCGCCAGGGCGATGCGATCCGCTTCCATCCGACGCTGCTTGCCTTCGCCGGCTTCTATCGGTTCGAGCCACGTCCTGTCGCGGTTGCCCGGGGCAACGAAAAAGGCCGCGTCGAGCGCGCCATACGGCATATAAGGGAAGCATTCTTCATCGCCCGCAGGTTCACCGATCTCGACGATCTGAATGCCCAGGCCGAACAGTGGTGCCGCAACCAGGCAGCCGACCGGCCATGCCCCGAGGACCGGACGATGACGGTCCGCCAGGCGTTTGCGCAAGAGCAGCCACTGCTTCTGCCGCTGCCCGCCAACCCATACCCCGTCGAGGAGCAGGTCGCCGCCAAGGTTGGCAAAACGCCCTATGTGCGCTTCGACCTCAACGATTACTCGGTACCGCATGCTCATGTCCGGCGCACGCTCAGCGTGCGCGCCGATCTCGGCCTGGTCCGCGTCTTCGACGGCGCAAAGATGATCGCCAGTCACCGTCGCAGCTATGATCGTGACCAGCAGATCGAGGACCCTCAGCACCTCAAGGCTCTCGTCGCAATCAAGCGCGAGGCGCGCCAGCATCGCGGCCTCAACAGCCTGACGCGCGCCGTGCCGGCCTGCCAGACCCTGATGATCCGGGCCGCCGAGCGTGGCTCCAATATCGGTGCGATCACAAACGCGATGCTGAAACTGCTTGACCTGTACGGCGCGCAGGAACTGCAGGCCGCCGTCGAGGAAGCTTTGCACGCCGGCGCCTCCCATTCGAGGTCGGTTCGCGACGTACTGGAACGCCGCCGGGTCGCCCGTGGTGCTCCGCCGCCGGTCGAAACGAGCCTGCCCGAACACGTGCGGCGCAAGGATACGACGGTACGGCCGCATCGCCTCGACAGCTACGACCAACTGACCCTTGGAGGCAAAGATGATGAATAATCCCGACATCCTGCTCAACCGGGCCAAGGCGTTGCGCCTCAATGGCCTGATCACCCATTGGGACGAAATCGCTGACGCGGACTGGCTGGCCGCCGTCCTTCAATGGGAAGAAGAGGAGCGCTCCGACCGTTCGATGCGGCGACGCATGCGTGCCGCCAGGCTCGGCCACTTCAAGCAACTGTCCGATTATGACTGGCACTGGCCGCGCCGCATCGACCGCGCCGCCGTCGAGGATCTGATGACCCTGTCCTTCATGAACGATGCCGCCAACATCGTCTTTATCGGCCCCAACGGCGTCGGGAAATCGACACTTGCTCGCAATGTCGCTCACCAGGCGCTCATCTGCGGTCACACCGTCCTCTTCCGAACCGCCAGCGAGATGCTCGGCGAACTCGCCGCCCTCGACAGCGATGCAGCCTTGCGCCGACGGCTTCACCACTACGCCGCCGCCGACGTTCTTGCGATCGACGAGGTCGGGTATCTGTCCTACTCGAACCGTCATGCGGACCTGCTGTTCGAGCTCATCAGCCGGCGCTACGAAAAACGCTCAACCATCATCACCACCAACAGACCCTTCGCTGATTGGTCGGAGGTCTTTCCCAATGCCGCCTGCGTCGTCAGCCTCGTCGACCGCCTCATGCACCGATCCGAGGTGATCTCCATCGAAGGCGATTCCTATCGCTTCAAGGAAGCGGCCGAGCGATCAAAGGCACAGCGCGAAAAACGCACCAGCCGCTCCTCCGGCGAAAAGGTGCCCGCGGCATGAAACCAGATCCTCAACCGTCCGGCCTCAGTCGTGGAATCCACTTCCTCATCAATCCCGAATGGACACCCGAACAGGCGCTCGCTGTCTTCGAGCTCCTCAACGATCTCGCCGATAGCATCTGGTCGCACTACGGCGTCCAACTCCAGGAACTTATCCAGGAGCAGCAACGAACACCGACCAATCACAGCGATATCGAAAAAGCCCCGTCCTCGCTCTGAAGCACACATCCTCGACACTCGGCGGCCTGCGAAGGCCGCCTTTTTGTTCCGTCCACAAGCACCAAACTCTTGTCGTCGTTTAGCCGCGCTTTTGAAAAGCCATCAACAAGCGCCGCGCGGGCAAGGGCATCCTGTCGACGTCCTATTCAGTTCACTCGCTGCGGACCAGCACCAAAGAGCCGTCGCCATCGTACTCTCGGGGACAGGAAGCAATGGCACCGAGGGTCTCAAAGAAATCAGGGCCGAGGGCGGCATGAGCCTGGTTCAGGCGCCCGAGACGGCCAAGTTCGACGGTATGCCCCGGAGCGCCATAGCAGCGGGCATGGCCGATCATGTTCTTCCTCCGGAAAAGATGCCGGAGGCCCTGCTTGCGTACATCCGCCACGGCTACGTCGCCCGGGAGGCAGAGATCGAGGCTACTTGGCCAGGCGGCCGCGTGACGCTAGAGCAGGTTCTGGACTTAGTGCGGGCTCATGGCAGCCCCGATTTCCGCAGCTACAAACGCAACACGCTCAAGCGTCGCGTTCACCGCCGTCTGGGCCTCCGGAACATCGAGACGCTGGACGAATATATTGACGAACTGCGCACCAACCCGGAGGAAGTCCGCACGCTGGCGGCGGACCTGATGATCAGCGTCACCGCCTTTTTCCGCGACGCCGAAGCGTGGAAGGCTCTCGCCGAACTGGCAATCGCGCCGTTAGTCGCGGAGCGCACCTCAGGCGCTCCGGTCCGGATCTGGGTGCCAGCCTGCTCCACTGGCGAAGAAGCCTATTCCGTTGCAATGCTGGTGACCGAACTGGCTGAGGCTGCCGGAAAACACTTCGACGTGAAAGTTTTCGCGACCGATGCCCAGGAAGACAATCTGCGCAAGGCGCGGGATGGCATCTACCCAGCCGCCGCCACGACGGGTTTCTCCGTGGTACGCCTGCGGCGCTTCTTCGAAAAACTTGACGCAACCTGGCAGGTCAGCAAGGCGCTTCGCGATATGGTTGTGTTCGCGCCCCAGAATCTGCTGCGCGACCCGCCGTTCTCGCGCCTCGACCTGGTGTCATGCCGCAACGTCCTGATCTACCTGGAGCCAGAGGCACAGCAGAGGATTATCGCCCTTTGCCATTTTGCCTTGCGCCCGGGCGGCCATCTTTTTCTTGGCAACGCGGAGACTGTCGGCCGGCACGAAGACCTGTTTGAGACAGTATCGAAGAAATGGCGTATTTTCCGCCGCTTGGGGCCGACCCGGCACGACCTCATCGACTATCCACGGTCGGATCGACCCATGGAGCGCCAAGCCATAGACAAGACAATATTGCCAGAACCTGAGCAAAACGTCTCGGCCGCCGAAATCGCTCGTCGCGCGCTGCTCGAACACTACGCGCCGGCGTCAGTGTTGATCGACCAGAAAGGCCGTGTCCTCTATTTCCACGGAACGACCCGAGACTATTTGGAGCAACCCCCGGGCGAACCGACCCGAGATTTGCTGACCATGGCCCGGGATGGGCTAGGGTCCAAACTTCGCGTGGCAATCCGCGATGCGGCCAATGAAGACAAAAGCGTAACCGTCAGCGCTCGCATGCGGGAGAGCAAGCCGGGTCGATCTGTTGCGATGACGGTCGTGCCGGTGCCGGCTCCCTCCCGCGCTGGTGGCTTTTTCCTCGTGAGTTTTGCGCCTGTCGCGCAGCGGCAAGAGACCACCGAGACCGCTACGCGCGAGAATCCGGGGGATGCATCGTCCGGCGAACAGGCCCTCCAGGAGGAGTTGAAGGCGGCCCGCGCCGAATTGCGGACCACCATTGAACACATGGAAACGACCAATGAGGAGCTGAAAGCTTCGAACGAAGAAGCTACCTCGGTGAACGAGGAGCTTCAGTCTACCAACGAGGAACTGGAGACTTCGAAAGAGGAACTCCAGTCGTTCAATGAAGAGCTGAACACCGTCAACGCCCAGCTTCAGCACAAGGTCGCCGAACTTGAGCGTGCCACCAACGATTTGAACAATTTGTTGGCCGGGTCCGATACTGCAACGCTTTTTCTCGATACCAATTTCCGGATCAAATGGTTTTCTCCCGCCACCAAAGGGCAGTTTGACCTGGTGTCATCAGACATTGGCCGTCCGATCGGACATTTCGCCCGGAAGTTTTCCGACGAAAATCTCTTGTCGGATGCCGAGACGGTGCTCAAAAAGCTCACCCCGATCGAGGTCGAAGTACGAGGTGATTCCGGCCGTTGGTATCTGAGGCGTATGCTGCCCTATCGCACACTGGACAATCACATTGCCGGGGTTGTCATTGCGTTCACTGATATTACCGAGCAAAAACGTGACGCCGACATGATCGACGCCGCCCGCATCTATTCCGAAACCATAGTGCGCACGGTTCAGCATCCCTTGCTGGTTCTGGATGGCAGTTTGCGCGTGCAAACCGCCAACACTGCCTTCCGCGAATTGTTCGCTGTTTTCGACGAAGAACCCAAAGGCCGACTTATCTTTGAACTGGGAACCGGCGAGTGGAATGATCCGCCACTTCGGGCGCTTCTGAATGAAGTGCTTTCGAAGGACGAGGAAATCCACAATTTCGAAATCGAGCAGGATTTCCGCCAAGCCGGGCGACGATCCATGCTGCTCACCGCCACCAAGTTGCCACAAGAAGGAGGCCGCGCTGAATTGATCCTGCTGGCGATCGAAGACGTCACAGAACGCCGACGTGCCGATGAGCATCGAAAAATCCTCATCGGCGAACTCAATCATCGTGTAAAGAACACGCTGGCGGTGGTCCAATCTATAGCGAGCCAAACCCTTGGTCATGCTTCAACCATAGAAGGGGCGCGGCAGGCGTTTGGCGCTCGTCTAATCAACTTGGCGCAGGCGCATGACGTGCTGACCCGGGAAAGCTGGACGGGGGCCGATCTGACCGAAATCATCCATGATACAGTCAAGCCACATGCAGGCGGGACAAACCGTTTCCAAATCGATGGTCCGCCCATCCAACTCGCGCCGGGCGCAGCGCTCGCAGTCTCGATGGCACTGCATGAACTGTCCACCAATGCGGCGAAATATGGCGCCCTCTCGAGCGAGGAAGGTCACGTCGGCATCGTATGGCAGCTCCAAAGCCAGGGTGAGGATCGCCGCCTCCTCCTCAGTTGGACCGAAGCCGGTGGCCCGCCCGTTATCGCGCCGACGCACAAGGGCTTTGGGTCGCGATTGATCGAACGTGCACTCGCGACGGAACTAGGGGGCAAGGTGCGCGTTTCCTATGAATCGTCAGGTGTGGTGTGCACGATAGATGCCCCGATGCCCGAGCGACCTGAACAGGCGGGGACCTCGGGTGCTGAGCCATAAGACCAGACGAATCTTGATCGTCGAGGATGAATTCCTGCTCGCCATGGACCTTGAGTATCTGTTGATGAAAATGGGGCACATCGTTGTGGAGGTCGCCATTCGCGTGCCAGAGGCCATCGAGTTTGCCCGGGACAGCGACATCGATTTCGCCATACTCGACATCAACGTGTCGGGAACGCAGTCTTTTCCTGTCGCGGAAATCCTGAGACAGCGAGGGATTCCATTCGTGTTCGCCACAGGCTATGGTTCGGCCGGGTTGGTGGATGGGTACCGCGATGAGCCGACGCTTCAGAAGCCCTATCACCCTCGCGAACTTGAAGATTTGATCGCAGCGACGCCGATCATTCGCTAACCGCCGCCAGCTCGTGGTCATGGGGCGAGGCAATCCGGCCAGCTTCCGGCGTGATCCAATCCTGCTCGACCAGATCGCGAAGTTTGTAAGCTCGATCCAACGCCTGCTTGCTGGCAGCATGCCAATCTGAAGCGATGCTCGCTTCAACCGACTGGCTATGCTCCGCCATCTGGAGGCAGAACTCCGCACGCTCGTTGAGGAACCTGACAGCGGCGCGCATCACCTTTTCCAGTTCCTCGAACTGAGCCGAGGCCATCACCTCAGCTGTGTAGGTATGCCCGACATGGCAATCGAATTTTATGATCGACCCAACCTTACGTCTTTTCAGGGCACCGCCGCAGTCTGGACAAGTGACCGTCAAAGGCCGTTCAAAAGTTCTGCCGCCGGAAATTATGAGCTTTTCCGCCGCGCGCGGTTGCGAAGGGGTGATTGGCATGACCACTGCCTTTCCATCTGTTCCATTGACCAGCTTAATCAGTAGTTTCGGAATGTCCGCGAGCGGTAGGCAATAGTCGAGACTGACATGCGCAGCGGCGCTCCTTGGCATGTCCGGATGGGCCGCGTCCTCTGGATCCTGGGCCACAGTGAGGCCGCCGTGCTGCTTTATCTGCTCAAGGCCGAGCGTCCCGTCATTGAGATTGCCCGTCAGGATCACCCCTATGGCATTGGAACCGTAGGTTTCGGCGGCGCTCCGAAACAGTGGATCGATGGCCGGCCGAGCGCAGTTTTCCTTAGGCCCACGCGATAGGTGAACCCTGCCCTCGACGACGGTTAGATGACGATCCGGGGGAGCCACATAGATACGCCCAGGCCCGATCGATTCGCCGTCTTCTGCGTGTTTTGCAGGGAGCGGCCCAGCTGCCGTCAGAAGGGCTGGGAGCGAGCTTTTGTAAGCGCCAACGTGTAGAACGAGCATAACAGGCGCGGAAAGGGTGGCGGGCAGCGCGCCAACGAGAAACTGCAAGGCACTTACGCCGCCTGCCGAAGCGCCTATGACGATTATGGCGGAGTGCGTCATCAGAAACCTGTGTGCCTGGCTCAATTGAAGGTTTGGACATCAATGCGCCAGACTGACAAAAGTTCGTTTTTTGAATGGCACGGCGACTCAGCCCACTCGCTTTGACAATCGGCCGTCCACTTACTTGCGCATTTTGTTTTGGCTTAGGTGGCCGCGCGCCTCACGCGCCGGTCGCAGTTCTCAAGCGTGCGGTCTTGACGCCCCGCTCAACGCGTCCGTTGTGACAGCAGGTCGAACTGCGCGTGGTTCGATTCTGCCCTGATGGACGCGCGTGCCGTGCGTGGTGCTTCTAAGCCATAAGTTGACAGCCCTCTTTGATGAATCAGCAAGTGCATTTGCAAGGCCCCGACGTCCGGTTCTCAATCCTCTTGCCGCCGGTTTCGAGGGCTACGATCATACGAAGCCGCATAGGCAGACTTCGATTCCTATCTGGCTCAACGAGTTTTCCTGAGCCGCGCCCACGGAGCCGTCGATGTTAAGAAAGCGGTAACCAATCCGGGAGAATGTCGCTTGCCAGCCTTTTTCGTTCGCGGTCAGGAGCATTGCCCATGCGTCGCGCCCCCAGCCTACCAGGTCTCACCTTTGCGGCCAGCACGGTCATTGGCATTTTCGCGGCGACATCCGTCATGTCACAGGCAACAGCCTCGTCGTTGCTTACCCCCGACACCATCAACGCGGCACCACTGGACGCGGTGCCTGCGCGCTACGAGCCGATGTCTTCAAAGGTCGATCCGCTGACAACCAGCAGTACCTTCCAAATCGGAGTGGCCACCCCGTCGACGGAGTTCAGCCAACCCCCGGCGGGAGACAAGCCCTCACCGTCGATTGTCCGGTTGCAGATATTGCTCGACCGCGCCGGGGCCTCGCCAGGAGTGATTGATGGGCTCGATGGAGGAAACCTACGGCATGCCATTGCGGCCTTCGAACTGATGCGTGGGCTTCCGGTAGACGGCAAGATTGGGTTGCAGGTCATTGGCGCTATCGACGCGGACAAGCAGGTGATCGGCAGCTATGTCATCACGGCCGACGACCTTTCGACGGTGGTGGGTGCCATTCCCAAGGACTACGCCAAAATGGCCGAAATGAAGTACCTAGGCTATGCCCGTGCGAGCGAAGCACTTGCCGAACGCTTCCATATGGACGAGGATTTTCTGAAAGCATTGAATCCGAATGCGACTTTTGCCGAGCGCGAAACGATCTCCGTGGCTGATCTCGGCTTAGGCAAACGTGGAAAAGCCATCAGGTTGGAAGTGGACAAAGCTGAAGGTCAGCTTCGCGCCTACTCAGAAAGCGGCTCTCTTCTGGCAGCATTTCCCGCCACTATTGGCAGCGAGGACAACCCATCACCCTCGGGTACGCATACGGTCAGGGCGGTTGTTGACAATCCCACCTACACCTACAATCCCAAGCTCAACTTTAAACAGGGTAATAACGACAAGGTCCTGACCCTCCCGCCTGGGCCCAATGGTCCCGTCGGGGTTGTCTGGATCGACCTGTCCGAACCAAGCTTCGGGATTCACGGTACGCCGGAACCCGCTCGTATCGACAAGACCGGCTCGCATGGCTGTGTTCGCCTGACCAACTGGGACGCTCTTGAGCTTAGCAAGTTGCTCAGCCCCGGCGTGCCGGTACAGTTCCTGTGAGCAGCGAAGCAACTGTTAGGCGTTAAGCCTTCAGTCTTCTCCGGAACGGCCCAAATCATCAACGAAGGCTAAATCTACTCTCAACCATATACCGCAATAGTGATTGGCCGCCCTGCCCTATCTTGCATAAGTGCGTGGTGCAACGACCGGCGTGTTGGCTGCTGACGGCGAGCGGGGTGATTATTGTGCGAGGCGCTGGGGAGGGACTTTCAGCGTGACCACCAGACCCTCTTTTGACCAATCATAGCTAATCGAGCCGCGCAGGTGACCGGTTACGCTGCGCTCGACCAATTTGCTCCCGTAGCCTGGCGCAGCGGCAGGCGCCTCGACGACCGGCCCGCCACTTTCTGTCCAGACGATCATCACGGCGTCATTCTGCGCCGCGCATGAAACATCTAATGTCCCTGTCTCGGCTGACAGGGCGCCGTATTTGAGAGAGTTGGTTGCAAGTTCGTGGATGATCAGCGCGAGGACATTTGCTGAGGACTCGCCGACACTCATCCTTGGCACCGACACCCGGATTCGTCCGCTGAAGGCGCCCAGATCGTCATAAGGCGCAAGCAGTACCGTCAAGAGATCCCCAAGCAGGGCGGAGGCGTCCTCGGTCTGGTTGGGCAGCGGCCGCACCAGATCATGGGCGCGCCCCAACGCAGTCAGCCGCTGTGTAAGCTCGCGCGCCATATCATTGGTCGTGGACGTCGAGCGCGAGGTGATAGCAGTGAGCCCGGAGGCTATGGTCAGCAGATTCTTGACGCGGTGGCTCATCTCGCCCGCCAGAAGCTCGCGGCCCTCTTCCGCCTGCTTGCGGCCGGTCACATCTATAAAAATGCCGAACATGATCCGCTGGACCATCCCTTCGTCGTCGCCTTGTCCGCGGGCGGAGATCCATTTGAGTTCGTCGCCGATCATTATTCGGAAATCGATTTCGTACGGACCCACAATCGCTCGCGTGGCGTTGAAGGCCGCCCGCACTCTGTCACGGTCGGCAGGATGGATGTGCGCGGACAGGTCTTCAAACTTGACGTCTGTGTTGCGTGGTATGCCCCAAAGGTCATAGGCCCGGTCATCCATCGCCAGCGCATCGCTATCCACGTTCCACGAAAAAAGGGTTACCCCTGCGGCTTCGACGGCACGGATCAGGTTCTTGGGTTCCCATAGGAGGGGCTTTAGATGTTCCGCTGTCGTCGTCATGGAAACTCGCAAAGGGTCGGAACAAAACGGCTTCGATATTGTAAACAAGATGCGGGCGGTGTTGTCAGCTTATTCATTGCATATCTGAGGAAAATCGCAGATCAAATCCGCGATTCGACTGCCCCGAAATTCATCATGTGCGCGGCCGTTTTCACCGCAGTCGTTTTAAGGTCGTCCCGATCGCCAGAAGGTCAACCATCCGGGCGAACTTGATCATGAGTTCGCGGTCGCCCCTCGATTCCTCAATGGGGACCTGCAGAATGCTCTTTACGCGGGTCTGTATGCTGTCAGGCGACGCCGCAGGGGTACAAATCGCCGCGAAAAATTGCTCTCGCGCATTGGCGCGGGTTTTGTCCATGTGACTACTTCTTCGCCTCCAGGTAGGCGTGAGGCGCGAGCGCCCAACCACGCGCCAAGCAAGCTACCGGCAAGCAAATTAATGATTACTGGCAATTGAGCTGCAAGCGCACTGAACGGAATGGTTCCCGCGCGGAACGGAAGTGAGGTCGTACCACAACCATGCTTATCACCTCGTTGAGGATGACGGCCTCTAGGGAAGCGAAATTGAAAACTCCAATCGGGAGATGGAGGCGGAACTCCGTTCCCACGAAGCCCCATCAGACCTCCGCGCTCCTAACACCGAACCCAGCGACGGCAGCGGAGTACGGCGCGCTCGACAGTGCCTTCGGCGACGCGGCAAGGCAGAACGTGCGCTGGACTGATTCGGTGATTTCAGCCGCCTGATCGAGCCGGCAAATACTGCCTTGCTTCGTCATGGGAACGAATGGCGTCGCAAGCCGTTCGCTGAGTTGGATGGATGTGGGTGACGCGATGCACGATGCCTTCTTCAGGACTCCAGTGACTGTTCAGTTGCCAACTGGCGATACACGTAGGCTGTGCAGCGCTGCCGAGGCTGCCATCTTCATGATGGAGAAATGGCCCGAGGACCATGGCACAGGCTACCGGTACGCCCTTCAGGCCTGCACTGGCTCACTGTCTACTGCGGACGATGCTGAAAATGCCCGTCGCGCATTTTTGGCGGCTGCGCAGGAGGCGGGCCTCGACGTGCAACGCGTTCAAAGCGATGGGGACGCCCCATCGCTCCGTTCGGTAGAGCAGCCCAAGTCGTCCTACATCGCCGACGAGAAAAGGCGGGATCGTGGACACAGGGAAGAGCAAGAAGATTTTCTTGCCCGTTTCCTGGCACGCGAGACGGGCATCACCGAGGCTCAGGCTCGCGACCTAATCGATATGGTTGGGTCTGATCGTGCTTCATTGTTGCGAGAGGCCAGGATCTTGAAGGCGCAGCATTGAAACCTCCGGCCGGGTGGACCGTTACGCTGGCGGCGTCGGTCCCGGCGACCCTGCGCGGGACCTCGAGCTTGCGCAGCGAACTGGCTTCTTTTAGCGAACATCGTCAACCGGGGGACGCCATTCCCGTCGGCGTATTTCCGCCACCCGTTCTTGCGCGTCGACGCATAGCCGCAACGCGGCATCAGCCAGAGCGATAGACGGAGCTGCCCGCGCGACAGCGACCATTCAGGCAGAGCCGGAAGTCAGTCCCCAAGCGTGCTTGCTTCAGCGAACCGGACCAGCATCTGTTCGACTTTGCCGGCCGCTGTATCCGTACGCTCGAAATGGCGCATCATTTGCTGCCTCAGGAGCTCAAGCCTTGCGGCGCGATAAACGGGCCCACTTTCGCAATTTCAGCGTGGAAGGTGACGATCATCACGGGCAGTCCAAAATCATGTGCCACTTGGCGGATCGATCTGCCTATGGCGCCTTCTTGCCTCTGCCACGCATTGTTGCGCAACCCTGACTCTGTCGCACAGCGTGAGATTGATAGCGACGCCATACTGCTCTTCCAACAATTCTTCGGCTTGTTCGAGGGCGAGTTCGGCTCGGTTAACGCGCTGTCTGGCGGTAGCTAGCTATATTCAAAAGTTCGACCATTGTTCCACTTCCGTAAATGGTCCCTTCGAGAACTAACCGCCATCGACCCCTTTGGTTCCGGCACCAAGCCGCTGGCCCGCACCGCATCCCGCTGTCGTCTGGAACTATCGGGCCATTCGCTGGGCTTCCGGCCGGCACGAAGCCGGCCAAGCCTGGCAAGGGGCATGAGCGCGGTTCGTTTCGCTGGCTTTGACTATCGCGCGCGTTGGCCATGGGCATCGCTGCCGACGATCCCGATCATCGTGAGAGATGCACGATTTATCGGCACCTTAAATGATGCGCCATCTGCGCAAACACGTCTGCGACTCACCTCCAAGTGATCGCCGATCGCTCCAGCACCTATCTCGCTGAACTGGCGATTGAAGACACCGCAGGCCTTGAATGCCGCGATGAGCAAGCGCCGGATCATAGACGAGATCTCCCAGGATCGGTCGGCTTGGTCGCCCGATCGCGGAGAAAAAGACTACCTCTCGACGTGGACCAGAAGGAGCACGCGCCCGACCATGACCCGGATTTGCACACCAGGCTAAATCAGCGGATCAGGGTGCGCAGCCTCGTCGACCAGAAGCACAAGAAAGCTCAGCGTCCTCGCCAGATTTCCCGGGCCGAAACCTCCAGTGGTCGGAGCGGTCGTGATCGTCATTTTGATACTTGGTTTCCTTGGCTTGCGACACCCGCACCTGAGGGTTTGGCCGCGCCCCAGGATTGTCCCGGGAAGCATGCGGCGCTAGCCCAACAGGACGACTGCGTTCATGCTTTTATCTTATCCTTGGCGGGGTGCGCGCTCAGTGCCTGATGCCGCCACCGTGCCGTGTCTTAGCCAGTTGATTGTTAAATGCCGAAGCCTCTTCGAGCGTCTCGAAGGGCATTGCGCTGACAGTGCCGTCAGTTGCAAGAACAACCGCCAGATAGGGAAAGCCGCGGGTTGGCGGAGAGTAGACCATGTAGACAGGTTGTGAGTTCTTCATCGCCCGTTGTAGAGGGCGCGCGGCTCCTCGCCAACCGGGGAATCAGTTGGCGCTCGCTACACGCACAAATTGGCAGCGATCTCTGGGAGTTCGTCCTTGACGGCAGGTATTGACCCCTCGCCCTGTACCGAAAATGATCGCCCGCCCACCTGCTAGAGACGGGCTACCCAAAGGCTTCGGCTAAGGAGTCAGGGCAGAAGCATTGGGGTGGCTTCTCTCTTATAGACCCGACCATGATCTGGAACGATCAGTTGGTGCCTGCTTGGCTAAATACAACCGTGCCGTCGTCCTTGCGAACCTCAACCGCTACAATGCCTTCCTGGGCTCGAGCGGGAAAGCTCGCCATGGCGTGGTCCCGTGCGGCCTTCTCGGCGTCGAACGGCACCTTTTCTATGATGCCCTGTTTGCCATACCAGATAAGCGTGTAGGCCACGTTGGGGGCGTTCCTTTTTCTGCCGTTGTTTCCTCGCGGACTGGCCAAGGTGTCGAAAAAGACGATCTTAGGGACGGCATGCTCTCGGCGGGATATTACTAATCTGGAGACATATCTCAACGGGAAACAGTCGAACCGCAGGGCGAGCAGGTATTGCATCGCAGATCCAATACTCAACGCCGCCTTTGCGTGGCTAGTTTTCTGGCCCCTTCTACCCGAGTCGGGCGTTGTGTCTTTGGCGAGGTATCTGAGAGATCTTCATGGCGGATCTGCCGCCTTGAGGTCGACACCACGCCGAAGGCACAATCAATTGTGCCGCAAACCAATGTGTATGTAGAAGGTGGTACTCGACGCTATGCCTATTTTTTCAGTGAGGCACTCAACCGTCTACCGGTACAGCCGACCGGTAAGGTTCGGCGAACACCGGTTAATGTTCAGACCTCGCGACAGTTTCGATCAAAGGCTTCTCGACCACGCCCTGATTATCGATCCAGAGCCGAAGGAGGTCAGATGGATTCACGACGTTTTCGGAAACTGCGTTGCGGTGATCGATTTCGTGGAGTCTGCCAAGACACTGCACTTCGAAACCGCTATTCGGCTTGATCACACGCCTCAGCTTACGCCTGATTTCCGGATCGACGAGGCGGCACTCAACTATCCGTTTTCCTATGAGCCTGACGAAGTCCTCGACCTCTCGCAGACCATCGAACGCCAGCATCCAGACGAAGGCGACGAAATCGGAAAATGGGCGCGCCAGTTCTTGAGCGCCGCCGGGCAGACCGAGACAGGCAAACTGTTGATGACGCTCTGCTATGCTATCCACGAAAGCTTTGTCTATTCCCGTCGGACTGAACCTGGGACGCAGCCACCCTTGGTCACGCTCCATCTGCGGCGGGGCACGTGCCGTGACTTTGCACTTTTCATGATGGAAGCAGTTCGATCGCTTGGCTTCGCCGCCCGCTTCGTGACGGGATATGTCTATGTCCCAACCCGAGATAGTGCGGATGTGCGGGGCGGAGGCTCAACGCATGCCTGGTGCCAAGTCTATTTGCCAGGAGCGGGTTGGGTCGAGTTCGATCCGACCAACGGCATTGTCGGCAACCGGGAACTGATCAGGGTGGCAGTCGCTCGTCACCCACGGCAAGCCATTCCTCTTTCCGGCAGCTATTCTGGTCCCGCATCAAGCTTCTTGGGGATGCACGTCGAGGTGAAAGTGACCAAGGAAAAAGAGCAGACCAAAGTTGCAACTCTTTGATATTTTCTGGGAACCGTTTCTTCAGAGCGGAGTTTGCACCGCTCCTGAACAAGGATCGTCGGAGCTTTGATGCGAATACGCGCTGGTTATAACCTCACTTACGAATGTTCCCAGCCAACACCGATGTTGCTGGTCCTTGAAATCCACCCGTCGCGACGCGTCGACCTTCTGACTGACCAGGTGATTGGATTTGATCGGCCCATCGAAGCCAGGGGCTACATCGACAGTTTCGGCAACGCATGCACGAGGATCGAAGCTCCTGCCGGACTGACGACGATATCGACCACATTTGAAATCTATGACAGCGGGAAACCTGATATTGTTGCGCCCGATGCCATACAACACGATATAAAAGACCTGCCGGATGAAATACTGAGTTTTCTTCTAGGCAGCCGATACTGCGATACCGATCGACTGGGTGATTTCGCTTGGGCGACCTTCGGCAACACTAAACCTGGATGGTCTCGCGTTCAGGCCATCTGCGATTTCGTTCACAATCACATAGCCTTCAATTATCAAAATGCCGACGCATTGCGCACCGCGCATGGCGGCTTCACGGATCGAACCGGCGTTTGCCGGGACTTCGCCCATCTGGCAATCACTTTGTGCCGCTGCATGAATATTCCCGCGCGCTATTGTACCGGTTATCTCGGCGATATCGGCATCCCGCCGGTGGCGGATCCAATGGATTTCAGCGCTTGGTTCCAAGCCTATCTCAGCGGTCATTGGTTCACATTCGACGCAAGGCACAATCACCCGCGCATCGGAAGAATCCTGATGGCGACCGGCCGGGACGCGATTGATGTCGCCCTCTCGACCAGCTTTGGTCCGTCGAGACTGGCAAACTTCGAAGTTATTGCCGAAGAGATTGCGGCCTAGAAATCTTGCAACAGCCCAAAGAGATTCTGTAGCCGGATCCTACCGGCAGTCTGCGCCGGCTGAGGCAAGGTGCTGCCAGCCCCACCACCATGACCGCTGACTAGCGGGCAAGTCGCAGTCGACTTTCGAGGTCCAGATTGTCCCCTATCGGTGAAGGAGGACGGCTTCGGCGTGGCGACGGATCCCGAAACCATGGTGGCCGGTCTGCGTTTAGGGCCGACAGGGTAACCCTGGCAAAGTGTCCCGGAAAAATGCGACCGATTGACAAAGATAGAGACGCTAAGCAACGGGGCGATTTCCTGCTTCAATTCTGCAAAAAACTTTCTGGCAGCACATTCGCTTCCATGGCGGCAGAAATGAACGCAATTCTCACATTCGAGTCGCTGCATCGCCCTATCCGCGCCTCGACGAGGGCAGCCAGTGCAGCAAGGAACTTGGGTCCATCCGACGGCCAATCACCATTGGTGAGGACGTCGCTCATATCGACGTTCGAATACACCACGCGGATTCCATGCTTGGTTTTGACGGGGATGCCGGATCGAACTCGGTTCATCAGTCACAACGTCAATGTATTTTCCAAGTTCCTCTCGCTAGTAAAAGCACTCCCAAGTGTTCGAGCCAATGAACGAATGTTTTGCGCTGGTGCGAATCAAAAGGATTAGGCACAGGATCGGGTAAACGAAAGATATTCGCCGAGATGCGGCCATTGCGGTGGTTCAGGATGCGTACGGAACAGGTCGAATGAACGGATCTCGACATCACCTGATAATCGATCGCGACGCGCTCGCCGGCTTGCCGACGCCGGCAAGCTGCCCGAACGCTGAACGTCTGGGCCAGTAGCGCCTGCACAATCAAGGCAGCGTCAGCCCGCTGCGATACTAGACGGCCGATATAGACCGGCAGTCCGTGCGCCATCACCGTAGACGCGTGACGCAGCGGTTTCGTTGTTATCGAAATCGGAAAATCGCTTGACGACCGGCCTGACCGCTCCAGAGTCATATTCATGGCATGGGACATCGAGATCGGTGATGAGATTACGTTGACAGCCACCATCGTAAAGGTGCTGCCAAGCGGCCGCGCCAGCGTCAGTATTCCGACCTATAACTTCCCCTTCGCGATCGATGCTCCCATGAAGAAAAGGTCGGGTGACAAGGTTAGTCTCGTCGGGAATGTCATCCGCGTCGATGACCAATGTGGGAAGGTGACCGTTAAGGTTGGCGGTCTGGTCACGGTCGACATCGCCTCGATAATCGCGCACGGAAAGAGGCGAAAGTCAAAATCCCCACCGTCCAGAGATTGGCCCGACTAATCGCTTTTGCTGGGATGACGGAAAGGCCTGCGCACCCCCCGAACGACGGCCACTGGAGTCGTGCAAACCATCGACGGAGCGACTGTCGTGGAACGAATTGCCATGAACCACATTTAGGTCGGTTAAGTCGCGATCGGGGACTCGGATGAATGAAGTAACGCAGGAGAACGTTGTCGTCTCCAAGAGTCCGGAACTGTCCAGTGAGGATAGTAGGTCGTTCGATTATCAGGATTTCTTCGAGAACGGGGCCGTCGCGCTCCATCTGGTAAGCGCGGATGGGGTCATCCTCCACGCAAATCAGGCTGAGCTTGACCTTCTCGGCTTCAGTGCAGAAAAATATGTCGGCCGCCACATTGCCGAATTCTATCCCGACCGCGACGTAATCGATGACATTCTGTCACGGCTGACCCGTGGTGAGAAGATCACGCGATATCCGGCGCGATTGAAAGCCTGTAACGGATCGATCAAGCATGTCGAAATCACGTCGAGCGGCCATTTTCGGGACGGCAAGCTGATCAACACCAGGTGCTTCACGGTCGATGTTTCCGACCTGGAGCGGACACGCATGGAGTTAAGACAGCAGGGCAGCACCTACCACCAGATCCTCGATGGCCTTCCGGTTGCCATCTACACGACCGACCAGCACGGCACGATCACCTACTACAACCGCGCCGCCGCCGATCTTGCGGGCACAGAGCCAAAAGTCGGCAAGGACAAATGGTGCGTGACGTTCAAGCTGTTCACTCCCGATGGCAAGGAATTGCCGCATGACCAGTGCCCGATGGCAATTGCGCTCAAGGAAAACAGGCCGGTGCGCAACCAGGAAGCCATAGCGCGCCGTCCGGACGGATCCTTCTTTCCGTTCCTGCCATATCCCACACCGCTGCGGGATGAGCACGGTAATCTGATTGGTGCCGTTAACATGCTGCTGGACCTGACGGACCGCCAGCGTGCCGAAGAGGCAAGGCAGCATCTCTCAGCAATTGTGGAATCCTCGTTCGACGCGATTGTAAGTAAGGATTTGGACACGATCATCAAGAGTTGGAACCACGGCGCCGAACGGCTGTTCGGCTACAGCGCCGATGAAGCGATCGGTCGGTCGGTGACCATGCTGATCCCCGACGACCATCAGGACGAGGAACCCCGCATCCTCGAACGCATCCGTCGCGGCGAGCGGGTCGAAACGTACGAAACCGTCCGCCAGCGCAAGGATGGCAGCTTGGTTCCTGTCTCGCTGACAATATCGCCTGTTCGCAGCGCAACGGGACAGATCGTCGGCGCATCGAAGATTGCTCGCGACATCACGTCGGCCAGGGAAAGCGAACAACGTATTCGCATGCTGATGCGCGAGGTCAACCACCGGGTGAAGAACCAGTACTCTGTCATCCTGTCTATGATCCGCGAGACCAACAAACGATCGGAGACGCCTGACCAGTTTGAACGCCAGGTGCGCGAGCGCATCATGGCGCTGTCGCGATCCCACGACCTGCTGGTATCAGCCGACTGGAAGGGCGCAACAATCAATGATCTGTTGGTCGCCCAAGCTAAGCCTTTCCCACGGGGGAGGTTATCGCCATGTCCGGCCCACCCTTGGTCCTCAGTCCCAATGCGGTGCAGTATCTCGGGATCGCCTTCCACGAACTCGCGACCAACTCGGCCAAGTACGGCGTGCTGTCAGGCGATGACGGCGAGATCTCGGTTACATGGAACACCGCTGGTTCCGGTGCTTCAAGGCTGTTTCACCTTAACTGGGCCGAAACAGATGGTCCGCGAATCCAGACGATCGGACATGGCGGGTTTGGAACCGTGGTGCTGAAGCGGGTTGCGCCCAACGCGGTTGGTGGGCATGGAAATCTCGAGTACGGCGCGCATGGGGTCACCTGGAGCCTGGAAGCGCCCCTGGCTGCCGTGGAAGCCTCTGTTGCCAATGGAGCTTAGAAACCCGCAGGCCGCGTTCTACAATACGCCGAGTTCGGCGAACGGCGTAGCCTAAGTCGCGTTTCACGGATTATAATCGCAGTAAAACCGGGTTGGAGTACAGCGACCACGGCGCCGCTGTCACGATCGTGGCAGAAGGAACGCGCCTCCGGGTCCACTCGGCAATGATTTGGCCGAACTGCTCTGCGAGCAAACGCAACCGCGCTTGAAACGCCGCTACAGCAATCTCGATTTGCGGTACCATTTCACGTTGAGCCCGAGTTTGCCGTCTAAAGGGGATGGCTGTCGCCGAAGTCCTTGAGACTTGCCCGCTGCGGCCGTCCGCCTAGCCAGCGGGCCACCCTCCGCCACCGCCGCACAGCGCCTGCAGCCCCCATCGCTCTGAGAACCGACGGACGGGCCTTTTCGACGGCGCCGTTGCGTGGAACCGACAAGCACCTGAATGTGCTACGTTATTTAGCCGATGGGCAGATCGAGATGATCTTCTCTAGTGATAATCTACCCGGGTTGTCAGATCATACGATCGAAAACCGATGGCCCGCGCCTAACAGCGCGGGCCACGTTGGGGTCTACTGGGCAACAATGATCCGCTGTTTGTCGCGATTCTGCGCGTAGGTACCCTTGTCATAGGCAGTCTGCGCCTCAAGCTGAGCCTTGGTGAAGTTGGTGTAGAGATACCGGTTGCCATCCTTGTCGGACAGGAACTTCAATTTCTCCAGGCCAACAGCAACTGGCTTTTCGCCCATGCCGAGGAAGCCGCCGACGTCGACGACGACGGCATCAACCTTCTTGTCGCCGCTCAGGACGACATCTCCAATCTCGCCGACTTTTGCATCGTCGGCGCCATAGACCGTGGTGCCGATGAAATCCTTGGTGCTGATTTTATCCATCGGCATCTCGGTCAGCGAAGACTTGTCGATTGCCGCTGTGGCCGTGTTGTCCGTCGTGGCTGGCGCCGCTTCATTGTTGGCCGCGGTAGCTGCGGCATCAGTGGTGTTCGAGGCCGTTGCCGTGTCGTAGACCTTCAGGTCAAAATCCTTTTGCGCTTGAAGGTCTTCCTTGGTGGTTTTCGCGACCAGCCAGCGCTCACCCTTCTTCTCGACCCACTCGGCCTTGCTGAAATCGTAGGCGACGTTCTTTTCCCCCAGGCCCAGGAACCCGCCCACGCCGATGATAATGTACTTGGCCTTGCCGTCCTTCGAGAGGACGATGTCTTTGACATCGCCGATCTTCGCGGCATTGTCCGCGGCGCTATCATAGACGGCGGCGCCTATGATCTTGGTGACGAGGCTGCCGTCTGCAACGGCCGCCGGCGCTGTCGCCGCAGTGGTCGTAGCGGTGGCAGGTTTGGTGGCATCTTCAGCGGCGGCCCCTGATACCCACAGGCCAGACGACAGCAGGGTTGCTATTGCGGTGGTAGCCAAAAGTTTGCCGATCATGGTACGTTTCCTTTGTGCGTTAGTGTTGATGCACGCCGCGTTCGGCCGAACCATTGCAGGGAGGCTGAACGCGGCACGGTTTGCCACCACACAACGGGCCGCACGATGCGAAGTTCCCCTTGGAATTTGGAAGTCGCCTGAGAGGGCTAAACCGCTGCGATCTCGCATTTTTTTGAGCTTGCACGGCACTGTATCGCGGGAACCTTGTTGGCTCCCGGACGTTCCCCCGTCGAACCAATTGCGGTTCGCGGAAAGGGGAAAACTATGCAGAATCCTGGCGTCGGTTGGCTGGCGGCGATCATCATCGGCGGTATCGCGGGATGGCTCGCTGAGATGTTCATGAAAAGCAACATGGGCGTGCTCATGAACATCATTTTGGGGATCGTGGGAGCGATTGTCGCCAACCTCATCCTTAGCGTGCTTGGCATATCGTTGGCCGGCTGGCTCGGCTATTTGGTCGCCGGCTTCATCGGCGCGTGTATCTTGATCGCGGTGGCCCGAGCAATAAAACGCTAGTCCGCGAACTATTGCGGTTGCCCTCAACCTGAACCCTTCGTCCGACGAAGGGCTCAGGTGCTTCAGCCTATGCAGTCCGCCCATGGAGCGGAGACGACCTGTTCCATGAAGGCAACACGGCCATGGATCGAAAAACCCCTTGGCGCATTTATTCTCCGGCCAATCGAGGCTTCAGGAGAGAACCCATGAAAAAGACACTGCTCATTTTGAGCCTGCTTATTCCGCTCGTGGCATGTTCCCGTACGGAACAAGGCGCTGCCGTGGGCGGCTTGGGAGGTGCCGCGATCGGTGCCTCGGTGGCCGGCGATCCGGTACAAGGGGCCGTCGTTGGTGGTGCAGTTGGCGCGATCGCCGGTGCGGTGATCGGGCACGCCAGTGAGGCCGGCCAGTGCCGGTATCGCGATCGTAATGGGCGCGTTTACATTGCCCGGTGCCCGGACGGCTACTGATACCTCAGGCGCGTGATCTGTTGCGATCACGCGCCTTAACCTGGCTAGGACGATTGGATGGCCTATAGAGTCAAAACACTGCTCATTCTCTGCTTCCTCTTTCTGAGCTCTGCTGCGACAGAGCCTTGAGGAAGACTGTGAAAAAGCCCGCGCCTCTGGCGGAGAGCGCGGGCTCCGATCGAGTTTGCGAACCCGATCTTAGCAGATAGCGAGGGGTCGTTATCTGTCGTCGATACGAACTCTTTGCGCCAGCTAATGTTCCAGGAACGGGCGCAAATGGAAGCCGCACGTATCACAAACTCGGTGGCCCACCCCTCAGACCAATGCCGGCTCCAGGCAGGCGGTCGCCCCGCCCCCACCTCTTGTTGGGGAGATTGCGCCATACGCAGGACAGGGTGGAGGATCATCGTCTTCATCCCGCCGACGACGATGCGGCCAAGGGGCCCATGCGCTTTGACGTCGGCGACTATACGGCTTTCCCCAAATCGTGCCTTTCCGATTTTGGCCTTTGTCGTCCGGTGTGCCCTCCAGAGCCTTCAGAGCGCGCAGGATGTCGTCGATCGTTGCTATCGTTCCGTCATCCCGCTGACGCAGCAGAGGTATGCCGGGAACCGCGCAGGCGTCGGATGCCCAGGAAGCCAAAAGAGCACGCTTCTCTTCGACACTCAGTTCGGGGAGGCCCACGACATCAGCTGGATGAGTAATCCCTTGTGGAGGAGTCTTGCATTTCCGCTTTGATAAAAATTCGAATCCGGTTGTCATCTCCATTCTCCGCAATCTGTGCCTCCCGGCTGAGCCTGGAGGCGGGACCGCAGTTTGCGCATCTTCCGAGCAGTCAGGCGACCTTGCGCTGCCGCTGCGTATCCTGGCTGATCTGCTGTTGCTGAGACGGAGCTGCATTGCTCGACGACTCGAGACCAATGCGACGAGGCTTCAATTCGTCGGGGATATCCCGGACGAGATCTACAGACAGCAGGCCATTCTCGAGAGAGGCTTTCGCGACTTTCACGTAGTCCGCCAATTTGAAGATCTGCTTGAAGTTGCGGGTCGCCATGCCGCGGTGCAGAATCTGCCGATCGCTCTCGTCGGCCTGCTTTTGGCCGACCACGATCAGTTCCGGCCCGTGCTGGGTAAGCTCAACTTCGTCAGAGCTGAACCCGGCGATGGCCATGGTTATCCGGTAGTCATTGTCGCCGGTCTTCTCGATATTATAGGGCGGCCAGTCCGAGCGCACGCTGTTGTCGAGCATATCAAAGAGACGGTCAAAGCCGACCGTGGAGCGATAAAGGGGGGCATAGTCAGAGCTTCTCATAGCCATATCCTCCGTAAAGCAACATGGGTTACAAGCGGCGCCGCAGGGCCATCGCGACGCCTGTTCCGTCGAGCCTAAGCCTCGACGGCAATCGATTTGGGAATGACCAAGAAATCGTTCAAGAGCAGCAACGAATTTTTTTGCTCGGCTTCTGGCACCTAGAATTCGAACAAAAAGTCGATTTCCGATTGCTACTGACGCGGGAGAGGTAGCCGGCTGAGCCTGGGCGTCCCTGCCGGCTAGGCCCGAGTTTCGATCGCTGTTTTGTCAGTATCAGGGACCGCAATGACAGCCTCGGTCTTTTGGGCGTGGTTCGTAGCGATTTTGAGTAGAGTTAAAGCCGTTTCATTGGGCGTCCACCCCTGGCCTTCTGCGGCAGTCACCAAGGCCGCGAAGGCGGCTTCCAAGGCGACCTCGCAGTTCACCTCCCTGTCTGGACTATTCTCGGGCAAGATAGGTGCTTCAACGGCTTGGGACATGCTCAGAAAGCGGCTCGCCGACAAAAGGTTCCCATCTCTTTCAAGGCTTCCGCCGCAGCGTTCTTTCGTATCGGTTGGCACGATGCTCTATCCAGGGCTGCGGGGTGTGCGGATGAAGAGGAACGTCGGTCTCCGCACCTGGAATGACACTTCCTGACCAAAACGCGGGCAAGGGCGGCACCGGCTATTTTGTAGGGAACAACCTCCGCTCCAGAGCGTTTTTGTCCCGACGGGACACTCTCAGCTCAGGAGAGTTGTGATGATAAGGAAGCTAGTCCTCTCATCGGTGATTGCAGTCACTTGTGCCGCTACCGCCTTTCCGGCAAACGCCGGTGGCGTCATTATTGGTTTTGGTGGTGGTTATGGCGACGACGATTACGACTACTACCGTCGTGATCGGTATCCAGACTACTACGGTCAAGGCTATTCCCAATACTACGACATGTATGACAACGGCTATAGGCCCCGTTATTACCATCGGCATCATCGGCACCATTGCCGCGTCGTGCTAATCAAGCATTGGCGTCATCACCACCGCGTCATCGAGCGAGTTCGCATCTGCAGGAGGTAATGGTACAGGTCCGGCCAATCTGGCCGGACCTGCGCCTTCGACGAGCGCTCGGTACGTACTCCAGTTCTCGCAGTCGATACGGTACTTAACGCGGGTGGTCTATTTGGCGACTCGGCCGCGCGCCGTTTCGGCTCTAAGCCCTGCGCGAGCCACGCAGTCAGTCGGGGGACATATTCCGGGCCGGCGGCCAGCCTACATAAGCCGTCCATCCTGACAGCCGGCGGCTTGTGCTAAGGCAGGTACCCGTCGCTCTTAGGTGGACTGAGAGCGACGGCGGAACTGCAACTTTAGCCGCAAGTGGGACGCTAAAACCGCCCGGTAAATCAAGTCTTAAAATCATCTGGGTCGGCCGGCCATAGGGTCCCTTGGCTGGCAATGGTCTCGCGATCCGGCGCGCTTTACCGGATCGCGAGATGCCTTGGTCAGTTGGCGCTGGCGACGGGCGCCACAAGCGGCGTGATGCGGCGGATAGCGACGCGGCGATTCTGTCGTTCGGGCCCCGTCGTATTCACCTTAAGGTAGCTCTCGCCGTAGCCTTGGGTCGTCAGGTTCTCTGGCGCGATGCCAAAGGCGTTGGTGAGGGCCTCGGCAACTGCCTCGGCTCGCTGGTCGGACAATGCCAGGTTTGCATTGTCGCTACCGACCGCATCGGTGTGGCCCTCGATCAAGAAGGTTTCCGCCGGGTTCTTCTTCAGCAGCCGCTCCATTGCGTCCGCCACGCCTTGCAGTTTTTTGACTTCGCTGTCCGAGATCGCCGCCGAACCGGTCTCGAAATTCAACGTGTCGAGATCAACCCGCCGGGCGATGTCGCGCACACGCGCCGAGCGCTTGACCTCGTCGACCGAATAGAGGCGCTGGACCTTTTCCACCGGCGGTTGCTCGAGGAAGGTGTAGTAGTCGCTCGCATCCTCTACCAAATCGGACTCCAGGATGTATTGCTTGCGCGGGATGTTGAGCCGCATCGGTGGCAAGTCATCTCCAGGATCGCGCCAATCCTGCACGTCCTGGTAATACCTCTCGTCCACATAGCTCAGCACATACTCGCGGCCGTCGGACGTGATGCGAGAGCGCTGGATGACGTCGCCATAGCGGTTGCGGATGGTGACGATTTGGTTGCCGTTGTCGCGAACGATCGTCTCGCGTGTGCGGCCGCCCGGCAGATCCTCGTAATACACATCCTTGGCACCATGGTTCATTCGCGGCGCTTCGTCGCTCTTCACTATCGTCCGGTTGTTGAACTGGATGATGATCCGGCCGCCAATTTCCGTGAGGACATCGGCGCCTTTTGGGCGTTCCGGCGGCTGACTACCTGGCGCCTGGTCACGGCGAGTACCCTTTTCCTCCGTCACCGGAACGATCTTCTCAGGCTTGATCTCCTGCTGCGCTGCCTTGTCGTCCGCTGGCGGTGGTCCGGCGTCTACGGGGGCAACCGCAGGCGCGGCGGCCTGACCGCCATCGCTCTGCTGAGCAGCGGGGTTGGCGTCCTTGCCCGGACGTTTTGCATCCTTTTCGCTGTCGAGGACTGGTGCGGCGTTAGGATCCGCTGGCGCCTCGCCCTGGACTGGCTTTTCGCTTTGGGCCGGCGCCGCCGGCTCACCATTGGCTGGCTTTTCGGATGTTGCAGGCTGCTTATCGGTTGAAGGTTGTTCTCCAGTCACGGGCTGCTTTGGTGCAGGCTGCTCGGTGGCAGGCTGCTCGGCGGCAGGTTTCTTTTCGGGTTTGTTCGTCGGTTCCGCCGGCTGTTCGCCGGGGGGCCGGGGCAGGCTCGCCAGCCGGCGCAGGCTCGGACGAAGGCGCGGGCGCGGCCGGTAGAGCAGGCTGTTCCTTCGCGGACGGTTCAACCGGTGGGGTAGGTTCTGGAATTGGAGTTGCCTCAGACGCCGGGGCTGCCTCGTTTGGTTTTGGAGTAGGCTGTGGTTCGGTCGCTGGAAGAGGAGCAGCATTGTCGGACGGAGCCTGTTGCCTCAGCGCGCAGGCTTCGGCGGACTCGCCCTCCTTACATTTCAGCTTGATAAAAATAGGCGGTGCAGATGCGACGAACCGTGCGGTACCGAAGGCTGCGCTGCTGAGTGCTGCCCCGAACGGTGCTGAGGCGATCAGCAAACCCAGTGCGGTGCTGGCCAAAATCTTTGGTCGGCGTGTCATTTGAATTCTCCGTGTGGCGTCCCGTCGCTATCCAAACTGGGCACTGCCACATTCGTTCCGCTCATTCCGAATGATAAGCTCCCCAACAGAAACGACGGGGATTACTTCGGAAGAGGGGCGGCAAGTTGCCGGGCTTGGCCGGGGATTCAGTCGAAGGACGGCCGCCTGTTCCCGGGCAATCTGTGTCTGTTATATCAAAAACGCCCGCTGGCCGGGAGCCAGCGGGCGACGGGCCTTCCGGCCCTTTTGACCGCTTGGAGGGACCCAGCGGGCAAATGGCTTCGGCGCCGCGATCAGACTTGCGGGCAAACGACTTTAGTCAATGTCAAGAAATCGGTCCGGTTCAAAGTGGCGTAGATTGCGAGCTGGAAGCTGTTGCTTGTGCCGGTCATCGGTCTTGATCGAACCTCGAGGCGCCTCGGACAGACTGGCATGGTTCAGATGTGTGCAGTGCTCATAACTATGGTCGCGCGCTCCGCAGCGAGAACAACACATGGGGATTTGGTCCAACAGCATTTACTAAAATGCGCGACTTGAGTTTTGGTTGCCGAGCCCAACCAAACGGGTGCTTGATTAAGGTGACGTGGCGCGGTTCAACGTCTAGGGCGAACAAGAATGGCTGTTTGGCGCCTCGCGATGGACTTATTACAAGCTTGGTCGATAGGCGCCGCCGCCGCCAGCACCGCGCAGGCTTCGGCCTAGCGACGGCGCACAGATTACGCGTATCGGCCCAGATGCGGTTTTCCTCCCACCGGATGCGTATCTGTACTACATCTTCCTGATCGGTCACGAAATTGCCGGCGCCAGTACTATTAGCTATCCCGCGTCTGTCTCCAACGCCGCAGCCGATGAAAAGTGGGAGAGCTCTGAAAATCCCGATGTACTGTAACGACCAGCAAAACCGCGAATAACAAGACGAGCGCAAACGCTAACCCAAAAACCCAGCCCATTGGACCTCTCTCCGTTACCCCCGACAACGCGCTGCCGGACACAAAGTTCGCCATCCATGGGCGCGGCGATGGATGGTTAGGTCGCTACAGGAATTCCAATTGTCCGATTTCGATCGTAATTTGCCGTGTCAAGCGAGGCGCAGGCCCATGTTCGGCCGGTCACATCGTTGACTCCGGCCATCCCGAGAGCGTTAGCCGGGCCGCACCTCACGTCCAAGGCGCCGCGCTTCACCCAAAGGTATCAACATGGACGATAAATATTCCAATGCGCGAGAGCACTTTTTCGCAGCACTTCGCACGCTGGCAGCGTCTTCCGACAGCATACAAACGCGCTTGATCGATGCTAATGTGAACATTTTGCACGTCACGATCGATGAGTTCGCTGGGGACCGGGAACTCAAGTTCAAGTTTGCAAAAATACTGATCTTCTGGCCGTCGACCAGGACGATATGGAAACGGTCGCTATTGAGACAACCGCGCATATGACGGATTTTGAAGCCGTCAAAGTCGCAGACCTCATCTGCGATTTTTACTACGAACTCACATAGAGCCCGGCGGTATGGGTGGATGATTTCCGCTTCATCCACCGCGTGGCGCACGCTAGGGACGGCTGAGGTTGATCTGGCTGATCACAATGTTCTTGCCGGTCGCCGGGTCCTTGTCGATCGTCGTCAAACGCATCCCATCGTCTCCAACCTTTTCCAGTCTCAGCTGGGCGGCCCGATCGCCATTGACTTCTTTTGCCCAATGAATGCCAAGGACCAGGGCGTTGCCGGAACGATTGCCACTGAGGCCGGCAGGGCCGGTGCTCGATCCAGTGTATGTGCCGGTATATGTTTTGCCATTGGTCTTGACGTCGGCGCCGATCGCTCGCGAGAAGACCACGTACCCTGTACATTTGCCATCAAGTGACAACGAACTGTCGGTTGCGTTGGACGCGAATTTGCAATTGATTTTGATGGGCTTGGAATCAGCGTCGGTTTTGACCGTGCCCTTGCCAACCCAACTCCCCGCGAATGATTTCAGAAAGGCGCCGTCGGCGGCCTGCGCAGATCCCGCGATGCAAAGCATTGCGGCGGTCAGTAGCCCAAGGTTTTTTGTCATGATCAAATCCTTCAGTTCACCGCAAGCGCGATAGAATGCGCCAGCGCAATGGGGTGCAGATATGGGTTCGCAGCAAATTGCCCGTCTATGCGCTGGCAACTGCCTTCTCTATCTCTTGGGCCGAATGGCCCGTGAGATCCTTGGCGATTTCGCCAACAAGCACGGCCGATAATTTCTGATGATAATGCTTACGCAGTTCCCAAGCGTTCGAGGAGCGGCGATGATGATCAGATTGTCGATTTGTCCGCCGAGAACCTGTCGGTTGAGCAAGTCGGCAGTTCCGGCTGCGAAACTGTCTTCCTCGATTTGACTGTTGTCAGGATTGGCGGAGCTGCTCTGATGACGCGCGCCGGACCCCTTGTTGTCGTTGGTTACGTCTTCGACCGTCGAAGCCGTGAGTTTGGGATTGGCTTCGTCTCCTGAGTTGCGAAACAGGTTGAGCCTCTCGCCGTCAGCCACTGCAACGGTGGCACCTCTAGGAATATCCATTTGGGAGTCTCCGAAATTGCGCCAATCGTCGACTACCCAATTCGATAGATAGCGTGCTGACGTGAGCCTCAACGTCTCAAGTCGCCATTGGATGCTTTGAGAAGAACCTTTTCATTGAGGCCAGCCCACATCTCGCCGGAGAGACCCTTCGTGCCAAGCACCTTGGAGACGAGGGAAACAGCCATGGCAGTTCCATTCAGTTTTAGATTTGGCTAATGATCGGGCTACGGGGGCGCGGCAGCATCGATCCGGTGCGCGTGCTGCTGGACCTGCCCATCAGCGCCAGCCGCGACTGCATAGAGACGCGCGACATCGCTCAGTTGCAGCTCAATCAGGTGCGAGAGAAGCTTGCCGCGCTGCGTTCGCTTGAGCACCGGCTCGAGTTCAAGGATATGGCCTCGCCGGCCAAGGCTGGAGGTTGCTGTGGTTGATTGCAGAGCCCTTACTTTAGCGATGGTTCCAGATCTTCACAGCGGATAGCAGCAGAATGGCAGCGAGCGCTGGCAGGAGTAATTCGTTAGGCACGAGGCCGAGCAGCCGGCCGCCGATGAAAGTGCCAACTATTGAGCCCGCCGCCATGATCAATAGAAACATGCGATTACGGCCGAGGACGGAAAAGCTTTGGTCGCGACTATATCGGGTAAAGCCAACGAGCATAGTCGGCAGGCTTACCACAAGCGACAGGCTGCCAGCGAGTTTGATATCGGCGCCAAACAGGAGGATCATTGTCGGAATGAGGAGCTCGCCGCCGGCGACGCCGAGCAGGGATGCTACAACGCCGATGATCAAGCCGGCGACGACACCGGCGACAGCTTGCGCGGTGCCGACCAATAGAGGCTCTCCCGCTCTGGCGTTATGACCAACCATCAGGATGACCGCGATGGCGACGAGCAAGATGGCAATCACCCTGTAAAGCGATTCAGACTTGAGGCGGGTCGCCCACCCCGCCCCCAGCCATGCGCCAAGGAGGCTACCCGCGAGCAGATTGACGATGATCGGCCAGTCAGCTGCAATGGTACCAAAGGATACCGTGGCCGCCCGGAACGGCAGCGCCGTGGCGACCACAACTAGGCTCATCGCCTTGTTAAGGATGACGGCCTCCAGCGCCGCGAAATTGAAAACTCCAATCAGGAGCGGCAAGCGGAACTCAGCTCCACCAAGCCCAATCAGACCGCCTAGCGCTCCTATCAGCGCTCCCCCACCGAAAGCACCGGAATTGCTGCGGTGTTCACTCGGTTCCTTTGCCAGTGTCATGGGTCCGCTGAGTCTCCGGCCGGATCAGGCGGCAGCACGGTGTTCGTCGCGAGCAGCTTCCCACACTTAACGTGCCGCATCGGCGTTCAATGCCGCAATCCCCAGACCCACCATCAAGTCTGGCCATGCCGACCGCCAGAGGAATGCCGTGACCAGTCCGGCGGCAATAATGGCTATGTTGGCGAACGCATCATTACGGGCCGAAAGAAATGCAGCCTTTGTCAGACTGCCGCCATGATGTCTGTATGCGGCGAGCATGTAGGCACAGGAAAGATTGACGGCGAGTGCACCAAGCCCCGCTTGCGTCAAGGCGACCGGCTGTGGCGGCACGGGCATGTTGAACTTTTGCCAGGCCGTCCAGAGCGTAGCCAGACCCGGCACGAGCAGGATGAGGGCGAGCGCCATACCTACCCGCGAGCGCGAGCGCAACGACCAGCCGAAGGCGAGTAATATGAGGAGGTTCACGGACGCATCTTCGAGAAAGTCGATGCTATCGGCGAACAATGACACCGAGCCTATGGCGAGCGCCACGGCGAATTCAATGCCAAAATAGCCGAGGTTGAGCAGCGCGACGATGAGGACGACGCGACGGAGTGCTGGATTCATTCTCTGAGCGTATCTGAGCTCAGAGCATGGGCCAATAGATTTGCCGTGTCCTGTAAGCGACCGTTTTCTGGATATGAGGCCGAGGTGCCATCGAAAAAGCAATTCAAAGGCCAACTTTTATACGGAAACTGTTTGTGATCTCGATTGCAGACAACAAATCTTCGAACGCGATGCTGGTACTACCGCGAAATAAGACAGCGTCTGCCTTGAGTAGAGAGCGCTATTCAAAATGTACCCGCATCCAAGACAACGGAGCAGGAACCGCCGATCTGATGAGTGGGCGGAAAAGTCGGTAACGCTCTCCCGCCACCAAATTTCATCAAATGAAATTAGTCGCTTAAGTGCCATCCCAATGCACCTTGGCGGCTGGTTTCATGTCGCGCCATGTTGCAAGCCACTACCGTTGATTTCCAAGGGTTTCCTGCGACTATCGGCAAGTCCGTGCGACATGGACGCGACATGGGGCGATGGAATGGGCAGTTTTACGATCGGCATGTCATCGCAATCGCAAATCGAACGAAGGCTTTCCCCGTCTGCAATTCTCTCGCAGATCACGTCGGCGAGTTAATAGGGTCGGTCGTGCCATTCTTGGTCCTCAACGGCATCAGCGGCCTTTCGGCAAGCTGTCCGTGTTGGTTAGCGGTCTGAGCGCATGCAGGTCGGCTAGTTTTGGTGAGGAACAAAGTACGCCCTTGGGAGGTTAATATATTAGCGGAGGCTGATATGCTTGCGACTGTAGGCGCGGTGTTGGCTGCCAGGAATGACGACGCGGAAATTCTTGGGGTGCTTGACCTCACCAACAGAACGGAAGCCAAGCTCGGTGCCATTCGCCTCGGGAACGCCATCCAGTTCGTCGCCAATGCCTCGGTGCTTGGATATGACGTCCGCGCAGCGATGGTTTTCTATGGCGAACCGGGAACGCCAAGCCTGAGGGCAAAAGACTGCGAGCAGTTGTGGGCGCAATACGGAGTTGCCCTGCTTCAGCCATAGGGGCGCCCCGTCAGTTCTGGCACTTTGCATAGAAGGAACTGGTCGGCAATCGCAGCGTTAGCCAAAGCAACCGGAGGAATGTCATGGACGACGATCTGCGCCTGAAATTGAAGGAACTCGGCATCAGCATGCAAACCAGGGCGGCAGAACTCGCATTGCCCGGCGGCAACACCGATATTTCCGCGCTGATGTCGGGAATTGCAGTGACCCTTGAGGCTCTGCTGGTGATAGCCGAAGAGAGCAAGACGCCACGGTCCGGACCGTCAGTTGAGCCTGTGACTTCGCTATCTGATTGAAGCTAATTGGGTTGTGACTGAATTTTATCGCGACCACGTTCGAAGGGAAGCAGTTTCGAGTCGCAGCGAAAAACGCTCGCTTGTCTACCGTCGTGGACCAGCTCAATTCCAAGGGTTATCCGCAGCCCAGCGGCGGATTTCGCCCATCCTGTCGCGAGTGAACATGAAATCGCTGGGCGCTGCGCCTAGGTGGCACGATTGGCAGCGTTCGGCGAACGACGTCCGCAGCACCTGCATACCCGCATTGAACTGCTGGAAATGCCAGTCGCCAGTGCGCTGCTCGGCCGAAAAATCGAGACCCCACCCCTCCCCCTTTTCCATGACGAAGTAGTTCAGTCAGGGTGTGGTCGTTATAGATGCCCAGGACGAGGCGGGTGCCGGCCAGGGAGCGGCTGCCCAGCCTTCGACAGCGCGATCGTTTCGGGAAGCGCAAACGCCTCATCCCAGGAGGATCCCCGGTCATACTTCGCATACATCACGAAGTCCTTGAAATTCTCCGGGAACGTGACGCGGATTGGGCCTGGTGGCCGCTGAAAACAACAAGCCCAGTGAAACGAGGGCGGCGACCAGGGGAACGCGGCGTAGGCCGTTGAACGCATGCTAGACCACCTGCTTCCAACCCGAGCACAAACAGGTACCCCTCCTCACCCAATGTTCGCCCGCCATCTGCTTCCCCAGCGCGTCACTCGACCGAGGTCCATCGCGTGGCACGGACATGAAGCCAACTGTCCGGCTAATGGCAGATCACTGGAGAAGATCGCCCAAGTGGAAGGAATCCGCGTCCATGAAGTCGGGGAAGCTCGATAGCACCATCACATTCGTCACAACATATCAGCAGCGCCAAATCCTCTGACGAATGGCAGGAGCCAGTCTAGCCCGAACTCGCCGAGGGCTCATGAGGAGTGCTCGGATACTGGCAGGTTAAGGTCGATCACATCATTTATATGGTCGGCATCGCCCAGGAAGATATTTGCGTCCTTGGCTGCAACGATGAACGCAGCTCGCGCCGATCGCGGCGGCTTCCGGCCGTTGATCACCTCAAGGCAGATTTTCATGGCCTTGAGGCGCTGTTCCGATCCCGGTGACGGCCAGGCACGCAGTAGCAACTCGGCGGCTTCGGCCACGGTTGTTACGACCCTATCTCGGTCGATGCGCCCCGGCTGGATGATTACTGGCTTGTGAAAACGCTTGGGCGCCAAACTATGCATTCCTTCGCAATCTTGGGCTTACGGCAAGTGCGCTCGAAACGTCAACCAACCAATTTGGTTCCCCGGCAGCCGTTTCTAGTCCGCCCTGGTGGCCTTTGCTAGTTCAGCTACGGTGCCACGACACGCCCTCGCAACCGAAACGAATGAACGAGATCCATCTGGGCGGCCTGCTTCGTAAGCGTCCCGCACGGCAGCGTCTGCCTTGGCTCGCATCGCAGGTTCAAGCCCCGCAGCGTACTTGCCAAGCGGCCCCTCTCCCGAAGTGATCGGCTGCCAATAATCATCGAAGGACTCATAATCCATTCGGATCAAAAGCTGGGTTTCCTCAACGTCATGAAGTCCTTGTTCGATGAAGCTCTGCTTCATTTCATTGGGCTGCATCATGGGCTGGAAGCAATACCGGCTTCGTAGCGCTCGCGCGTTTTCATCGATTACCGCGAGGGTGTCCAACATCATGCGCATAACCGGCATGCCGCCCAGATGGTCCCACACTGCGGCCGCGACGACGCCTCCTGGGCGGACCACTCTGCGCATCTCACCGATTGCCCGGCCTGCTTCCGGAACGAAGTGCAACACAAGCAATGCAAGTGCCCGGTCGAAATATGCATCCGGAAACGTAAGCGAGGTTGCATCGCCCTGCTGAATCTGGATTCGCGGGTCAGTGTTGAGCCTGTTGGCCTCATCGACGAACACCGACGAAAAGTCGATCGCAGCCACTTCACGCACATTTGCCACTTGCGGCAGCGCGAACGTGAGGCTCCCTGTACCGCATCCAACATCCAGGATGCGTTCTCCATCTGCCAAGCCGGCGAAATTGATGAAGAGAGGGGCGAGCCGTTTGCTCCACCGGCCCATAAGCTGCTCATAGCCAGCGGCTTTTCCGACATTGAAAGTGGAAGTCATGAAAGCCTCCAGATTTGTGCCGCCTTACGCAGCAGAGGCTATTGGAATGCCTGCCGCTTGGATAGTGGAGCTGTCCGACACTCTTTCACCAACGACAATTCAAGAATGCGGCTATCAATAAATAATCAACTGGATCAGACGGTTAGCTTGCTATCCAGAGCGAACCGAGCAAACTGCAAACGGTGGTTTGCAGTTTGAACACCCGCAGAGGATCGGACCATGTCCAGCGCTGTTGCCTACTATCGAGTTTCAACCCATGTCGTTCGGGGCTTGGCATCGATGCCCAGCGCGCGGCCGTCGCCCGGTTCGCCGAAACCGAAGACATCGCGATCCTCCACGAGTTTACCGAGGTCGAGACCGGCAAGGCTCCGACCCTGGACCGGCGCCCACAGCTGGCAGCCGCCCTCGCCCAGGCGCGACAGGCAAAGTGTCCGGTCATTGTTGCTAAGCTCGATCGGCTGTCGCGAGACGTTGCCTTCATTGCCGGACTTATGGTTCAGCGCGTCCCATCATGGTCGCCGAACTCGGAGCCGATGCCGACCCTTTCATGCTGCATTCTGTGCGGCCTTGGCCGAGAAGGAGCGGCGTCTCATCTCGGAGCGCACCAAAGCCGCCCTCGCCTCTCGCAAGATGACCGGGAAACTCGGCAATCCAACCAATTCCGCGCAGGCGGCCGCCACGGGGCGACAGATCTCGGTGGAGGCCGCCGATCGTTTCGCGAGACGATCCTTCCGGTCATCGAGTCCATCCGTCGCTCCGGCATCGCCCCTTGAACAACCGAGGCGTTCGAACAGCCCGCGGCGGACAGTGAAGGTTTCGAACGTGCGAAACATCCTGGCGCGCTCAACAAACGAGCTTTGATAAGCGGGAAAAACCACGCCGGGACGGTATCAGCGTGAGAAGCGCCGCGCCTCTTGTGGCACGGGGCCTCGATACCGCCGCGGGGGCGCAGCGCCTACGAAGTCGCGGATTGGCGGTTGCTGTTCAACTGCACGCACGTCCACCTCGGCTGACTTTCGCACCAGTCAAGCCGGAAGGAGTTCCTTGATCACCGATTTGAGATAATCCATCGCAGCGCGCCCTAACTAATGTCGCTCGGACGCAGCTGCATCGAGCAATTCCGCCAGCGCTTCCTCGACCTTGCCAGCTGCAGCCGCGGTCATATCCATGTGGAAAATGACTCTGTGTGTCAGCATCGCGATCTTGGCATCGCGAAACAACTTGGTGTGCCTGAACGGCGTGGTGTCGAAATCTCCGACCAGCATGGGGAGTTAACCGAAACACGCCGCCTTGGTTCCCAGATCGCTGTCAGCCGGCGATATCATCTTTAACGTTGAGGTCGAAGTCATCGATTGATGCGCAGGAGCAACACCAAGGCTCCCAACCCGGCCGATCAGCGACGCGGCCACAATCTGAAAGGCCGGCCTCGTTGAGCACGACAATTTCGCCGTCGATGAAGGCGCTCTCGACGCCGAGCCGTTTCGACGCCCCGGCCAGGTCCCGATATTTCGCGGTCCAGTTATAGCCGTTTCGGGTGAAGATACGGACGTCGTGATGAATGATGATCTGCGATCGATAGCCGTCGAACTTGACCTCGTGAATCCATTCTTCGACAAGGGTCGGCAACAAAGGCTCGACGAACTTCAAACGCATGAACACCCCTACACCCAGCCATTCAATTAGCAAGCGCTGAAATAGTTCCCGCTTGGAACCTTTACGCCGCGGCCGGGTTCGATCGGTCATGACCAGAATCGCAGATCTCGGACCGCCACCTTTCCCCGGCAAACCTCAGAGGCCCGGCAACGGCCACGACCATTTTCACGAATGCCCAATATGCGGTCAGCGCGTCGACCGCCGCGACATTCGGCAAGCGTTGTGGCACGAGCAGCCCGATCATGAGCCACTTGAGCTGGACAATTAGGAGCGGCCGAGTTGCCGAAGTATCATATCGAGGAAATGAACGGCGATGCCGTCACCGCCACGCACGTCGTCAATGCAACGACGCCATTGAGGGCTGCGCAGGAGGCAACCGAGAGAGGCGTCACGCTGCGCACAAACGAGAGCGTATGGATCAGGGTGACCGACGAGAAGCGCGGCCACATTTTCGAATACAGCTTCAGCCTTTAGAGCCGATTATGCATTGACCATCTCGATGGAAGATTTAGGGCGCCAAAATAGACAGCTTTTTGGTTTATATCCAATGGACAGCGAGACGCATTTCATCCCGCCAACCTTGCGGAACTGACTGTAGAAATCGTTTCAGCATTTGTGGCAACAACTCCGTCCCTGTGGGCATCCTGCCTGGATGGATTTGCTCAGTGCATGCGCCGCTTTCGGGCCTGGAGACCGCTGTGACGCCTGCGGGACAACCTCAGACGCCAGCGGTCAATCCCAAAAGGTCCGTCACGCACAGGCTGCCCGCGCCCCTATTGCGATCCGCGCCCGCCAAGAACCGCTCTTGGCCAGCCGCTAAACCCCGGGAGGGAATTTACCGCTGCAGATCAACATGCTGCGGCATGCGAAGTTCCTCCCTCTCGCGAAAAAGCCCTCTGTCGCATTCCACTGCCTGATGCGGCATCGCCGCTGCCCTTGGTTCCCGGCTCAAAGAAAAAGCCCGCTGGCTCGCTCCGGCGGGCTTGTCTTTTGGGTTGGGCCTATTTGCCCATTTGCATTGCCATTTTGCAGAAATCTGCATGCGACTTCGCGACTGCTTCGTCGGCACACTCCTTCATAATTGCGGCCCGGTCGTCCGCACTCATGGCCGTCCACGCGGCTTTCGCATCCGCTTCCGACTTCATGGTCTTCATGCCGGCGTCGGTGAAGAAGGGGGACATTTTCGCCGGATCATCGAGTGCAGAAGTGCCGGTGGAACTTCCGGCGAAGGCCGAACCGGTCATAAGAGCGAGCGATGCGCCGAGAACGAGCATTTTCGAGTTCATCAAAATTCCTCCTGATCTTAGCTGCTCGAATGCAGCCGTGCTAATGCAATGCCGACTAGGAGAAAAGGTTTCCAATAGATCCTGAAATTGTAGCACTCGCTATGCGCCGACCGCCGCTTGGCAGAACCAGAGCGAAATTGTTCAGAATCCGAGGGTGTTCGACCGTGGGGTGGCGACTTTAAGTTTTCGGCATCAGCAGATCGGCTAAAGCCGAGTAGCGAGTTTCGTTAAAGGCTTCGGTGAGATCGATTTCACTGATTCCTTCTGCCTCTGCGTCGGCAATAAGGCGGCGTGCCAGCTGCTCAATCTGTGTCTGGTCCCGGCCGGAGCAACCTTGAATCAGGTCGTATTTCTCGACCCATTCAACCAAAAAATTCTCGGCACGCTGTCGTCCGAGGATCATGATAATACCCTAAAATGGGACTGGCCCGGGCGGCGCGGGCCAACCAAGATCCGCACCGTGGTCAGCGCCAGTCCCGGCCGGAGCATGCTGCTGTCCTCTCAACATTGCCTGTAAACCCAAAGTTCCTGCCTATCGCGAAAAAGCCCGCTGCCGGGAGTTCGACGCGGGGCCGCGGGCTCCGACCGTCCATGGAGTCACGATCTAACAGCGGACGGGGAAGCCGTTCCACTCCACTGCATCATCGCAACATCGCCTATGGTCCAAGGTTCCCTACGCCCAACAAAAAGCCTGCCGGCCGAAGCCAGCGGGCATTTGGTCTGGAGTAGTTGGAGCGAGCCAGCAAAGGTCAACGAACGGCAGAGAGGTTGGGCCGCTACGCTCGGGCGATGTTCAGCACCGTATGAGGCCCATGCGTCTCCTGGCGCCGATAACGCCAGGGTTCGATGCCGGCGAGATCCGATCCGTCAAACCATCATGTCACGTTGAGTTTCGCAAAATGCAACTGTCGTGCCGCCACCAGACCTTATCGATTTCGAGGTAGACTGGACCTTCCTTCCAAGGCGTCCAGCCCTTGCCAGGCCGCTCCATAACCTCGCTGTCGCGCATCGCGTGTCTCGGGATTCGACAATCTGCCTACAGATATCGCATTATCACAGCCCTTGTGGGGATATGGGGGATTACAAAATGTCATTTCCAGACGGACATGACCGGCTTTGCGCGATCGAATGGCTGGTCCAGAGATTGGCTGTCGAGCACTGCTTGCGCACGCCCGATCCGATCGTTGCCGCCGAGCATCTCAAGGCAGCCGGGGAGGACTATGGCACGCTGGTTTTCACCAGCGCCATCAAGGCCGGCACGGCGGAAGGGATGACTGGGCTGGATATCAGCACCGCACTAGCGTTCTTGGTCCAAAATATTCCAGACGATGTTCGTGCCGCGCTTGGCACCTAGATCGGCCATCTGGTGGACTAGCTGTGGGATAACTCACCAAGTCATGGCTCTTACCGCAGACTCCTTTGCCGCGCTCGAAATCGGATGTAGTTCCGAGCGCGCCTGTGATCTGCGAAAATTAAGCCGGATCACACACCGCTTCCACGATGCATTTGTCGCAGACGGCCATTCGCCTCTAGTCGTAATCCAAGAATTGACGCGGTGAGCAGCTATCATCCAACGTCCATTACTGAAAACCCGCCGCCGCCCGGGCGAAGACCCCCACGACCTCAAGCCCGGCGAGCCTTCGCCGGCGGCTTCATACCTCTCGGGGCCGGTCCGGCGCGCTCCTGAACGCGCCTCCATAGGCGGTCTCGGATCGCGCCACGGGAGTTGATGAAAGCCGAGCCGACATATCTCCCGGTAGTGCGGTCAGCCATCAAAGCGAAGGCCGGCTTCCCCGGTTCGCGCTCGACGCCGAGCAGATCGTATTCTTCGACCATGCAGCTCTTGATCTTCAGCCAAGCTGTTGAGGGGCCGCTGCGGTATTTACGGTAGCGGGGCTTCGAAACCATGCCTTCTAGGCCGGCATTGTCGATCAGGTGGAAAATGGCTTTGGCTTCTCCCGGCAGCGCCTGCCTAACTGGATTCGGTCATCAGGCAGTATGATGCTTTCCAGGATCTCGCGCCGGTCTTCGAGATCCATATCCCGCAGATCGTAGCCGTTGAGGTGGAGCAGATCGAAGGCGACGAAATAGAGGTGGTGTTGCCGGCGGGTGATGGCAGTTCGCAACGCCTGGTAATCAGAAAGGCCTGCTTCGTTGAGCACCACTATTTCACCGTCGATGATGGCGCTCTCTACCCCGAGCCGTTTCGCTGCGCTGGCCAAGTCCCGGTAATGACCGTCCAGCCCCGGCCGTAGCCAGCGGCAAATTTAGACTGGAGTAGCGAGATTCCGTGTGGGCCCGCCTTAAATGGGGAGCAAGGCGGGCCCGACCAAGGGATGCGGACCTTGGCCAGCAACAGTGCTGCCGCGTAAACAAGCTACGCCCCTATATGCTGTTCCTCTAATTCAACAAAAAAGGCCCGCCGACGCAAGCCAGCGGGCAATTGGTCTGGAGTAGCCGGAACGAGCCAGCAGGAGTCAACGAGTGGTGACGGGGACGATTGCGTGGCGGCGCATCCGAACGCTCTTAAAGCCAGATCCTCGTTTCAACTGCGCAACTCATCAGTGTCTCCCTTCATGTCCTGGACTACGTCACGGGTGCCGTAGACGGGGCAGAAGTTTGTTGACTCCGACACTACGGGACGCATAAGTCCCGGCTGCGCCCCACGTCCAAGGCGCTATTTTACCCGAGAGGTACCGAAATGGACGAAAAATATACCAATGCGCGTGAGCACTTTTTTGCGGCAATCCGCTCGCTAGCAGCCTCTTCCGACAGCATTCAAACGCGGTTGATAAACGCGAACGCAAACATCTTGAACGTCACTATCGATGAATTCGACGGTGACCGAGAGCTAAAATTCAAGTTTGCTAAATTGCTGGATCTTCTCGCCATCGATCAAGATGATATGGAAACGGTCGCGGTGGAGACAGCGGCGCACATGACTGATTTTGAGGCGGTTAAAGTCGCGGACCTGATCTGCGATTTTTACTACGAGATCACCTAGGGTCCGCCCACTCCTCCCCCGCGCAGAACGCGCCAGATATCGGACCAATATGCCGTCACCGCCAGCGAGCGTTCAGCCTTGCCCGCTGTTCACACCGTGAGGCAGTGTAAGCTAGGCAGCGACACCACCTAAATAGGCGCTGATGACCGCTTCATTGCTTGCAAGATCACTGCCTGGCCCCTCAAGGACAACGCGCCCGGCCTTGAGAACATAGCCGTAGTCGGCGAATTTCAAGGCGACTTTGCTGTTTTGCTCCACGAGCAGGATGGTCACGCCTTCGCGGTTGAGGCGCTGGACGATGTTCATGACTTCCTTGATCAGTTGCGGCGCCAGGCCCATTGACGGTTCATCGAGCAGGAGCACTTTGGGCGCGGCCATGAGGGCTCTGCCGATCGCGAGCATCTGCTGCTCTCCTCCAGAGAGGTTCCTTGCATCGCCATTCTTTCTGCGCGCCAGGATGGGAAAGAGTTCAAAAACGTGATCCAGCCGCCGCCGGCGCTCGGCGTCGTCGGCAAGCGTAAACGAGCCCAGGTCAAGGTTCTCCTTGATCGTCATGTCTCCGAAAATACGCCTGCCCTCCGGAACGTGGACAAGCCCGCGATGCGGCAGGCGGTGGGCAGGGACCTTGGTTATGTCCTCGCCCAGGAAGCGGACATTTCCAGAGGACGCCGCAATGAGGCCGGACAACGTGCGCAGCACCGTGCTTTTGCCGGCGCCGTTCGCGCCAAGCAGGGCGACGATCTGGCCGCGTTTGACCGAAAGGCTGACGCCATGAAGCGCTTCGATGGCGCCATAGCGGGCAACGATACGGTCCGCGCTGAGAACGATCTCGGAGTCCATCAATCCTCCGTGCCGAGATAGGCTTCGATGACCCTGGGGTCCGCGCGGACGGCCTCCGGCGCACCATCGGCGATCTTCTGACCGTAGTCGAACACGACGATCTTTTCCGACACTTGCATGACCAGCCCCATATCGTGTTCGATCAGCAGGACGGTGACGCCGGTTTCATCGCGAATGCGGCGGATCAGGTGGACAAGGTCCAGCTTCTCGCGCTCGTTCAGGCCGGCTGCGGGCTCGTCGAGAAGGATAAGCTCGGGTGTCGACGCCAACGCCCTCGCGAGTTCGAGCCGCCGTTGATCGCCGTAGGAAAGGCCGCCGGCATGGCGATGCGCATGCTCGGCAATGCCGACGAAATCAAGCCAGCGCATGCCGACCGCGCGGATCGCCTCTTCCTCGCGCCTCTGCGACGGCAAGTGCAGCATGGCCGACACCATGCCATGACGGCTGCGGCAATGCTGGCCGGACATGGCGTTTTCCAGAACGGTCATCTCCTTGAACAGCCGGATGTTCTGAAAAGTGCGGGCAAGCCCGAGCGCGGTGATGCGATGCGGCGGCAAACCGGTAATTGGCCGGCCGCCCAGGCTGATCGAGCCCCCTTCGGCTTGTAGAAGCCGGTCAGGCAATTGAAGAGCGACGTCTTGCCGGCGCCATTGGGTCCGATGAGGCTGTTGATGGCGCCTTTCTCCACCGAGAACGAAATGTCGTGAAGGACCTTCAGTCCCCCAAAACTGAGGCGCAGATCGCGGACTTCGAGCAAGGCCATGGTCAAACCCGCTTGTCCGGCCAGAGCCCGTTCGGCCTGAAGAGCATGATCGCCAGCAGCGCAACCGCGGTCACCAGGGGGCGATAGGTACCCGCGCCGCGCAGCACCTCTGGAAGCAGGGCCACGAGAATGGCGCCCAGGACGACGCCAGGAATGCGGCCCATGCCACCCAGGACGACGCCGAGCAGGATGAGAAGCGATTGGTTGAAGGTGAAACTCTCCGGCGAGATGGCCGTCATTTTGGCAGCATAGAGGCATCCGGCCACGGAAGCGATCACCGCCCCCATCATATAGGCCTGCAGCTTGGCGGTGACACGGTTAATCCCGATACCGGCGGCAGCGTCCTCGTCATAGCGAACGTAGAGCCAGGCTCGTCCCATCCGCGACCGCTCGACGCTGAGGCAGACGAAGGCGGTGAGCAGCGCCAGCACCAGGAACGCATAGTAGAAGTGCTGCACCTGCATCAGCTTGAAGCCGAAGATCTCCGGCCGCTCGATGCCGATGAGGCCGCTGGCGCCACCGGTGATGTCGAGGTTGCGGGCGATGATGCGGACGATCTCGCCGAACCCCAGCGTCACGATCGCCAGATAGTCGCTGCGCAGCCTCAAGGTCGGAGCCCCGATGATGATGCCAGCCACGCAGGCCGCCGCCATCGCGACCGGGATGGTGAGCCAGAAGTTGAACCCGAATTCTGCGGTCAGGATCCCTGACGTGTAGGCGCCGACCGCGAAGAAGGCGGCGTAGCCGAGGTCGAGCAGGCCGGCATAGCCGACGACGATGTTGAGGCCGAGGCACAGAACGACATAGAGCAGCGCCGTGGTCGCCACCTCCGTCACATAGGCGTCGGCGAACTGCGGCAACACCAGCGCGACGGCTAGTGCCGCCAGGCCGGGCAGCACGACGGACCAGCGCATCAGTCGCGGTTGCCCGGCGGCCGGCACGGTTCTCACTTCGTCGATCATCACACCCGCTCCACGACAGAGCGGCCAAGAAGGCCGGTCGGCTTGAACACCAGGAACAGGATCAGGGTCCCAAAAACGAAGACGTCACGCCACTCCGATCCGACGAAGGGCAAGGACGAACCGAAAGCCTCGAGCAGGCCGAGCAGCAAGCCGCCGAGCATGGCGCCCGGCACGCTGCCGATGCCGCCTATGACGGCTGCCGTAAAGGCCTTGAGCCCCATGATAAAGCCCATGAAGAAATGGACACTGCCATAGTATGCGCCGGCCATGACCCCGCCGCCGGCGGCGAGCGCCGAACCCATGAAGAAGGTCAGTGCGATCACCCGGTCGACATCGATGCCCATCAGGCGGCTCGCCCCCATATCGATGGACACGGCGCGCATCGCCTTGCCGTACATGGTGCGTGAGACAAAGGCCTGCATCCCGGCCATAAGAGCGATGGAGGCGGCCACCAGCACCATCTGCGTGTAGGTGATATGAACGGTGGAAATGTCAACACCGGCAAAACCGAGGTCCGTGTTGAAGGCATAATGCCGCCCGCCTGTCAGGGCGAGTGCGGTGCCGTTTAGCACCATCGACGCACCGAGCGCCGTGATGAGGATGGAGAGGCGCGGCGCATTGCGCATCGGCCGATAGGCGAAGCGCTCGATGACGACGCCGAGCAAGCCGACGACCAGCATCGACACTAGCAGGGCGCAGACCACGCCCAGCCAGCCGTTGCCGACCCATATGCCGACGAAGGAAAACACGATGAGGCCGACGAAGGCGCCATTCATGTAGATGTCGCCATGGGCGAAATTCAGGAGCTTGATGACGCCGAAGACCATGCTGTAGCCGAGCGCGATCAGGGCATAGAAAGAGCCGACGATAAGGCCGTTCACCAATTGCTGAATAAGCAGGTCGAGCGTCATTGATGCTCCGAGGGCAGAATTGAAAAAGTCTTGTCTGGGCGCAGCGTCGGTGCGCCAGACAATCGGCGATGACGCCGAGGCCGCCACAAGGGCCGCCCCGGCATCAATCCGGTTGGCCTTTATTCGACAGCCACCCACTTGCCGCCCTTGGCGATCACTGGGCGGAAGTTCGAAGTCTGGAGCGTGTTCTTGTCGGTGAACTTGATTTCACCGGCAAGTCCCTTGAAGTCGCTAGCCTTGAGCGCCTCGATGATTGCCTTTTGGTCCGTCGACTTGGCCCGTGTGACAGCATCGACGATCAGGTCGCCCACGTCATGGGACAGCGCCGCATAGGCGCCGGCGTCGCGGCCATAGGTTTCCTTGTACTTGGCCTTGAAGTCGGCGGCGCCAGACAGGAGGTCCACGGTGGGCGGGGACAACAGGTACACGCCCTCACCGGCCGAGCCGGCGATCTCCAGATATTCCGGCGAATTGTTGCCGTCGCCGAGTACGATGCCGCCCTGGAATCCAGCCTGTCGAAGCTGCTTGGTGAGCAGGGCGCCACCGGCATGGTAGGCGGTCCAGAAGACCGCGTCCGCGCCGCTCGATTTGATCTTGGTGACGACCGCCGAATAGTCCTGCTCACCGGCAGTGGTCGTCTCCTTGGTGGCAATCTCGCCGCCGGCACCCTTGAAGGCTTCGGCTGTCAGCTTGGCCAGGTCAGACGAATAGGCATCGCCTTCGTCTATGACCGCGATCTTCTTGTAGCCGTTCTTCTTGAAGAGCTCGACAGCCGTCGTCGCCTGCATGTCGCCGGTTGAATTGGCGAGGAAGGCATTGCCCTGATTGGCGGCAACCAGCTTGGTCGAGTTCGCTCCGATGATGACGAACGGAATGCCGGCGTCGCCATAGATCTTCAATGTCGGCAACACGGCGCCCGAGCAGTAGCCGCCGACGATGGCGGTCACGCCCTCCGAGACAAGCTTGCTGCCTGCGGTCACCGCCTGCTGCGGATCGCAAGCGTCGTCGGCGGTCGTGGTGATGATCTTGTCGCCGTTGACGCCGCCTTTGGCGTTGACGGCATTGATCGCCATCTTCACGGCGTTCTCCATATCCTGCCCCTCACTGGCCAGTTGGCCAGTCATTGGAGCAACGATGCCGATCTTGATATCGGCAGCCGCGCCATCGTGGTCATAGCCAGCCCGGCAAGGGCGGTGGCACAAGCTAGCCTCTTGGCAAGCCTCTTGAAGGAAACAACCATTATTCTCTCCATTTTCCCCTGTTGGTGCATCCAGGCGGCGTGCCCGAAATGCATTGTTTCGCCCCTCCGTTAGCTGCGGAGCGGTTATGTTGAGCAAGATCGCCAGCCGGCCATGCGATTTCTCACCGGCAGGCTCCTGATCCGCCGATCAGTGACTGCCGCTGGAAGCCCGGGCATAGGCTCCCTGATAGCGGTTCTCCTGGATGCTCTGCATGATCTCGGCCTCGCGGGCTTCCTGCGCCCGGACGGCGGCCAGCAAGGCCGCGGCACCGTCGATTGGAAATGCCACGACGCCATCCTCGTCGCCGACGACGATGTCGCCAGGACCTACGACCATGCCGCCTATGCAGACGGGAACATTGATGGCTCCCGGGCCATCCTTGTAAGGTCCGAGATGGATGGCTGACCGTGCAAAGCATGGAAACGGATTGCGGCTGATGGCACCGGCATCGCGGATGGCGCCGTCGATGACAATGCCCGCAGCGCCGCGTGACGCCGCGACACTTGTCATGATCTCGCCGACCAGCGCACGTCCTTCATAGCCGCCGCCATCGACGACGATGACGTCTCCGGGCCGCAACAGATCGAGCGCACGATGGATGAACTGGTTGTCGCCGGGGCGGGTCCTGACCGTCAGCGCCCTCCCCGCCATGACGCCGCTCAACCGATGGAACGGCCGCAACCCGACAGCGCCGGGGACACGAGCGAGATTGTCGCTGATCAACGGCGTCGCAAGAGCGCGGAACGCGTCGATCAGTTCGCTTTCCTGTGATCCATCCGCCATTGCCTGCACTCCCCGTCGTCGGCACTTCTTATGAATATAGTATCCAATCACACTTAATTCGGTGGAGTCAACCGACCTTGCGATGGTGGGCAGAAAAAAGCCAAAGCGGCTTCGGAATGGCGCCGAGCTGGCCAGAATGACCCCAACCGCTCCACCCATCCGGGCTTGCAATGGCGTCGAAGTTCAAGATAGATTGGATAACATATCCATAAATGTCATGATTGTGAAAAGGGATTGGGTTGTGAAGCACGCAGGAAAAGTCGTGATCGTCACCGGGGCGGCACAAGGCCTGGGCCTTGCCTGCGCCGAGCGCTTTCATGCCGATGGCGCCAAGGTGGTGCTTGTCGACGTGCAGGCCGATCGCGGACGCGAGCATGCCGAACGTCTTGGCGAACGTGCCGCCTGGCTATCGGCGGATCTCTCCGAATGCACGCAGGAAATGGCAGCCGATGTTGTTGCCAAGGCCACGAAGCGATTCGGCAGTGTCGACGTCCTCATCAACAATGCCGGCATTATCCATCTGGACGATTTCGTTGACTTCCCCGAGGAAGCCTTCGACCTGGTTCAGCGCGTCAATCTCAAGGCGCCCTTCCTTCTCGGGCAGGCCGCGGCAAGGGCCATGATCGCGCAGGGACGCGGCGGCTCGATCATCAACATGTCGTCGATCAACGCCATCCTGGCCATTCCCAATTCCGTCGCCTATGCCGTGTCCAAGGGTGGCATCAAGCAGTTGACGGCGGTGATGGCCGTCGGATTGATTCGGCATGACATTCGCGTCAACGCCATCGGCCCCGGCACCATCCTGACCGACATGGTCAAGAGCTCGGTCATGGCCAGCGAAGCGCAGCGCCAGACCATCCTGTCGCGCACGCCGAGCGGCCGCTGTGGCGAACCTTCGGAGATCGCCAGCGTCGCATCCTTCCTGGCCAGCGACGACGCCTCCTACATTGTCGGCCAGACCATCTATCCGGATGGCGGCCGCCTGATCCTGAATTATACGATGCCGGTGAAGGACTGACCGCCAATGGTTTTCGGTACGCCCCACATCAGTCTTGCGGGATCAGCCGCGCTGCTGCTCGACGGCGCGCAGGAGGCTTTCGATGATGCCACCCAGGAGTTGGTCTGGGCGGTAGCGAATGCCGCGCTGAGCCTCGAAGGGGTGCGCGAGACCGTTCCCGGCATGAACAACCTGCTGGTGGTGTTTGACCCGCTCGCCACGGACGCTCACAGCGTCGGCGATCAGCTGATGTCGCTCTGGGCCAGCACCGATGCCCATGCGGTGACCGGCACGCATCATACCATTCCCGTCAGCTATGGCGGCTCGCGCGGCGAGGACCTCGCCGGCTGGGCCGCGCATTGCGGCCTGTCTGTCGACGAGACCGTCAGCCGCCACGCGGCAGCCGCCTACACCGTCGCCGCCATCGGCGCCATGCCGGGCTTTCCCTATCTGTCCGGTCTCGACCCACGGCTTGCATGGGCAAGGCGCAGCACGCCTCGCCTGAAGGTCACTGAGGGCGCCGTCATCATCGGCGGTGCGCAGGCGGGCGTCATGCCGATGACTGCGCCGTCCGGATGGCACATGATCGGCCATACCGACGTGAAGCTGTTCAACGCCGAAGCGGAATTGCCCGTGCTGCTCCGGCCCGGAGACACGATCGGATTCACGATCGCGGGGATTGAGGCGTGATCGAGATCCTCACCACCGGCCTGCCGAACACGATCCAGGATCTCGGCCGGCCTGGCCATCTTGCGCTGGGGGTCAGCCATGGCGGCGCCATGGACAGGCAAGCGCTTGCAATGGCCAATCTCATGCTGGGCAATGATCCCTCGGCTGCCGGGATCGAGGTAGCGCTTCATCCGTTCCGGCTGCGCACGAATGTCGACACCGCGGTCGCTGTCACCGGCGCGGATTGCGTCGTCAGCGTCGGTAACCGGCCCTGCCCGCCCTGGTGGGCCATGACGATCCGCGCCGGTGAGACCCTTGTCCTCGAAGCACCGCGCACCGGTGCGCGTTCCTATGTCGCCGTTGCCGGCGGGCTCGATCTGCCCCTCGTCATGGGGTCGCGCGCGACGGATGCGAAGGGTGGCTTCGGGGGGCTCGGCGGGCGCGGCCTGTCGCGCGGCGACCGGCTTGCGCTCAACCCGGCGCAATGCCGGCTTCCCGCAGGCGGCATCGGCGCAGCGCTGGAAGAGCGACGCGGCGCGGTGGACGGCTTTGCCTCGGCAATCGAGTTGCGGGTTCTGCCGGCCGCCGAGTTCGACGCCTTCACCCCTGAGGCCCAGGCAGCCTTCACCGGAAGCGAATGGAACATCACCAGCGACGCCAACCGGATGGGATATCGCCTTTCCGGAGAGGCGCTCTCGCTCGTCTCACCGATGGAATTGCTGTCGCACGGCATCGTACCCGGCACTGTCCAGGTGCCGCCGTCCGGCCAGCCGATCATCCAGCTTGCCGATGCCAACACTTGCGGCGGCTATCCGAAGATCGCTACGGTGATCGAAGCCGACCTGTGGCGGCTCGCACAAGCGCCTGTCGGCGCGCGCCTGCGTTTCTCAGCGGTCTCGATCGAAGCGTCGACGGAAGCGCTTCGCATGAACCGGCAGCGACGCCGCGACTTTATCGCCGCCCGGAACCTCATGGTCGGCGAGCAGAGGAGGCCATGAAAATTCGCCCCTTCACCATCGAGATCGCCCAGTCTGAAATCGACGATTTGAACAAGCGCATCTCGAACTGGCGCGGGCCGGACCAATTGCAGGCAATAGGCTGGGCGCAGGGAACGGAGCAAGAGGAACTGCGCCGGCTTATGCAGCACTGGCGCACCGGCTTCGACTGGCGCAAGCAGGAAGCCGCCTGGAACATCCATCCGCACTGCCAGACGGATATCGGCGGCCAAACCATCCATTTCATCCATGCGCGCGCCGCAATTGCGACTGGCAGAACGATCATACTAACCCATGGCTGGCCAGGCAGCGTCTTCGAATTTCATGAGCTGATCCCACTTCTGACAGACCCACTTTCGCATGGCGGAAGGCAGGAGGACGCCTTCAACGTCGTGGTCCCTTCGATTCCTGGCTTTGGCTTTTCGAGCCGACCGACCAAGTCTGGTCTCAACCTGTTCACCGTCGCCGACCTTTGGGCCGAGTTGATGAGCCGTCTCGGCTACAAACGATATCTCGCGCAAGGTGGCGATCTGGGCGCCAGCGTGTCGACATGTCTGGCGCACGCGCATCCCGACAGTCTCGCCGGCGTGCATCTCAATTTCATCCCCGGCTCATTCTCACCGCCTCACGATGCAGGCCCAGACGGTGACTTGACGTCGGAAGAGCGCGCCTTCCTGGAACGGAAAGCCGGATGGGCGGATCTTCATGGCGCCTATGCTCATATTCAAGCGACGCGCCCGCAAACACTTGCCTATGGGCTGACGGATTCACCGGTCGGACTGGCAGCCTGGATGATCGAAAAGTTCCGCGACTGGAGCGATTGCGGTGGCGATCTGGGCAATGCTGCTTTTTCGCCCGACGACATGTTCGCCGACATCTCGCTTTATTGGTTCACCCGGACCGTCGCTTCGTCGATGCGGCTCTATTGGGAAACGCGCGCCCGCCCGCTTGCATTCCCGCCCGGCACGGCGATCGACATCCCGCTTGCGGTGGCTTTGTTTCCCAAGGAGCTACCGATGCCGCCAAGGAGCTGGGTCGAGCGTGTCTTCAAGGACATCCGCCGGTGGACAGCGATGCCGCGCGGGGGTCATTTCGCAGCCCTCGAACAGCCCGCTTTGCTTGCACAGGACCTAAGGGCCTTTGCCGGCGGTCTGGATTTTTAAAGGCAGCGTTTCTTCGCAACCAAACCTGAAGGCAGAAATGACCAACACCGCGATCACCGTCGATGCCCTGCATGAGCGCGTCGATGCAATTTTCCGCAAGGCCGGGCTGAACCCCATCCAGGCCGGCGCCATCACCCGGGTCATCGTCGCGGCGGAACGCGATGCCTGCAAGTCGCATGGTGTCTACCGCATCGAAGGCGCCCTGCGGACAATCAAGGCCGGAAAGGTGGAGCCAAACGCGCTGCCCGAGTTGTTGCCGCAAGACGCACCGGCCATCGTCAAAGTGGATGCGAAGCACGGCTTCGCTAACCCGGCCATCGAACTGGGCCTGCCGGTGCTGGTCGAGCGGGCACGCTCGTGCGGCATTGCCGCGCTCGCGATCAACTCGGCCGTGCATTTTTCCGCCCTTTGGGTGGAGGTCGAAAGCTTGACGCAGACAGGCCTTGCCGGCCTGGCCATGTGCCCGAGCTATGCCACGGTCGCTCCGACTGGTGGCAACGGACCGCTGCTTGGCACCAATCCTTTTGCCTTTGGCTGGCCGCGCGAAGAGCAGCCGCCTTATGTTTTCGACTTCGCGACGTCGGTTGCCGCGCGCGGCGAGATCGAGCTCCATCGCCGGGTCGGCAAGAAGCTGCCGGAAGGCTGGGCGATCGATGTCGACGGCAGGCCGACGACGGATCCGGAAGCTGCCCTCGCAGGCGCCATGCTTTCTTTCGGCGGGCACAAGGGTTCTGCTATCGGGACGATGATCGAGTTGCTCGCCGGCATCATGATCGGCGACCTGACCAGCCCCGAGGCGCTCGATCTACTCGGCACCACGACGCTTTATCCGTCGCATGGAGAGTTGGTCATCGCTTTCTCGCCGCAAGCTTTTTCCGCCGGCCATCCCGGCAATCCGCTGGGTCGTGCCGAAGCCCTGTTCGAGGCGATCGTCGGTCAGGGTGCGCGCCTGCCCTCGCAGCGGCGGTTCCTTGCTCGTGCGGCTTCGGAGAGAGACGGCATCAGTCTCTCCGCCCAGGAAATCGAACAGCTCGACCGTTTTCTCGAGCAAGGGCTGGGCGCCGTTTGAATCGTGAGCCAGCCGGTCGTTTTGGATGCGGCGAAAACGGCACTGGCATTCAAATCAGTCGGTACCCTCGATGAGGATGAAGTCGCCATCGGCGGCGCCTGCCCGCAGAGCCTTGGCCTCGGCATATTCCGGGCTGTCCCAGAATTCCTTTGCCTTGTCGAAGCTCGCAAACTCGAAGATCACCGTGCGGGCTTTGGGATTTCCTTCCTTAATCAAGGCGGTCTCTGGTTTGACGACGACGCGGGCGCCATATTGTTTTAGCAGATCGCTCGCAACCTTGGCGTAGTTGGAGTAGGCGTCCGAATTGGTGACGGTGACTTGCGCGATAAGATATCCCTTGGCCATCACGACAGCTCCTTGAAAATAGACGAAGTCCGACCTCGTCGCCTGCACAGGCCCCTCGGCGGATAGTGTTTATCAGACGATTGCCGCGAATGCTCTGACGCTGATCCCGTCCTCTTCCAGGCGGGCCCGGACGCGCGCGGCAATTGCGACTGCCGCCGGCGTGTCGCTATGAACGCAGATCGAATCGATTGGTGTCTTGAGCGCCTGCCCGGAAATCGTCTCGATGGCGCCTTGCTTGACCATGCGGACGACCCGTTCCGCCGCCATCTGCGCATCGTGAATGACTGCACCTTCCAGCTTGCGCGAGACAAGAAAGCCTTCCTCCGTGTAGGCGCGGTCGGCGAAGATTTCGGACCTGACCGTCAGGCCCGCGTCGCGCGCGATCCTGTCCTGGAAGCCGAGCGCAATGGCGAGGCAGATCAGGCCGGGATCGACGGCCTTGACTGCGCGGGTCACGGCTTCGGCGACGCCACGGTCTGTCTGGGTAAGGTTGCCCAGCGCGCCATGCGCCTTCACGTAGCGGATCGGATGGCCGGCATAGGCGGAAAGCGCCTGCGCCGCGCCGATCTGATAGGCGACTAGCCTTTCGATTTCATCCATGGAATGCGGGATGATGCGGCGTCCGAACCCCCACAGATCGGCGAAGCTCGGATGCGCGCCAACGGCGACGCCCTTATCGCGCGCCATCGAGAACGTGGCCGCCATGATCTCGGGGTCACCGGCATGAAAGCCGCAGGCCACATTGGCGGAACTGACGATGTCGAGGATAGCCGCATCGTCGCCGAGCCTGTAGGCTCCAAAACCCTCGCCCATGTCGGAATTGATATCGACCTGTAATCCTTCGGCCGCCCCGGCGCTTTCCTCAGTGGTTCGAACCATCGCCTTTGCCTTCACACCAGTTCGTAGAGCGGCGTGCCGTAACCGACGACCGCTCCGTCCTCTATCAGCGCCGCGCCCAGCACGCCGTCTGCCGGCGCGAGCACGGCCTTCAGGCATGGGCCGACCTGCAGGACGCCGACCGTCTCGCCCTTGCGGACCATCTGGCCAGGTCCGGCAACAGGGTGGCCGGTCGTTGGATGATCGATACGGAACACGCCGACGCCGGGCGCACGCACGCCCTTGAAGACCGTTTCCGCCTTCAGCGCTTCGGCGCCAGCCCTAGGTGTTTCGGCAACCACGGCCTGCATATGCAGGCGCAGCGAAAAGCCGGCCTCGGCCAGCGCGATCTCCCCTATGCCGGCACTTGCGCACCAAGCGGCCAGCCTTTCGATCTCCTCAAGCGTCATCGCCGCCTCGCCCCTCGAGCAGACCGCCTTCAATGAGATGTTCGAGATGATGAATATCGAAGCCTCCGGCAGCGAAGCCGGGCTCCTCCATCAGGATACCGTGCAGCGGTGCATTGGTGGCGATGCCGACTGCCTCCATCTCGCCCAGCGCCCCGCGCATCCGCCGGATCGCCTCGGCCCGCGTCGCGCCATGCGCCAGGAGCTTGGCCACCAGCGAATCGTAATGCGGCGGCACGGTGTAGCCGGAGTAGAGATGCGATTCGACACGGATGCCGGGGCCGCCGGGCGGCGTCCAGCGCTCGACCCGGCCCGGATGCGGCCGAAAGCTGTAGGGATCTTCAGCGTTGATGCGGCATTCGACAGCGTGGCCTTGAATGCGGATGTCTGCCTGGCTGAATGACAACGGTTCGCCGCGAGCGATGCGGATCTGCTCACGCACGATATCGATGCCGGTGACGAGCTCAGTGACGGGATGCTCCACCTGCACGCGGGTGTTCATCTCGATGAAAGAGAAGCGCCCGTCCTCATGGAGGAATTCGAACGTGCCGGCACCTGTATAGCCGATGGTCAGGCATGCGCGGGCACACAGGTCGCCTATGTCGGCGATCGCCTCGCGGGCGATGCCAGGCGCCGGCGCTTCCTCGATGATCTTCTGGTGACGGCGTTGCATGGAGCAATCCCGCTCGCCGAGCCAGACAGCCCTACCGTGCTTGTCCGCCAGGATCTGGATCTCGATATGCCGCGGCTGCTCAAGGAATTTTTCCAGATAGACTTGCGGGTTGCCGAAGGCCCGGTCCGCCTCTTTCACCGCCATGGAAACGGCTTCCATCAGGGCCTGCTCATCGCGCACGATGCGCATGCCGCGCCCGCCCCCACCACCCGCTGCCTTGACGATGACGGGATAGCCGATGGCCTCGGCAATGGCGCGCACCTCTTGCTCGTCCTGTGGCAGCGCACCCTTCGAGCCCGCAACGCACGGAACGCCGGCGGCGATCATCGTGCGCTTGGCGGAAACCTTGTCGCCCATGGTGCGGATCGCCGTCGCGGACGGCCCGACGAAGATGAGGCCGGCGTTTTCGACGGCCTCGGCGAAGGCGGCGTTCTCCGAAAGGAAACCATAGCCCGGATGGATCGCGCCCGCGCCGGTGAGTTGCGCGGCCGCGATGATCTCGGCGATGTTGAGATAGCTCTCTGTCGCGGCAGCCGGTCCGATGCAGATCGCCTTGTCCGCTAGCGCGACATGGCGAAGGCTCGCATCGGCCTCCGAGTGCGCCGCCACCGTTCTCAATCCGAGATCGCGGCAGGCGCGCAGGATGCGTAGCGCGATTTCACCGCGGTTGGCGATAAGGACGGTATCGAACATCGCCCTCAGCCCTCGTCTTCCAGCACGAACAGCACGTCGCCGGACTGCACCGCTGCATGGTCGTCGAACGCGATCTGGACGATCCGCCCAGCGCGATCGGATTCCACGACATTGAACGTCTTCATGGCTTCGAGGACGCCGATTTTCTGCCCCTCCGCGACCACATCGCCAATGGCAACCAGCGGCGGTTCGCCTTCGGTGCCGGAGCGGTAGAACACGCCCGTCAGCGGCGCGCGGATAGAATGGCGTGCGATGGGCGGAGATGTCGACGTCTGATCTGGGGAACGTGCGGTTACATCAGGCCCCGGCTGCACCTGCGACGCGGATTGCGCCGACGCCGTATGCCTGGACACGCGGACGCGAACGCCGTCGCGCTCGATCTCCAGTTCGGCAATGGGCGAACGCGAGACAAATTCGATCAGCTTCTGGACGAAGTCGAGATCCATCGCCGGCCCTACCGCAGCGCGTCGACAGCCTCGGCGATGCGCCCGATCGCTTTTTCGATCAGGTCCATCGACGTGGCTATGGAAATGCGGAAATGCGGCGACAGGCCGTAGGCAGAGCCCTGCACCACCGCGACCCGCGCCTGATCGAGCAGGTAAAGCGAGAAGTCGTCGTCGCTGCCGATGGGAGTGCCGTCGGGGCGGCGACGGCCGATCAGGGCCGAGCAGTTGGGATAGAGATAGAAGGCGCCCTCGGGCGTCTGGCAGGTGAGGCCGGGAATCTTGCGCAGCAGCTCCAGAGCGCGGTCGCGCCGAACCTGGAATTCGAGCGCCCGAGGGCGAAGAAAGTCCTGGGGACCTTCCAGAGCGGCAATGGTCGCGGCCTGCGAGATGGAAGACGGGTTCGACGTGCTTTGGCTCTGCACGGTCGCCATGGCGCGGATCAGCGCTTCCGGCCCGCCGGCATAGCCGATCCGCCAGCCGGTCATGGCATAGGCCTTCGATACCCCGTTCACTGTCAGCGTACGGTCCTTCAGCCGCGCGCTCGACGCCGGCGATGGTATGGAAGGTACGTCCATCGAACAGGATATGCTCGTATATGTCATCGGTCAGCACGTGGACGTGGCGCTGGTCGAGCAGCACTTCGGCCAGGCCAGCGAGTTCGTCGCGGCTGTAGACGGCGCCTGTCGGGTTGGAAGGCGTGTTGAGCAGAAGCCACTTGGTGCGCCCGGTGATCGCGGCTCGCAGGGCTTGCGGCGTCAATTTGAAGCCCTGCGCCTCCGTGCAGGGAACGACCACGGGCTTACCTTCGCCGAGCAGGACGATATCGGTGTAGGAAACCCAATAGGGCGCTGGGACAACCACCTCGTCACCCGGGGCCAGCGTTGCCAGCAGGGCGTTGTAGATGATCTGCTTGGCGCCCCCGCGACGCTGATTTGCGAAGGCTTGTAGTCGAGGCCGTTCTCGCGCCTGAATTTTTCGGCCACCGCCTTCTTCAGCGCGGTGGTGCCGTCGACCGCCGTATAGCGCGTCTCCCCCTGCGCATCGCCTCGTAGGCCGCCTCGACGATGTGCGGAGGCGTAGGAAAATCCGGCTCGCCGGCGCTCAGGCTGATAACGTCGATGCCGGCCGAGCGCATTTCGATTGCCCGCGCGGTGACCGCCATGCTGGGACTTGGCTTGATGACGTCGAGACGGGGAGCGATGAGGCCCACGGAACAATCCTCGGCATGTATGATATTTGCTACAGATTGGATAATGTATTCCGATTTTCGCGTCAAACCCCTTTTTCTGCGTCGAAGACCGGGTTATGTCTCATTCTGGAGGTGGGTCGATAGAGGAAAGTATCCAATCCTTCGTCGCCACGGATGATATTCGAGATAGGGAACACGATTGGAATGGGCACAAACTATGATGTGGTGATCGTTGGCGGAGGCGTTGTCGGCAGCTCGATCGCCTACTTCCTGTCAGCCAACCCGGATTTCGATGGCAGGATCGCGGTGATCGAGCGGGACCCCTACTACACGGCCTCCTCGTCTTCCTTGTCGACCAGCGCCATCCGCCAGCAGTTCGGCACGGCGCCCAACATCGCCATGTCGAAGTTCAGCATCGACTTCCTGCGCCAGGTGAAGACACGGCTTGCCATTGGTGATGAGCTTGCGGACATCGGGCTGCATGAGCCTGGATATCTCGTGCTGGCGACGCCTGAGCGGGCCGACGCGCAGCGTGCCAAGAACCGCGTTCAGCGCGGCATGGGTGTCGACGCCGAATTGATCGAACAAGCTGATCTGGCACGACGCTTCCCCTGGCTCAACACGGACGATCTCGCGCTCGGCTCGCTCGGCCTTGGCAGCGAAGGCTGGTTCGACGGTCCTGGCCTGATGCAGGCATTCCGTCGCAAGGCGCGCACACAGGGCGTGGACTATCTTGCCGCGACAGTGACCGGACTGACCATGGCGTCTTCCGGCAAGGTGGGTGAAGTGCTGCTGGACAATGGTGAGAGGCTTGCCGCCGGCACGGTGATCAACGCGGCCGGGCCATGGAGCGCGGGCATTGCCAGGATGGCCGGCACCGACCTGCCGGTCGTCCCGAGTAAGCGATGCGTCTTCGTCTTCGAAACGCCGGCAAGAATCGACAACTGCCCCTTCATCTTCGACACAAGCGGCCTCTGGCTGCGGCCGGAAGGTCAGCTCTTCCTGTGCGGTGTTCCGCCGGTGCGCGAGAACGAGCCGGACGATTTTGGCCTGGATGTGGACTACGACCTGTTCGACGAATTGATCTGGCCGGCGCTCGCCCATCGTGTGCCCGGCTTCGAACAATTGCGCATGCTGCGCGCCTGGGCGGGGCTCTACGAGTACAACACCTTCGACCACAGCGGCATCATCGGCCGGCATCCGGAGATCTCGAACTTTGTCCTGGCCACCGGCTTCAGCGGCCACGGCATGATGCATGCGGCGGCAACCGGGTCGGGCGTCAGTGACCTCATTGCCTATGGCGAGTACCGCTCTGTCGACCTGTCGGCCTTCCGCTACGAACGGATCGCTGGCAACCAGCCCATCGAGGAACATGTCTACTGAAGCGAAACGGGCGACATGGCATCGCAGTGACAACGGTGCTATGCGTCCACTTCTTCAATCAAAACGGCGCCAGTCGACAAACAAGGCGGCCGCCCCAGGCTGATTCATGCTCGTACAGAAGAAAACCATCTCGACCCAGGTCGCCGATGCCATCAGGCAGAAGATCCTGATCGGCGAATACGAGGCCAATTTCCAGCTACGGCAGGAGCATCTGGCCACCGAGTTCGGCGTCAGCCGAATTCCGGTGCGAGAGGCGCTGCATCAGCTTCATTCGGAAGGCTTCGTCACGCTGGTTTCCCACAAGGGCGCCGTCGTCACCTCCATTTCCCTGGACGAGATCCTCGAGCTCTACGAATTGCGGGCCCGGATCGAAACATGGCTACTGGCCCTGGCCATTCCAAGGATGACAGAGGCCGACTTCGCGCTGGCCCGCGAGCGCGCAGAGCAGCACCAGGAGCAGGGCAAGACCGGCGAGTACTCGAACCAGCTCAACTGGAATTTCCACGCCGCGCTCTACCAGCCGTCTGGCCGCAAGGCGACGATCGAACTGGTGGGGCGCATCTACCAGCAGCTGGAACGCTACACACGCATGATGGTGACGCTCACCGAAATCCAGGCCCAGTCCGACCGCGACCACTGGCAACTCATCGACCTGTGCGAAGCCAAGGATACGCTGCGCGCCGTCGGCCTGTTGGAAATGCATATCATCACCAGCGGCAAATTCCTGGTCGACCGGCTTCAGGAATTGCGGGGAAGCTGACGGACCAGTTGTTCCTGGGCCTCATCGACCTCCCCAATCCTTTGCGTTGGTGGATCATTTGCCGGGCAGATTGGTCGCCCGCGTCAGCAGGATCACGCCTGCCTTTTCGGCTGTGTCGTAGTAGGTGAAGCCGGTGCGGTTTTCCCGGCGCCCGCGCATCAGCACGGCAAGTCCGTCAGTTTTCGCCTTGGCTTCGGCTGCATCCGCATCGCGGACCTCAAAGCCGATATGGAAGACGCCTTCACCCTTGGTATCGAGATGAATCCGCTGCGGTGAAGGATCGCTGTTCGGCTGGCACAGCTGCAGTTGAACGTTCGGCAGGTTACAAATCCGGTACTGCATCGCCTTGAAACCCTTCGGACTTGGGACCTCAAGTTCTTCGTACTCGGCCAGCGGCGGATAGGATTCCCATGGCCCAATGCCGATGGAGTCGTAATAGGCCTGCGCCTTGTCGATATCGTGCACGACGATGCAGAGATGATGCAGCTTGTCGAAGTTACCCATATCCTCTCACTCCTTGATCGGGACCGTATAGTTCAGAACGCGGCGACCCCCGTCGGGGTAGATCGTCTCGCCGGTGATGTAAGAGGCGTCGTCGCTGGCCAGGAACGCCACAACAGAGGCGATCTCGGCAGCCGTGCCGAGGCGTCCGAGCGGTGTGCGCGAAAGAACCGCCCGTCGCATTTCTTCCGAATCGATGAATGTCCCGTCCATGACCATGTCCGTGGCGATGGTGCCCGGGCCGACACCGACCACGCGGATGCCGTGGGGAGCGAAGGCAACAGCCGCGGTACTGGTGACCTGGTTCATGCCGCCCTTGGAGATCGCGTAGGTGGCGACGCGTGGATTGGCGAGGCCCGAATTGATCGACGACATGTTGATGATGACACCGCCTCCACCCTGCGCGATCATCTGGCGGGCTGCGGCCTGGGTGCCCATGAACGCGCCCTTCAGATTGATGGCGAGAACCCTGTCGTAATCCGCCTCGCTGATGTCGAGAAAATCCTGGACCGGAGCGATGCCGGCATTGTTGACCATGATGTCGACGCGGCCGAACCTGGCGACCGCCGCCGCGACCAGTGCATCGACCTTGTCCTTCTTGCTGACATCAGTGACTACGGCCAGGACGCTGTCGGTCGAGCCGATTTCAGCGGCACATTTTTTCAGTTCCGCGGCATCGATGTCGCCGAGCACGAGTTTCGCGCCTTCGGCCAGAAAGCGTTCCGCGCAAGCTCGTCCGATGCCGCGTGCCGCTCCCGTGACAACCGCAACCTTGCCTGTCTGTCTCATGTCCAGTCCTTCGATCATTGTTAGTCGACCACCGTCTCGGGGAGCGATGTGCTGAGCTTGGCCACGGATAGGGATAATTCTCCCACCGAAGCCAAGCCTAGCGGATAACGAAGGGATTGGCGGTCTTGCCGGCTGTGTCTATCCACACCGTCTTGGTTTGCAGATAGGAATTGATGGCCTCCTGTCCGCTTTCACGCCCGATACCGCTTCTCTTGTAGCCGCCGAACGGCGCCATGTAGGAGACGGCGCGGTATGAATTGATCCAGACCATCCCCGCTTCCATTGCGGCCGCGCCGCGCAGTGCCCGGCCCATGTCGCTGGTCCATATCCCCGCCGCCAGTCCGTAGGGGCTGTCGTTGGCAATGGCGAAAGCCTCATCCTCGTCGTCGAACGGGATGACCGAGAGGATTGGCCCGAACACCTCTTCACGTGCGATCCGCATGCTGTTGTTCACGCCGGTGAAGATGGTGGGCTCGACGAACCAGCCCTCGCCCAGTTCGCCGGACGCTGGCTTGCCGCCGCCCAGCACGCAAAGCGCACCCTCGCGGCGCGCGATGCCGAGGTAGGACAGCACCTTCTCGCGCTGGGCTTGCGTGGTGATCGGCCCGACCTGCGTCTCGGCCAGCGCCGGATTGCCCAATCGAGCACTGGCCGCCAGCGTTATGACGCCCTCCACGAACCGGTCATGGATCTTGCGATGCACCAGCAGGCGCGAGCCGGCGATGCAGGTCTGGCCGCTGGCCGCGAAAATGCCTGAGATCGCGCCGTTGACCGCGCTCTCGATATCGGCGTCGTCAAAGACGATGTTGGCCGATTTGCCGCCAAGCTCCAGCGTGACGGTCTTGAGCTGTTCGGCAGCCGCTCGATAGACTGCGATCCCGCCGGGCTCACCGCCGGTGAAGGCTATCTTGGCGACGTCGGGGTGGGCAACGAGCGGCACGCCGACATCGAGCGGCATGCCGGTAACGGTGTTGACCACGCCTGGCGGGAACCCAGCCTGCGCAAACAGTTTCACGAACTCCAGCGTCGAGGCCGAAGCGTGTTCCGACGGTTTGATGACGACGGTGTTGCCGGCCGCCAGCAGCGGCGCTAGCTTCCAGGTCAGAAGCAAAAGCGGCGAATTCCAGGGCACGATGGCTGCAATGACACCCAGCGGCTCGTGGCGGGTGAAGGCGAACATGCCAGCCTTGTCGATCGGCAGCACCGCCCCTTCGATCTTGTCGGCAAGACCGCCGAAATAGCGGAACCATTCCGGGATATAGCGCAGCTGCGCCGTCATTTCGGTGAGCAGCTTGCCATTGTCGCGCGTCTCGATGGCGGCAATGCGCTCCGCGTTGTCGGCGATCAGGTCGGCCATCCGCACGAGCAGCTTGCCACGCGCAGTGGCGGTGATGCCGGCCCATTCCTTCGACCGGAATGCCGCCTTGGCGGACGCCACGGCGGCGTCCACCTGGGCTGCTCCCCCGCGCGGGATCAGCGCCCAGGGCCTGCCGGTGAACGGATCATGGCTCTCGAATGTATCGGCTGTCGATTGCAGCCGACCGCCGACCGTGTTCTGGAAACTGACCAGCGCCATATCGGTTCTCAACAAGTGGCAAAGCCCAGATGGGCGCGAAAGCGGTTCTTGACCTCGACCGCGTCGCGCGGTGGCAGCGAGCGCGGCAGGTTCTCGGCGGTGATTTTCAGCACGAAAAGGCGTGGACCTTCGGCCGGGCGACGCAGCTCTTCACACAGCGTGTCGACCTCCTCCAGCGAGCGCAACTCGGCGGTTTTCGAAAACCCGCAAGCGGCCGCGACTTTGTCGAAACCGATGCCTTTGCCCGTATGGCTGGACTGCATGCCGGTCTCGCCGAAGTGCTGATTGTCGAGCACGATCAAGTCGAGATTTTTCGGCCGCGCCACCGAGATCGTCGCCAGCGAACCGAACGCCATCAGTTGTTCGCCGTCTCCGGTAATCACAATGACCCGCTTGTCGGGCTGGGCCTGGGCAAGCCCGAGGCCGATCAGCGCCGCACCACCCATCGCGCCCCACAGATAATAGTTGTCGTTGCGGTCACCGGCGGCATGCACGTCGTAGCTCGGCGAGCCGAGACCGGTCACGACCAAGGCGCCGTCGCGGGAGTCAAGGAGCTTCTTCACCGCGACTCTGCGGTCCATTGTCGGTAACGTCATGTCGTTCACCACTTCTTCTTGCCGAGCAGCCGTTGCCCGATCAGCACTGCGATCTGCTGGTCGGCGTCGAAAGCCATAGCAGCCGCTTGCGCGACCGTTTCCACCAGGTCGTCACCAGTCTCGGCGCGCAGCACCCTGAGGCCGATTGCCTTCAGCGAGGCCTCCGTCGCCTGCCCCATCGGCACCTGCCACGGGTTGAACTCTGCCCACTCGCCTCGCATCGTCACCAGAACGAGCAAGGGAAAGCGCGCATGCACGGGAAGCGAAAGCATATTGATACAGTTGCCAACGCCGGAAGATTGCATGAGCACGACGCTCCGCTTGCCACCGAGCCAAGCGCCTGCAGCAATGGCGATGCCCTCCTCTTCGGTCGTCAAGACATTGGTGACGACCTCAGGATCCGCACCGAAGAGGCGGATCAATGTGGTATGGCCAGCATCGGGCACATAGGACATATGGCTGATGCCGGCAGCCTTGAGCACATCATAGACGTGGTCTGGCCAATGCCTTTCTGATGCCGCCGGGGCAGATGCAACCGCAGCTGTTTCCGGGTGTTTCGCTTGTACGCTCGCCGTCACCTTGGACCTCCGAGAATTGAGTTGGCATTAGATTACCTCAGCTATCCGATCTAATCTTCGTCCCTTTATTGTGATCAGATATAATGATATTCGATAGCTCATGGAATTATCGCAGCTACGGACTCTGATCCACGTCGCCGAACTCGGTAGCCTCAGCAAGGCTGCCGACCGGCTACACATTGCGCAGCCAGCGCTCAGCCGGCAGGTGCGCATGCTGGAGGAGGAATTGGGCTTTGCCCTTTTTCTGCGCCACGGACGCGGCATGGTGCTGTCCGAGCAGGGCAAGGAGGTTCTGACACACGCCATGCGGGTGATGGCCGAGATTGACGAGATCCGAGCCACAGCCACGCCCGCCGACGCGCCGCTGACCGGCGAAGTGGCCATCGGCCTGCCACCCACCGTTGCGGACATTATTTCGCTGCCGTTGGCTGCCGCATTCGGCAAAGCCCACCCCAAGGCGAAACTCAGACTTGTGAGCGCCTACACCGGCTATTTGCTGGACTGGATGCACCGTGGCGAGGTGGACGTCGCGGTGCTCTACGACCCGCGCATGGCGCGTTCGTTGCGCTCGCACCCGCTGCTTCTGGAGAACCTCTTCTTGATTGGACCGCCAGACGCGGGATTTTCAACCGTGCGCGCCGTGTCGTTCACCTCGCTCGCCGGCAAGCGCCTGCTGCTGCCCAGCATCAAGCATGGGCTGCGCATCATCGTCGAACGCTGCGCCACTGATGCCGGCATCACGCTGGACGTCGGCATCGAAGCGGATTCGTACTCGGCGCTGAAGGACCTGGTGCGCAACGGCCATGGCTGGACGATCCTGCCGCTCGCCCCTATCCATGCCGACGTGGTTGCGGGGCAGCTCACGGCTGCGCCGCTTATCGATCCCGTGCCCGTGCGTCGCCTCATCCTTGCCTACCCGGCAGACCGGCCTGCCTCGCGGCTGGCGCGGTTTGCCGGACAAGCGATAGAGGACATCGCCAAGGACCTTGTCGGGCGCGCCGTCTGGGTTGGCCAGCTTCTTGGCCCTTCATCGTAAGCATTTGAATTACGTTATATCTGGTCACGCCTGCCTTGCATTGCTGATAGGACATAGAGGCGCGATAGTGAGGCCCGCAGTTAGACGAAGGCCGGACAAACATTATGGAACACTATCAGGACATTCGCGATGCCGTCGCCAGGTTGTGCGCGCGCTTCCCCGGAGAATACTGGCGCGCACTCGACAGGGACATGGCCTATCCCCGCGAATTCGTCGAAGCATTGACGGAGGCTGGTTGGCTCTCGATTCTGATCCCGGAGGCGTATGGCGGCTCGGGCCTGCCGCTTTCGGCCGCCGCCTCCGTGCTGGAGGAAATCCAGCGCGCCGGCTGCAATGGCGGTGCCTGCCATGCCCAGATGTACACGATGGGCACGCTTATTCGCCACGGCTCGGAAGCCCAGAAGCAACGATACCTGCCGAAGGTCGCCGCGGGAGAATTGCGTCTGCAGGCCTTCGGCGTCACCGAACCGACCAGCGGCACCGACACCGGCGCTCTCAAGACCACTGCTCGCCTCGACGGCGATCATTTCGTGGTCAAGGGCCAGAAGATCTGGACCAGCCGCGCCGAGCATTCGGATTTGATGCTGCTTCTGGCGCGGACCACACCGCTCAAGGATGGCATGAAGAAGACCGACGGGCTCTCCGTCCTCATCGTCGATATGCGCGAAGCCGTTGGCAACGGCCTCACCATCCGGCCGATCCGCACCATGATGAACCATGCCACCACCGAAGTCTTCTTCGACGATCTACGCGTGCCGGTCGAAAACCTGATCGGCGAAGAGGGAAAGGGATTCCGCTACATCCTCTCGGGCATGAACGCCGAGCGCATCCTGATTGCAGCCGAATGCGTCGGCGATGCGAAATGGTTCATCGAAAAGTCGAGCGTCTACGCGAAGGAAAGGCATGTGTTTGGCCGAGCGATCGGCCAAAACCAGGGCATCCAGTTTCCAATCGCAAGGGCCTACGCCAACATGCGCGCGGCCGAATTGATGGTGCGCGAGGCGCTGAACCTCTACGAGGCCGGCAAGAACCCCGGTGCCGAAGCGAACATGGCCAAGATGCTGGCGGCCGACGCCTCTAACGAAGCCGCCAATGTCTGCATCCAGACGCATGGCGGGTTCGGTTTCGCGGAAGAGTACGATGTGGAGCGCAAATTCCGCGAGACGCGTCTCTATCAGGTCGCGCCGATCTCGACCAACCTCATCCTGTCATACCTTTCCGAGCACGTGCTTGGACTGCCGCGTTCCTACTAGGAGTTGCCGCCGTGAACGTCCTCATCGTCTACGCCCACCCGGAAGCAAAATCCTTCAACGGCGCCATGAAGGATATGGCCGTGGAAATATTGACCCGCGCAGGCCACGATGTGGTCGTCAGCGACCTCTATGCGATGGGCTTCAATCCTGTCGCAGGGCCGGGCGACATATCAGGCGAGCGGAACGATCCGGACTTTTTCAGCCTGCCGCGCGAGCAGACCGCGGCGTACGAGGCCAACGCGCTCTCGGCCGACATCATGGCCGAGATCGAAAAGCTGAAACAGGCGGACTTCGTGCTGTTCCAGTTCCCGGTTTGGTGGTTCGGAATGCCCGCGATGCTCAAGGGCTGGGCCGACCGTGTGTTCGCGCGTGGTTTTGCGTATCTGCCGGGGCGCAAATACGACACCGGCATGTTCAAGGGAAAGCTCGCCATGGTGGCCGCCACCACGGGCACTTCGGCCGACACCTATGCGCCCGATGGCATCGATGGCGACATCCTCACGGTGCTGTGGCCGATCCACAATGGCCTGCTACGCTACTCCGGCTTCGACGTGTTGCCGCCCTTCGTCGCGTATATGCCGGGCCGTGTCGGCGACGATGGCCGCAAGGCCTATCTGGAAGCCTATAGCAAGCGGCTCGAGGACATCGACGGCACGCCGCGGCTTTTCTTCCATGCCGCCGAGGACTACGGCAAGGACGAGCGGCTAAAGCCAGGCGTGCTGGCGCGCTCGGGGGTACAGCGCAATGTCTGACGGCGCCCGCCCGCTGGAGGGTCTGTTCGTCGTTTCGATCGAGCAGGCGGTCGCCGCTCCGCTCTGCACGGTCCGCCTCGCCGATGCCGGGGCGCGCGTCGTGAAGATCGAGCGCCCGGAAGGCGAAACCGCGCGTCATTACGATTCCACCGTTGAAGGCATGTCGGCTTACTTCGTCTGGCTCAACCGCGGCAAGGAAAGCGCGGTTCTCGACCTGAAAGCCGAGCACGACCTCGCTCTCCTGCACCGGATGGTGGCGCGCGCGGATATTCTCGTGCAGAATCTCGCGCCGGGCGCCATCGACAGGCTCGGCCTCTCCGCCGATGCAATCGCGGAAAAATTTCCTCGGCTGATTGCCATCAACATCGTCGGCTACGGACAGGACACGCCTTACGCAGCTATGCGCGCCTACGACATGCTGGTGCAGGCGGAAAGCGGCATCTGCGCCGTCACTGGCACGCCGGACACGCCGAGCAAAATCGGGGTTTCCGCCGCCGACATCGCCACCGGAATGAATGCCCATGCAGCGGTCCTTGAAGCCTTGTTGGCGCGCGAGAAGACCGGACGCGGTCGCATTGTCGAAATTGCCATGTTCGACGCCATGGCCGACTGGATGACCGTGCCGCTACTGCACTACGAATATGCGGGCCGCGAGACGCAGAGATATGGCCTGGCACACGCTTCGATCTACCCATATCGACCTTATGCCTGTCGGGATGGCAGCGTGGTCGTGTCCATTCAGCAGAACAATGAATGGAAGCGCTTCTGCACCATCGTGCTGCAAAGGCAGGATTTGTTCGCCGACGAACGCTTCGCCACCAATGCCTGGCGGGTGGCCAACCGCACGGCGCTCGACGCCGAGATCGAACCGATCTTTGCGGCAATCGACTGCGAAGAGGCTATCGACCGTCTCAATGGTGCGCAGATCGCCTGGGGCCGGGTGAGCGCAATGCACGACCTGCCGCGCCACAAGGCATTGCGCCGGACAGAGGTGGCGCTGCCGGACGGCAGGCGCATCTCCGTGCCGATGCCGGCAGGGCGGTCGGAGGGATTCGCATCCGTCCCCAGCGTTCCCGCCCTTGGCGCCGATACGGACCGGATCCGTTCCGAATTCGCCGCCTGACGAGGAAACTCATGAGCCCGGACACGAGCACGCTGCAGGAATGGGTTGGACGCACACACGAGGTCGAGGACGTTGTGACCTCGCGCCTGCTGGCCAGCTTTGGCGCCACGCTTGGGGACTACGCAGCGCAAACTGCCGAGGGTGCGGCAGCGCCCGGCCTGCACTGGTGCCTGACGCCCGATATTGCCGATCGGCGCGAACTCGGACCTGACGGGCACCCGGCCAAAGGCCACTTCTTGCCTCCGGTGCCACTTCCGCGCCGCATGTGGGCCGCCAGCGATGTGCGTTTCATGGCGCCGATCCGCTCCGGCGACCGCATCCGCCGCTGCTCGACATTGACCGCCATCGAGGAGAAACAGGGCCGCACCGGCCCGCTCACCTTCGTCACGGTCCGGCACGACATCGCCAACGACGCCGGCCCGGTGATCGAGGAGAACCAGACCATTGTCTATCGCGCCGCCGGCGCTACTGCGGCGACCCCTGCCCCGCCGGGAACTCCACCCCCGGCCGCATCGCACGAGCGCTGGGTTGACGTGGATCCGGTGCTACTCTTTCGTTACTCCGCACTGACGTTCAATGGGCATCGTATCCACTACGACGCGCCTTACGCCACAACGGTCGAGGGTTATCCCGGGCTCGTCATCCATGGCCCGCTGCAGGCGACGCTGCTCCTGAACTTCGCCACAGCCATTTGCGGCTCCTCGCCGCGCCGTTTCTCGTTCCGGGGCGTGCATCCGGCGACCAGACCGCAACGCCTGCTTCTGAGCGCAACGTCTCCGGGCAATGACGGCATGGCTCTCGAGGTACGGTCGGCCGACGGCCATGTGACGGTGAAGGCCACGGCGCAATGGTAGGCTTCGTCACGCCTGTCGTGCCGCTTTTCGTGCCGGGCTCGCGGCCGGAGCGGTTTGCCAAGGCCGACAACAGTGGCGCGGATGCGGTCATTCTCGACCTCGAGGATGCCGTCGCCCCTGGCGACAAGGACCGCGCTCGCGAAGTGGTCGTTGCTCAGGCGGCCATGCTGAAATCAGCGATCGTGGTCCGCATCAACGCCGCCGGCACACCCTGGCACGAAGCGGATATCGATGCCGTACGGCGCCTCGACGGCGTCTCCGTCATGCTGCCCAAGGCCGAACGTCCAGAAGACATTGCTGATATGGCCAGGCACATGGCACGCAGCGTTTCCGTCATCGCGCTGGTCGAAAGCGCTGTCGGCCTTGCCAACCTGCCGGCCATACTGGCCACGTCCGGCGTCGTTGCCGTCGCCTTCGGCTCGGTCGACTTCTCGCTCGATCTCGGTTGCGCGCATGATCGGCTGACTCTGCTTGCGGCCCGCAACGAAATCGTCTGGCGCTCGCGCGCGGCTGGCCGTGCCGCGCCGATCGACGGGGTAACGACCGACCTGAGCAGTCCTGAAATCACCGAGGATGACGCCCGCCACGCCATGAAGATGGGCTTCGGCGGCAAGATGGCGATCCATCCGAGGCAGATCGAGCCGATTCGCGTTGCTTTTCGCCCAAGCGACAATGAAATCACTTGGGCACGGGACATCGTCGGCGCAGCTTCGTCCGGCGAAGCTGTCCAGGTGAACGGCGAAATGGTGGACCGGCCAGTCATCGAGCGAGCAAGGCGGATCCTTCGCCGGGGCCGCCTTGGTCTAGAGGGCGCAGAGAAGGAGCGATAGGTGAGCCTGGACACCGCCGATTGGCCGACAGCCAGGCTTTGCGCCTTCATCGCCGAGCTCGACTTCGAGCAAATTCCGCCGCGCGTCGTACATTTCGCGAAAGGACTGATGATCGACTGGCTCGGCTCAACCCTCGCCGGCAAGGGCGCGCGCCAGGTCGAGATCATCGACGGCTTTGCTCGTGCAATGGGGCCGGCGGACGGTCCAAGCATCGTCATCCCGACTAGACGACGCACGAGCCCCTACTTCGCGGCGATGGTCAATGCCGCGGCCTCCCATGTGGTGGAACAGGACGACGTTCACAACGGCTCGGTCTTTCACCCAGCTGCGGTGATCTTTCCAGCCGTTTTGGCGGTTGCGGAAGCAGAGGGGAAGACCGGGCGTGAAATCCTGACTGCTTGCATCGCCGGCTACGAGGTTGGCATCCGGGTCGGAGAGTTCCTGGGGCGGTCACATTACCAGATCTTCCACACAACGGGTACGGCCGGCACTGTCGCCGCGGCCGCCGCTGTCGGGAAGTTGATCGGGCAGGACGCGGCCGGCATCAACCATGCACTCGGCTCCGCCGGCACCCAAGCAGCGGGGCTCTGGGAATTCCTGCGTGATGCCGCCGATTCCAAGCAGCTTCATACGGCGCGAGCCGCCGCCAACGGCGTGTTTTCTGCCTATTTGGCGCGCGATGGCTTCAAAGGCGCTGCCCGCATCCTCGAAGGAAAAAAGGGCATGGCCGCGGGCATGTCCAGCGACGCCGATCCGGCCCGCCTGACGGACGGGCTCGGCAATCGTTGGGCAACGGAGGAGACGTCCTTCAAATGGCACGCCGCCTGCCGACACACTCATCCCGCCGCTGACGCGCTGCAGTCTCTCATGCGTCGCGAAGGGCTCGGTCCGGACGACATCGCCGATGTGGTGACCCATGTCCACCAGGGAGCCATCGACGTCCTGGGCGCGGTGGTCATTCCGCAAACCGTGCACCAGGCGAAGTTCTCCATGGGTACGGTGTTGGGGCTGATCGCCGTCCATGGTGTCGCCGACCTTGATGCGTTCGAACGCCACGCCCTTACCGATGCCCGCGTTGCGCGCTTCCGCTCCAAGGTGCGCATGGAACTTGATGCCGAAGTCGACACGCTTTACCCCCGGCAATGGGTTGGCAAGGTGAGTGTCGCGACCGTTGACGGCCGCAAACTCAATGCCCGCGTAGACGAGCCCAAGGGCGACCCCGGCAACACGCTTGCGAAGCAAGAATTGGAAGCCAAGGCCATACGCCTTGCCGAATTTCGTGGCGGGGCCACCGCTGATGAGATGCGCCGCTGCATAGCCCGTGTCTGGAAGCTCGATCAGCCCGGAAGCACATCGGACGTCGTGAAATTCTAGTCTCGAATTGACATCAACCAAGGCCGAACGTCTTGGATCTGCTAAGGAAGAAATGAAATGAAGATCCTTGTGCCCGTGAAGCGGGTTGTGGATGCGAACGTCAAGGTTCGCGTGAAGGCTGATGGTTCGGCGGTGGAACTCGCCAACGTCAAGATGGCGATGAACCCGTTCGACGAGATCGCGGTGGAAGAGGCGATCCGGCTGAAGGAAGCCGGCAAGGCCGAGGAAATCATCGTCGTCTCGATCGGCCCGCAGCAGGCGCAGGAAACCTTGCGCACCGCGCTCGCCATGGGCGCCGACCGCGCCATCCTGGTCAAGACCGACGAGCAGACCGAGCCGCTCGGTGTTGCCAAGGTACTGAAGGGTGTCGTCGATGCCGAACAGCCCGGCCTCGTCATCCTCGGCAAGCAGGCGATCGATGACGACTCGAACCAAACCGGCCAGATGCTGGCGGCCCTGCTCGGCTGGGCGCAAGGCACGTTTGCCTCCAAGGTGGTGCTCGACGGCGACAAGGCCAAGGTAACCCGCGAAGTCGACGGCGGCCTGCAGACGGTTGAGCTGAAGATGCCGGCGATCATCACCGCCGATCTTCGCCTCAACCAGCCGCGCTATGCCTCCCTGCCCAACATCATGAAGGCCAAGAAGAAGCAGCTCGACGAAAAGACCCCGGCGGACTACGGCGCCGACGTCAAGCCGCGCCTCAAGGTCATCAAGACCGAAGAGCCAAGCGGCCGCAAGGCAGGCGTCAAGGTCAAGAGCGTCGCCGAACTGGTCGACAAGCTCAAGAACGAAGCCGGCGTGCTCTGAGATCGGAAGGAACAGATAAAATGACCATTCTCCTCATCGCAGAACACGACAACGCCACCCTTTCCGACCAGACCGCCAAGGCGCTCTCGGCGGCCCTGCAGATAGGCTCGGACGTGCATGTGCTGGTGGCCGGCAAGGGCGCCAAGGGTGCGGCCGACGCCGCGGCCAAGCTCAAGGGCGTCAGCAAGGTGCTGCTGGCCGAAGCCGACGAACTCGCCGAGCGCCTCGCCGAACCGACGGCCGCACTGGTCGTGTCGCTCGCCGGCGGCTACGACACCATCATCGCCCCGGCGACCTCGTCGGGCAAGAACGTCGCACCGCGCGTGGCGGCCCTGCTCGATGTCGCGCAGGTGTCCGAGATCATCGAAGTGGTTTCGCCGGACACGTTCAAGCGGCCGATCTATGCCGGCAACGCCATCCAGACCGTGCAGTCGACCGACGCCAAGAAGGTCATCACCCTGCGCACGGCTTCCTTCCAGGCAGCGCCCGAGGGCGGCTCGGCCGCGGTCGAGACCGTCAAGGCAGCAGCCAATCCCGGCCTCTCCACCTTCGTCGAGAACAAGTTGTCGGAGACGGACCGTCCGGAACTGACCTCGGCCAAGATCATCATCTCGGGTGGTCGTGCGCTGGGTTCGGCGGAGAAGTTCCAGGAGGTCATCCTGCCGGTTGCCGACAAGCTCGGTGCAGCCGTCGGCGCCTCGCGTGCCGCTGTCGATGCCGGTTATGCACCGAACGACTGGCAGGTCGGCCAGACCGGCAAGGTCGTCGCTCCGGACCTCTACATCGCGGTCGGCATCTCCGGCGCCATCCAGCATCTCGCCGGCATGAAGGATTCCAAGGTGATCGTCGCCATCAACAAGGACGAGGAGGCGCCGATTTTCCAGGTTGCCGACTACGGCCTCGTCGGCGATCTCTTCGTCATTCTGCCGGAGCTCGCAATGCACATTGGCGATACTTGATCGCAGAAAGATGCGCTCTGCACATTATCTAGTATTCGATAGGCGGTTTCGCATTCTGGGTGCAAACGGAAGTCTTTGTGCGCGTTCTACCTCATGTGTCGATCTGATTTCGGTCGGCTGGTTGACTCACAGCGCCCCGATCCTCGATATCGGCCTCGATTACCGTGAGCTTTGATCGTGAGACCCTGACCATCTACGCTCGACCCAGCTCCTCCCGACGGGGCCGCCAGTCTGAAAGGCGCTCATGTCGCCACAACGCAAGGAACAGGATGGAAATGCACGCAGCGATTTCGGAAAAGACCACGCCTGAAATTCAATCCCTCGGCGACCGCCGGATGTGGAGCCTTGAAGAGGCCCAGTCTCTCCACAACGCGCCCTTCAACGATCTTTTGTTTCAGGCGCAGACCGTGCACCGCCAGAATTTCGATCCCAACAAGGTCCAGCTCAGCCGGCTTCTCAGCATCAAGACCGGCGGATGTCCGGAGGATTGCGGCTATTGCAGCCAGTCGGCGCATCACGAAACCGGCCTGAAAGCGTCGAAGCTGATGGAAGTCAGGCGCGTCATCGCCGAAGCGACCAAGGCGCGCGATGCCGGCGCCACCCGCTATTGCATGGGCGCGGCCTGGCGAAACCCGAAGGCGCGCGACATGGATGCAGTGGTGGCGATGGTCGAAGGCGTCAAGGCGCTGGGCATGGAGACCTGCATGACGCTCGGCATGCTCGATCTTGAGCAGACCGCTCGTCTGAAACAAGCAGGTCTCGACTATTACAACCACAACATCGATACGTCGGAGCGCTACTACAACGAGATCATCAGCACGCGCAGCTTTGCCGACCGGCTGGAGAGGCTCGAGCAGGTGCGCCAAGCCGGCATCAAGGTTTGCTGTGGTGGCATTGTCGGCATGGGCGAAGAACCGGTGGACCGGATCGACATGCTGGTGACGCTGGCCAACCTGCCGGAACATCCGCAAAGCGTTCCGATCAACATGCTGATCCCGATCGACGGTACCCCGCTTGCCGACGCCAGGCCGATCGAGCCGATCGAATTCGTGCGCGTGATCGCCCTGGCGCGCATCATGATGCCGAGATCGCATGTCCGTCTCTCCGCCGGCCGCACCGCCATGACCGACGAGATGCAGGCGCTGTGCTTCTTTGCCGGCGCCAACTCGATCTTCGTCGGCGACACGCTGCTGACCGCGGACAATCCCGGCGAGGATAAGGATAGTCTGCTGTTCCGGCGCCTCGGCATCGAGCCGATGGAACTCGAGGCGCAATGAACGGGGCAACCCTCGCCCGCTATGACGCGACCTTGCAGGGGCTGGCGCGCAAGGACCGGCTGCGGACGCTGTCGCCGCGCGCCGGCCTCGACTTCTCGTCGAACGATTATCTCGGACTTGCTGCCTCCAAAAGACTTGGCGAGGCGGTTGCGGCGGCAATTGCGCGTGGCACGCCGGTTGGCGCCACCGGGTCGCGGCTGTTGCGTGGCAACGCGCCGGAACACGAGGCACTGGAGGCGGACGCGGCGGCCTTCTTCGGTGCCGACCGCGCATTGTTCTTCGGCAGCGGCTACATCGCCAACTTCGCTCTCCTGACCGCGCTGCCGCAAAAGGGTGACCTGCTGGTCCTCGACGAACTCGCCCATGCCAGCATGCATGAGGGTGCGCAGGCCGGACGCGCCCAATTCGTGCTGGCCGCGCATAACGACGTTGATGCGGTCGAGGATGCGATCACGCGCTGGCGAGCCGGCGGCGGCACGGGGCGCGTCTGGATCGTGGTCGAAAGCCTCTACAGCATGGATGGCGACCGCGCGCCGATGGAGAGCCTGATCGCGCTTGCCGATCGGCACGAAGCATTCATCGTCGTTGACGAGGCGCACGCCACCGGCGTCTGCGGATCGGACGGCCGGGGTTGGCCGCCGCATTCGAGGGCCGCGACAATATCATTGCGCTCCACACATGCGGCAAGGCGCTCGGCGCGTCCGGAGCGCTCGTCACCGGGCCGGGACTGCTGTGCGACTATCTCGTCAACCGCTGCCGGCCGTTCATCTACTCCACCGCGCCATCGCCGCTGATGGCAGTGGCAGTGCGCGAGGCGATTGCCATGCTGTCCGATGAGCCCCAACGCCGTGTCCAGTTGCAGGAGCGCGTTGCCTTCGCGGGCCGCCAATTGGCCGAGCGCTGCGGCGTGAAGCCCAGCGGCTCGCAGATCCAGCCCTTTGTCATCGGCGACAACAGGCGCACCATGGCGGTGGCGGCGGCACTGCAGGCCCGCGGCTTCGACATCCGCGGCATTCGTCCGCCGACCGTGCCCGAGGGCACGTCGCGCCTGCGCATTTCGCTGACGCTCAACGTCGACGAAGCCGACATTTCCACCATGGTCGAGGCCCTCGTCGAAGTGTTGGGCACGGCATGACCAAGCGCATCGTCATCACCGGAACCGACACCGGCATTGGCAAGACAGTGTTTTCGGCGGGGCTCGCCGGCCTGCTCAATGGCTTCTACTGGAAGCCGGTGCAATCGGGCCTCGACGAGGAGACCGACAGCGAGGTCGTTGCCCGGCTTTCCGGCTTGCCTGCTGGGCGCGTCCTGCCGGAAGTTTACCGTCTGAGGATGCCGCTTTCGCCGCATCGGTCAGCCGAAATCGACGGCGTCGCGATCGAGGCGGCCAAGCTCTCACTTCCAGTCCTACCGGGTCCGCTCATCATCGAAGGCGCCGGCGGGCTCATGGTGCCGCTCAACCGGCAGACAAGGTTCATCGATATTTTCCGGGAATGGCAACTGCCGGTCATCCTTTGCGCGCGCACCGCGCTCGGCACCATCAATCACACCCTGTTGTCGATCGAGGCGCTGCGGGCCCGCTCCATCCCGCTCATCGGCCTCGCCTTCATTGGCGAGGAGGTGGCCGATACGCAAAAAACAATCGTGGAATTCAGCGGCGTGCCACAGCTCGGGAGACTGCCCCTGCTCGATCCGCTGACGGGTGAAACGCTGAGGGATGCGATGGTTGCCGGCTTTGACCTCGCCTCGATTGCGGGAGGCGAATGATGTCGCAGTCCAGTGTGTGGCATCCGTTCACGCAGCACGCGCTTGAGCCCGTGATCCCTGAAATCGTCCTGACGGAGGGAGCCTATCTCCAAAAGGCCGACGGCACGCGTATCCTGGATGCCATCTCCTCCTGGTGGGTCGTCACCCATGGCCACCGCCACCCTCGCATCATGAAGGCTATCGAGACGACCGCGTCGAGCCTTGACCAGATCATCTTTGCCGGCTTCACGCATGAACCAGCCGAACGTCTGGCCAAGGCGCTAGTCGGCCTCGCTCCCTCCGGTCTCGACTGGGTGTTCTATTCCGACAGCGGCTCGACCTCCGTCGAGGTCGCGCTGAAGATGGCGCTCGGGTATTTCGGCAACATCGGCGCACCGCGCTCGCGCATCGTCGTCATGGAGCACAGCTATCATGGCGACACCATCGGCACGATGAGCGTTGGCGCCCGCGGCGTGTTCAACGCCGCCTACGAGCCTTTGCTGTTCGAGGTCGACACCATCCCCTTCCCGGCCGCCGGGCACGAACAGGAAACGCTGGATCGTTTCGAGGCCGTCAGCCGCGACCGGTGCGCCGCCGCGCTGATCGTCGAACCGCTGGTGCTTGGTGCCGGCGGCATGCTGATGTACCCGGCTTCGGTTCTGACCGAATTGAAGAAGATTGCCGAAGCCTCCGGCACGCTGCTGATCGCCGACGAGGTGATGACAGGCTGGGGACGAACCGGAACCATGTTCGCCTGCGAGCAGGCATCCATCTCTCCAGACATCCTGTGCACCTCGAAGGGCCTGACTGGTGGCGTGATCCCGCTGGCGGCCACGCTTGCCACCGACGCCATCTTCCAGGCTCACTATTCCGAGGACCGGAAGAAGACCTTCTTCCATTCGAGCTCCTACACCGCCAATCCAATTGCCTGTGCGGCCGCACTCGCCAATGTCGAGATCTGGCGCGACGAGCCCGTGGCCGAGCGGATCGCGGCGTTGAGTGCGATGCAGGCCGCCGGGCTTCGGCGCTTTCGTGACAATGCCAACTTCGCCGACAGCAGGACGACCGGCACGATCGCGGCCCTCGATCTGCGCACCGGCTCGGCCGGCTATCTGGCCGAGATCGGACCGAAACTGCGCGCTTTTTTCCTCGAGCGCGGCCTGCTCGTGCGCCCGCTTGGCAATGTCCTCTATCTTCTGCCACCCTATTGCATCACCGGCGAGGAACTGGACGGACTCCATGACGCCATCGAGGAGGCCGGCGAACGCTTCGGTTCGAGGCCATGAGCAGGTCGTCGTGCATTCTCGGGTTTGGCCATCATGCGCCTGGTCGCAAAGTGCCAAATGCCGAGATCGAGAGCAATCTCGGCCTCGAGCCGGGCTGGATCGAGCGGCGTACCGGGATACTGTCGCGCTTCTGGGCAACGGACGAAGACACGCTGTCTGGCCTTGCCGCTCATGCCGGCGACATGGCGCTGGCGAACGCCGGCATCGACCGCAGCGACATCGGTCTGCTGTTGCTTGCCACCTCGACGCCCGACCACCTTCTGCCGCCAAGCGCGCCGCTGGTCGCACACCGGCTCGGACTCGGCCGAGCCGGAGCGGTCGACCTGACCGGCGCCTGCGCCGGCTTCATCTATGCGCTGATGTTCGCGGATGGATTCACCCAGCTGCACGGCAAAGCGGCCCTCGTCATTGCCGCCAACATCCTCAGCCGCCGCATCAACCCGGCCGAGCGCGCCAGCGCCGTGCTGTTTGCCGATGCCGCCGGCGCCCTGGTGATTGGTCCGTGCGAGGATGCTGATCGGGGGATTCTCGGAGCCTCGGTGGATTCGGACGGCTCGCGCTACGGGCTGATTCAGATCCCGGCGGGCGGAAGCAACATCCCGTTCCATGGCGACCTCGACCTCGGGCAAACCCGCATGACGATGACCGACGGCCGCGAAGTGTTCGCCAAGGCCGTCGAGATGATGACCGCCTGCTCGCAGGATGCATTGGCCACAGCCCGGACGCGGCCGCAGGACATCGATCGGTTCGTGCCGCATCAGGCCAATGCCCGCATCTTCGATGCGGTCGGACGAAACCTCGGCATTGCCGATCAAGCAATCGTCAAGACGATCGTCGATTACGGCAACTCTTCCGCCGCGACGATCCCGCTTTCGCTGTCGCTAGCCCATCAGACGGAGCCATTCCGGCAGGGTGAGAAGATTCTTCTGGCGGCGGCGGGTGCGGGTCTTAGCGGTGGTGCTCTCGTCGTCGGCATTTAGCCGACCAAGCGAGCGCGCCAGGACGGATCATGAATGATCTATGGGGCAACAGAGCAATGCGAAAAATAGTCGCCGGCAAGCTGCACGGTATCCACGTCACCGAAGCAAACCTCAACTACCACGGTTCGATAACGCTGGACCCTGACCACTGCGAAGCAGCCGGGATACTGCCGATGGAATTCGTGGAGATATGGAACAAGAATTCCGGTGCGCGGATTTCAACGTATGTGATTCTGGGCGAGCGCGGCTCGCGGTGCTGCATCCTCAACGGTGCTGCCGCCCGCACCTGCCAGCCAGACGACCAGATCATTGTCTGCAACTCCATCTACCTGGACGAAGCGCAGATCACCTCGCTGAAACCGAGGATCGTCACTTTTGACCAGCACAACCACATACGTGACCGCCTGAGCTACTCGGTCGATCTCGACGCACATGGCCGGTACAGGTTTTCCATCCTCGACGAGGCGAATGCGGCTTCGGCCATTCCCGCCCTGGTTTCAGGAGCGTGATTTTGTCCCCGATGCATGCGGGGGTTTTATGCTGGGTTTCATTGGCGGCCGGTCGAAGGCGCCCGAATGCGCTTGACAAGATTGCGCTGGCCCGTCCAACTTAAGGCATTCACCAGGGGAGTCCCGGCAAGGGGCTGAGATACTGCTGGCTTTCGCGGCGCAGTGACCCGTTGAACCTGATCCAGTTCATACTGGCGTAGGGACGGTGCAAGCGCTTTGCGGGAGTTCACGCCCGTGGTCCTGTTTTGAACAGGTCGACAAAAGCGTCTTTTCATCCTTCCGGCACAGAACTGGGTCTCCAATGCATGAGCAAAGGAGCCTCAAGATGAATGCCCTCACCCCCGCCGTGTCGACGGGACCGCTGCCCGCCTCACGAAAAATCCACAAGCCCGGTGCCATCCACCCCCAGATCAGGGTGCCGATGCGCGAAATCTCCGTCCATCCGACAGCCGGCGAGCCGCCCGTCATCGTCTATGATCCGTCCGGCCCCTATACCGACCCGACCGTCGAAACCAGCATCGAAAAGGGCCTCGCCCAGCTTCGCCATGAATGGATTACGGCACGCGGCGATGTCGAAGCCTATGACGGCCGCCATGTCCGGCCGGAAGACAACGGATTCGCGGCGGGCGAGCGCCTGACACCGGAATTTCCCGTCCGCAACCGGCCGCTCAGGGCCAGATCAGGCAAGGCGGTGACACAGCTCGCCTATGCGCGCGCCGGCATCGTCACGCCCGAAATGGAGTTCGTCGCCATCCGCGAGAACCTCGGCCGCGAGGTCCTGCGCGGCAAGCTGCAACGCGACGGCGAAGCCTTCGGCGCATTGATACCGGATTTTGTCACGCCGGAATTCGTGCGCGACGAAGTGGCCCGCGGGCGGGCGATCATTCCAGCCAACATCAATCATCCCGAGAGCGAGCCGATGATCATCGGCCGCAATTTCCTGGTCAAGATCAACGCCAATATTGGTAACTCCGCCGTCACATCGTCGATGGCCGAGGAAGTGGAAAAGATGGTCTGGGCGATCCGCTGGGGCGCCGATACGGTGATGGATTTGTCGACCGGCCGCAACATCCACAACATCCGGGACTGGATCGTGCGCAATGCGCCGGTGCCGATCGGCACCGTGCCGCTCTACCAGGCGCTGGAAAAGGTCGGCGGCATCGCCGAGGACCTGACCTGGGAGGTCTACCGCGACACGCTGGTTGAGCAGGCCGAACAGGGCGTCGACTATTTCACCATCCACGCCGGCGTGCGGCTGCACTACATCCCGCTGACCGTTGACCGCGTCACGGGCATCGTCTCGCGCGGTGGCTCGATCATGGCCAAATGGTGCCTGCACCATCACCGGGAGAGCTTCCTTTACGAGCATTTTGCGGAGATCTGCGACATCTGCCGCGCCTATGACGTGTCTTTCTCGCTCGGCGACGGTCTTCGTCCCGGCTCAATCGCCGATGCCAATGACGCAGCGCAATTCGCCGAACTGGAGACGCTCGGCGAGCTGACGCAGATCGCCTGGGCGAAGGATTGCCAGGTGATGATCGAAGGTCCCGGCCACGTGCCGATGCACAAGATCAAGGAGAACATGGACAAGCAGCTCGCCGTCTGCGGCGAGGCGCCCTTCTACACGCTTGGACCGCTGACCACCGACATCGCGCCGGGCTATGACCACATCACTTCAGGCATTGGTGCTGCCATGATCGGCTGGTTCGGCACCGCCATGCTCTGCTATGTCACGCCCAAGGAGCATCTCGGCCTTCCCGATCGCAACGACGTCAAGATTGGCGTGATCACCTACAAGATCGCCGCGCATGCCGCCGACCTGGCGAAGGGGCACCCGGCGGCGAAAGTCAGAGATGATGCCCTTTCCCGCGCGCGCTTCGAGTTCCGCTGGGAGGACCAGTTCAACCTGTCGCTCGACCCCGAAACCGCACGGTCCTTCCACGACCAGACCTTGCCCAAGGAGGCGCACAAGCTGGCACATTTCTGCTCGATGTGCGGGCCGAAATTCTGCTCCATGCGCATTTCCCACGACATTCGTGCCGAAGCGCAGAAGGAAGGCATGGCGGCGATGGCGGCGAAATACCGCGAGGGTGGCGATCTCTACATGCCGGCTGACAAGACCGGCGTACCGGTCGTGCCAGAGGCTCCCAAACCATCATGAGGGTGCTCGTCAAAGGGGCCGGTGTTGCCGGCATCACCGTCGCTTTCGAACTCGCCATCCGAGGCGCGGCGGTGACCGTGGTCGAGACCCGGCATGGCATCGGCGGCAATGCGTCGTGGTTCGCCGGCGGCATGCTGGCGCCATGGTGCGAGCGTGAAAGCGCGGAGCAGCCGGTGCTGGATCTCGGACGCGACGCTGCCGACTGGTGGGATGCGGTGCTGTCGGGTCAGGTGACACGGGCCGGGACACTGGTCGTGGCCGCGCCGCGTGATGCCGGAGAGCTTGACCGGTTCGCAAGTCGCACGTCGGGGCATCGGCGTGTCGATGAAAGCGAAATTGCGCTCCTGGAACCCGACCTCGCCGGCCGCTTCCCGCGTGGATTGCTCTTCCCCGACGAGGCTCATCTCGACCCACGCCTAGTGATTGCAGCGCTTCATGACAAGCTCGCCACCATGGGTGTCGAATTCCACTTCGGCTGCGATGCCACGCAGGTTTCCGGTTTCGATCGTCAGATCGATTGCACTGGAATGGCAGCGAGCGATGACAGGCTGCGTGGTGTTCGCGGTGAGATGCTGATCCTGCGCACGCCGGACATTTCGCTGTCACGCCCAGTCCGGCTGCTTCATCCGCGCTTTCCACTCTACGTGGTGCCGCGTACCGATCACCGTTTCATGATCGGCGCGACGATGGTTGAAAGCCAGTCCGCCGGACCGGTCACGGTGCGTTCCATGATGGAGCTTTTGGGCGCGGCCTATGCTCTCCATCCGGCCTTCGGCGAGGCTGGCGTCATTGAGACCGGCGCCGGTGTTCGTCCGGCCTTTCCCGACAATCTGCCGCGTGTCGAAATGAGCGGAGACGCCGTCGCGATCAACGGGCTTTATCGCCATGGTTTTCTCCTCGCCCCCGCTATGGCTCGCCAGGCTGCCGACCTGGTTTTCAATCAAGACAGAACCAAGGAGCTCGCTCATGAAACTGATCGTCAACGGCGAAGCGCTTGAGATTGCCGCCACCACGTTGGCGGCGCTGCTTGCCGCGCTCGACTATGAGGGCGATTGGCTGGCGACGGCCGTCAACAGCGACCTCGTGCACAAAGCCAACCGCGCGGAATTCCGATTGAGCGACGGCGACCGGATCGAAATCCTCTCGCCCATGCAGGGAGGCTAGCATGTTCGAGCTTTATGGGACCGAGCTTTCGTCGCGCCTGCTTCTCGGCACGGCTCAATATCCTTCGCCGGCCGTCCTTGCCGATGCAGTCAGGGCGTCGGGCACGTCGGTGGTGACCGTCTCTTTGCGGCGTGAGATGGCGGGCGGCAGGGCCGGCGAAAAATTCTGGTCGCTGATCCGCTCGCTCGGCACGAGAATCCTGCCCAACACGGCCGGCTGCCACTCCGTCAAGGAAGCGGTCACTACCGCGAACATGGCGCGCGAAGTCTTCGGCACGACCTGGATCAAACTCGAAGTGATCGGCAACCACGACACTCTGCAGCCGGACGTGTTCGGCCTGGTCGAAGCCACCCGTATCCTGTGCGAGGACGGCTTTGCGGTATTCCCCTATACCACCGACGATCTCGTCGCCGCCGAGCGGCTGCTGGAAGCGGGCTGCAAGGTCCTGATGCCGTGGTGCGCACCGATCGGTTCCGCCTTGGGACCGGTCAACATGACGGCGCTGCGCTCGATGCGCGGACATTTCCCAGGCGTCCCCCTGATCGTGGATGCGGGGCTGGGACGGCCGTCGCACGCGACCACCGTCATGGAACTCGGCTTTGACGCCGTGCTCCTGAACACGGCGGTGGCCAGGGCGGCCGATCCAGTCGGCATGGCGCGTGCATTTAGCAAGGCGGTCGAGGCCGGCCGTGAAGCTTACAGCTCGGGAATGCTCGAACCGCGAGACGTCGCCGTGCCGTCGACACCGACAATCGGCAGGGCCGTTTTTTCATGAAGCTCGATCCCTTCTATCTGATCGTCGACAGTGCTGCCTGGATCGAACGGTTGGTGCCGCTTGGCATCAAGCTGATACAGCTTCGCATCAAGTCGATGGACGAGGCCGGCTTGCGCGTTGAGATCCGCAAGGCAAAGGCCTTGTGCGCCCAGCACCACTGCCAACTCATCGTCAACGACCATTGGCGCCTGGCAATCGAGGAAGGCTGCGACTTCGTCCATCTTGGCCAGGAGGATTTGCAAACCGCCGATCGTTCGCGGATTCGGGTAGCCGGCGTGAGGCTCGGACTGAGCACCCATGATCATATCGAGCTGGAAACGGCGATGGCCGCCGAGCCAGACTACATCGCGCTCGGCCCCATCTACCCAACGATCCTGAAGAAGATGAAATGGGCGCCGCAAGGAATCGAGCGGATCAGCGATTGGAGGCGCCGGGTCGAGCCGATTCCATTGGTCGCCATTGGTGGCCTGAACCCTGACCGGCTCAGCCGTGTCTTTGCGGCTGGCGCCAGCAGTGCAGCGGTGGTGACTGACATCACGCTGAACAAGGACCCTGAAGCGCGCGCGCGCGAATGGATCGAAAAGACGGACCAATGGCGCTGAGGCAAGAACCCTATGTGCTTGTCGTCGGTGGATCCGACTCCAGCGGGGGCGCCGGAATTGCCCGCGATATCGAGACGATCTCTTCAATTGGCGTGCGCACCTGCCTCGCCGTTACCGCACTGACTGTGCAAACCCACGACGCCGTCATGGATATCAGTCATTCGCAGCCCGATCTTGTGGTCGATCAGATGCGCGCTGCGCTGCAGGCCAACAAGGTAGCGGCCATCAAGATCGGCATGCTCGCGACGGCTGAGATCGTCGTTGCGGTTGCCGCCGTGCTGCGCGAAAATCCGCAGATGCCGGCAGTACTCGACCCGGTATTGGCCTCCACTTCAGGCGGTGCGCTGCTGGAAGCAGGCGCCATCGCCGCCATGAAACGCAATCTGATGCCGCATTGCCGTCTCGTCACACCCAATCTCATCGAGCTGGCGCTCCTTGTCGGCACGGAACTCTGCGTCGACGAGGATGGCGCAGTCAGGCAGGGCCAGGAACTGCTGGTCGCGGATGCGCAGGCCATCCTGATCAAGGGCGGTCATGGATCCGGACCCCGATCGACCGATATTCTGTTGCGCTGCAATCACGAACCAGTCCGCTTCGACCCACCGCGCCTTGCTACGTCGATGCGCGGTACGGGGTGCATGCTGGCCAGTGCGATTGCGGCGCATCTGGCGAAGGCGAGCCCACTCGAAGACAGCGTACGCAAAGGCAAGCGGTTTGTTTTCCAGAATCTGCGGAAGAATGCAGCCCCATGATAGCGATAAATCAGCGGGCAAACGATGAACATCAATGGCCGCTGGCCGTAAGCTCCTGATGGTTTCGACTGTCCGTACTCGTGGACGAGGAGTATATTAGTTCCTGCCCCGCAAACGGCCTCGGTCGACAGTTTCTTCAGTTGTTTGCGGTTCGGCCCTCGCGTCTCTCATCCGCGCGACGGAATTGTGCCTTACCGCGGCCGCCAAAGGATGAACGCCGAAGGAGCTAGCAGGATGACGTTTAGCGGCACGACCGAGGCCTCACCATCGAGACAAATGAAAGATTATCGCAGCGGCGCTCGGTATTTCTAACTGGCTTTTCGAGGCGCCCGCCTGGGGCATATGATCTTGATGCCTAGCCGTCAAATTTCAAACTGAGACAAGATGCTGACCCGAGGGGTGCCCGTACAATTCCTGTGAAGACCACGCGATTATTGCGCGAGGCGCTCTGGAGGCACGACCAGCGTGACCACCAACCCATTTCTTGACCAGGCATAATCGATCGAGCCGCGCAGGTGCCCGGTTACGCTTCGCTCAACCAACCTGCTCCCGTAGCCTGGCGCGGCGGTAGGTGCCTCGACCGGCGGCCCGCCATTTTCTGTCCAGACGATCGTAACGGTCGCGCCGAGCGGCATGGCCTATGATGGGAGCATGTTCCCCGAATGGCAGCAAGCATCCTCGTCGGGGGGCTGTCCCACGCCTTGCGCTCTCGGCTGGCCGCGTCGCCGGCGAGGCTCGCTATCTGGAAGGCACCGGCCGCATTCGCGATGCTGTAGCAGGTGACGGTTCGATATTGCTTTTGACTGACGACGGCGGACAGGTTCTTCGCGTGACACGCGGGAACTAACTCAGCATAGATGCGCCTCTGCCATCATGAAATCCGCATATGACCTTAGCGGATCTATGAGCTAAATTGCATCTTCACCGACGCACCGTCGCGGCGCGGCGATTTGACGAAAAATCCGACACCGGACATTAGTCTTGCCCGGGGTGAGCCTTGGGGATCCTCAGCCAAGAGCGCAGTCTGCTCCGGTCCAACTGTCGCATTACCGGCGTCACCATTACGCCGTGCATAACAATCGAACTCAACACGGCTAATCTGAACGCGAGTTCGCCTCGCTGCAGGATTTCAGGGAAGAGAGTAAGGGCCAACGCCTGCCGGATTTAAAGTTGGCACCGGCCACTGCGCGAAGTCCCGCAATAGTGAATGGTCCAGTGCCACTCGGTCCCGTAGGGCTCTCGGAACCGACCCCATGCGCAGGCACTTCGTCGTTAATATCGATGGCCATTCGGAAGACGTTCGCTCGCCCCACCAGACAGATATGTAGCGAAGGGAGCGTTTCGCATCATATCCAGCGAGGATGGTTGGCGCCCTGGGCGTGTTCCTCGTCGACCGGCCGGTTGGCGGCGTTGTTGGCGGTGGCGTAGACGGACAACGGCTCCGACTTGCTGTCACGGCGTATGTCGACGATAGCAAAAGAACGTCTCCTCAATAGCGAGCCTTGCGATGTAGCGGTCTACCGATACCACCCCCCATAGATGCTTGGATCAAGGCTGAACCACAGCGGATCCAGACGCCCCCTCCTTCAGAAGCGCGCGCATCTCAATGGGAGCCGCAAGACAGAAAGTTCGAAAAGCTTCCAGGAACCCCAGCCCAACTGCATGACCCGTGGACGGTTCGATTCTCCAGCCATTTTTCAGTCGGCGCTCGTCCCGCCGCTACCGCAACCGGATCAAAGGTTTCACTGCAAGTGCGCCGACGTCGCGTTAGTTCGCTTCGCAGTTAGATAGCATCCCAGTTGTCGATAGCGTCCGACGCTTAGGCTTCTCGAGGAGTGCATCAGTCAGTTCTCTCACCGCCACTGAATCGCATAACCTTTATCGGCGATCGTCTCTTTGCAGCGGCTGACCGGTAACGACCTGGTGTTCGGTGGATTCGGGATTAGCTTCCTTCTTCTGCTCTTGCTTCATGTCTCGCCGCCCATAGACCAGCCTGAACACAAGCGCGAAGTACCCAACCTGCAATACAGCCGCAGCGATGATGCCCCAGGCAACAGCCCTCCACATAGATCCCGTGGCCACATAGGCCCAAGCCCCTACGACGCCCGACGTCGTCAGCATTCCCAGCAGAAACTGCGGAAAATACATCTTTCAATCCGAGAACAAATAAATAAGTTGTCACTAATTTAGCGACTTTGCAAACACAGGCCCAAACCCCGGGCCCGGCTTAGCCCCCCGACCGCCTTGGCCCTATCTTCGGTGGTAAGCACCGGGCGCCAGTGCGGCGCTTCGAACACGCTCACGATGTGATAGGTTGTGACCGGCTTGTCAGTCACCCCTTCCCCTGAGCATTCAAGGCCGGCGCCTTAACGCCAATTCAATTTGTCATATATTAGAAGACGCTCATGCGCTTCTCCATTCTGCTTTTTGCTTGGGGGCCTTCTTCTGTTGGGATTTCGCCGCCAACAATGGCGAATTCACCACTAGGCTTGGTATGCGAGTTGCCAACCTGATCCAGACGTCAGGGCTTTGAAAGGTTTCGAAATCTCGCGCGCGCTACATGACTTATGACGGGTTAAAACGACACCAAGGTCCGTCTAGAAGGCCGCCAGCGTCATTGCACAATCGCCAGGCGCGAACGCATGGCCGACGATAAGGAGTCGACGATCCGTATGTGCGAGGTGCGGCGGACCTGAAAAGCGGGCCGTCCGTCGGACGCCATTCCGGGCAACCTCCAGCGGATGATTGAATGACGTGGCAACAACTCGCCGGGCGAAGACCCCAGCACCCGGTGCCTAGTCCGATGCAAGATCGCTGCCCGCACCTCTGTCCCGAAATGGGACGGCAGCGCCATATCGAGCGCCTCTGCTTGTGTTGGTGGTCAACAGCACGGTTAACGGTGGAAAACCATGCTCGCTTTGGGTGGCAAGGCTGAACTGAAGCCCACCCCAGACAGTTTGCCCTCGTCCGAGGCGGGCCGTGGAAGCGCGCTCGACACGAGCCCTTTCCATCGTCGCGAAGCCTTTGCCTCGGCTCCGTGCGGCTTCCGGAGATCACGGGTGGCGGGTTTGCTGCTGATCAGACGATGCGCAACAGCTCGCGCAGGCGGACCGCTAATCTGGGCGAGGCCTGTAGCTCGGCGCAGCTCGTCTCCCATTGCCGCAGATATTTACCAATGGCCAGGCCGCTGCGGCCGGGCCAGCGGTTGAGTGCCCCCAGCGCCTCGATGCAGTCCGACGCGCTGTCGTATTCGGCGAGGATGGTCAGTGACATAGCCTGGGCGAACGGATTAAGGGCGGGCATTTCGATCTCGCCGCGATGATCGGTGAACCAAGCCGCAGCGTCGTGGGTGAGCCCCTGGCTATCGGCGAGAGCCGTATAGCGGTCGATGATATCCTGGCGGTATCGGGCGATGGCATCGCCGAAGGCGTTGTCGCCGGCGAAGGGCGGGGCCTCCTTCCAGCTTCTCGCCAGGTGCCCGAGCCCGCGCAGCGAGTGGGCCTCCACCATGGCTTCCTCGAGCCATTGGCAGGGGGGGCGCCGGCCTAGCGTCCGGTTGCCAGCTGTTGCAGAGCACATGGCCGAGCTCGTGGCCGAACTGGTAGGCGAGCTTCGACCAATCCCGCTCGCCGATGTCCACGATGATCCAGGCCATGCTGCTGCCGTCCGGATGCAGCCAGATGGCCGGCGTGCCAGAAGTGTGTTCGTCGACACGCAGCCGCGTCGGCTGGCGGTCGGAGACGAGGCGGACGCCATCGAGGCAGGCATGTCGCATTCGCTGGACGACCTGATCAGCCGCGCCCTCAAGCATGCGGCCCCAGTCGCCGGCAAGCTCGATGGGCGCGGTGAGGAGGGTTGGCGGTTGGCGGGCCGAGGGAGATTTGGGAGACATGGCTGCGTAGGTTTTCCGCGAGTGACCCCCAGCGTAGCTGGTGCCAAGCTGGTAGCCAATGAGACGGCAGCTAGTATGCCAAACTTTCGCCTGTTCGTCAGCTGATGCTCCTTTGTCCAAACATACTTATCGAGATATGGCCGGAGCGTCATCGGGAACTTTCTCCTGGGGACGATGCGCTTCTGTCCAACAAACTTTTCCGTTGGACAACAATTACTTCTTGGCGCCCATCGCAGGGCGTGCCGCAGTGCGGACAGCGCATGTGGCGAACAACATCGAGATCGGGAGGACTCTGCCGCACGTCCAGAGCATTGTGCGGACGTCAAGCTCTTTGACCTCGCAAGGACCTCGGCTAAACCTGCGAAAGCGCCATTGATGAATCGTGGGCTTGCTAGCGAAGCAGACTAAGAAACGAACTCCTTTGGGATGCCGCACGCATCGAAGAACAGCGAAATATTTCCTGATAGGAGAAAGGGAAGGGTTTCACGGATTCGTTCTTCCTCCCAATCCCACCAGCGAATCTTGAGTAAAGTTGCGACCTCCCTCTCGGAAAAACGCAGTCGCACAGTCTCTGCGGGATTTCCCGCAACGAGTGCGTATGGCGGAACATCACGCCGGACTACGCTTCCTGCCCCTATGACGGCTCCGTCCCCGATCCTTACACCAGAATGGATCATGGCATGGCTCGCGATCCAAACGTCATTTCCGATAATGACATCGCCCCTGGTCGCTGGGTGTCCGAGTATATTTTCGGCCTCGGGCCAGTGGGCGATGGCCGAAAAAGGATATGTTGTTATCCAATCTGAGCGGTGGTTCCCTCCAAGAAATATTTCAACGCCGTCTGAGATAGAACAAAATCTACCGATCTTTAACGATGCTTTTTCACCCCACCATCTGACAGTAGGAACTCCATAGCTATATTCTCCAATGTCAAAACCTCTTCCTTCCAACGCAGATCGAGTGAATATTGGAACGACCTGAGGCATCTATTTCGACTCCTGGGCCTTAACGCGGAGATGACCTTCTTCCCGAGATCTGCCACGGGGTCGAACTGGATCAAATCCAAAACTTCGTCGCCAAATGCTGAGCTGTGGAGAATTCTTTGCTCTTCTCAATGGATAGAGTCGTCCAGTAGTTGTCGTAAGCCTTTCGATCGATATCTTTTGAGGAAAAGCGACCAACAATCTCGACATATGCACTGTCAAGCCTTTGGCTAGCAGGGTCGAGATTGGTGATGGAAACGAGCCCTGTCGGCGGGCAGTCGAACATCGTTATGGAGAGATCGGGGCGGTAACTCCGAAGCACGGGAATGACCTTCCAAACATCTCCTGTCCACCATTGCGCAAAGCGAGATTTGGCCCACGTAGGGTCAGAGCGATCTCTAACCGTCATAAAGAACCCCGGGGGAAGGCAATCGTGTAGAAGGATGATCGAATTCTTGCGGCAATGCTTTTCTGTGTTCATAAAATCGCGGAGCAGGAATTCGAAAAAGATGCATTCCATCAAGGAACGCAAGATCGATTGGAGCGCCGAACAATTGACTGGCGTTGTGAGTCGCGAAAAAATCGTCGCTAGATTGCTGAAACAGCATACAACTCGGTTTTTCACCCATTATGTCGGCATCGATCTGGAATTGGGGGTCGACCGCTATGCTGGCGCCGTTGGCCAATCGAAGTGTCGCGCCGCTAAGCGTGCCAATTTCGAAGTACGTCTTCGGTTTAAGACATAGATGGAGAGTGTTGAGAAATGCGGAATAACTCACACCGCAAATAGCGGCTGAATGATCAGCATCATCATTCGTACTTGCATTCTCGATATTCAACCTAGGTTCTCATTTTCAATCTAAAAATGAACAGCCGGCCGCGATCTTAACTATGGTATCTTAACTGCAAACCGCTGGACCGACAAGAGCCGGTGTCGACTGAAAGACAGTCGACGCATCGATTGCGGAGAGGGCGATTGGGCCGCCGTTGACGCTTCGACCATCAACCAGCCACGCCCGCGTCCTCAGCCGAGGGCGCCGGTAATGGCCCCTGCGCAGAAATGGTAACCTAGGCCGTAGACTCATAGGCGCGGAGCCACAGTCGCATTGAGGCGAGCTGGACCATGGCGAGGAAGTTGGCGGCGAGCTTGTCGTAGCGGGTGGCCACGCGGCGGAAGTGCTTCAGCTTCGAGAAGAACCGCTCGACGTGGTTCCGCTCTCGGTAGAGGCGCTTGCTAAAGCAGGGCTTCCACTTGCGATTGCTTTTCGGTGGGATATTGGGTGTGGCACCCTGCTCCTGGATCAGTTCGCGGATGCGATCGGCATCATAGGCCTTGTCGGCGAGGACGATGGTGCGCGGGCCGAGGTGGTCGAGCAGCGTGTCGGCGATCCCACCGTCATGCGCTTGTCCTGCCGTCAGGCCGAGCCGGATCGGGAGGCCTTGCGCGTCGACGACGACATGGATCTTGGTCGTGAGCCCACCTCGGCTGCGACCGAGGCAATGATCTGGCCCCCTTTTTTTGCCGTCGCAGCCTGCTGGTGCGCTCGGATGGAAGTGCTGTCGATCATCTGGATGGTGCCATCGTGCGCGGCACTGATGGCGTCCATCAACTGGTCCCACACGCCTGCCTTTCGCCATCGATTGAAGCGGTTGTAACAGGTGGTGCGCGGCCCATAGCGCTCGGGCAGGTCACGCCAAGGCGCCCCGGAACGCAGCACCCAGAAGATGCCGTTCAGCACCCGCCTGTCGTCGACGCGGGACGCCTCGCGGCTTGTTGGGCAGCAGCGGCTCGATCATGTGCCATTCGAAGTCGGTCAGATTATATCGGCTCATGCTTGGTCTGAATCAGAATCCGGCGCGATATGAAAGGTAGGTCGGAAAATGACCTCGAAGCGGACGTGGGTAAGCCAAAGCCGATCCGGGTAGCCGGGCTAAAGGTCCGCTTGCTCAGTCGCGCGCTACGGGCTTCGGCGTGAAGCTGAATTGAACCTTGTCGTTCAAACCTATGGCGACGTGGACATTTGCAGTGTCTGATAGGCTACTAAACGTCATCTGTCTGAAGTCGGTGGTTCTGCGCGGACCGAGGCCAACGGGTTCTGTGGAGCTGAATCCGGCTGGATGGTCAAAGTCCGGTGGCCCCAGAGTTCCCACAACATCTTCCAGCGTATTTAGACCGCTTGTCGTCTTCCTAAGCCTTTCGAACTCTTCACGGGTCACATGCATGAAAAGCTCATCTCTTCGAGAGGCTGGCGTTTGGCCGCCGCAGAAGATGCAGTGATAGATCAGGACCTGCTGTTGAGCAGTTCCAACGATGTGATACTCATTTAGCTCGGCATCGAACACAATGGGAATCGAGGGCTCCTTGGAAAGTGCCTCAAGTGTCCCACATTCACATCTGGGGGCCTCAAAATTGGGTTTACTCACCGACTGATCCCTTGTGCGATCGAACCATAAGGTAGGACGCTGAGAAGCCCACCTACCAAACTTCTAGCACAACGGGCGTTTGCAGCGTAACCGTCCGCTTCTATTCGCATTTAGCATTTATGAGTTCACGACCTAGATCCGAAATCGCTGGCCAATCCTACCCAAGCATTCTCGTTTTAGCGCGATAAATCTCGCGTGACCAATCCTATGGGAGCGCTTCCGCATAACGTGCCGGCCAAAAGTAGACTCGAAAAGGTTCAGATATCGGCTCCTTAACCGCGCAAGGTCGCTCATCTGTGTCTCCACACAAATAAATGCGATTGAATTGTGGCTTACTAAAACGCTCTTGTCGACGGAGCAAGCTGCCCCATCGCCGGCAAACTTGATGGCGTTGAGGAGGAGGATCAAGGTGTTCGAAGTGGCGAGGTGCGTCATCATGGCCCGGCCATCCTTCGCCTTCAGCGCCATGCCTGAGCAAGCAAACCTACATGGCTAGGCACCAGCTTTTCCCAACCGCCTTACATCTTAGCAAATGTCCGTCGCCACTCGTCGACCGTCAAGATTATCACATTGGCTCCGGGCGTAAATCCTCCGATTTTTCTGACTCAGTAAGATTGGTCCCTCGTCCCAAAATCCGTGACCACCTCACTATCCTCGGAAAAAGTATGTATGATAAACAAACTGTATCGGTCTGACCACATAGGGATTTGCATCAATTATAGTAAGGATTGACTTCAGCTCTCCACTGGGATTAACGCCAATACCTTTAAGATAGTCGTAAAACGGTCCTGAATCCGGATTGCATTCGTTCGCATGTCGGATGAGGAAATTGTCAACGATGCCTGCGCGCCAACGCTCTTTCAGATGATGACCCCAATATATATCGAGTCCCCACCCCGAAATTGACAAATCAAATGAGTGAAGCATCTCTCGCAGAAAGTCACGTCTGAAGAATGGTGCCATCACCTCGACCCAGTTTGTTGTCCGTAGTATTAGACCAGGGTGATGGCGCGTAAGCGCGATGACACAGGAACTGTCAGAGGTGAGAGACGGTTGCGCGATATCCAGTGAATATTCTTCGCAAAGTTTGAAAAAATCAACTGGATCAAATAGAACTTCAATGTCATCGTCCAGAAAAAAACTCCCTCATAGATATTATGCAATCCCGTCGCCTCGAATAGCCGTTTGGCGCCATGCATCTTTGAGAGACCGCCGCCAAAAATGAGCTCGGCTCCGGTGCGGAAAGCGTCATCTGGGTGCGGGTCTGCATAGTAGTTTATCCCGACATCGTACTCCCGGCGCTCACTCAGGGGCTCAGAAAACAAGGAGGGGCGGCGCTTGGAACCGGCGCGTATCAGAATCAAGTACCGCCTTGGTTCACGCGGGACAGTTAGTATCTGGATGTCGTCCGAGTTCTGAAACATTGACGATTCTCCGATATCACGGTGGCGGTCTTCGGCCTCAAATTTTGCCGATGAAGGGACGTGGCGCCGACCGCCCAGTGACGAGGTGAAGCATGGTGTATTATGACGCCTTGATTTCCAAATGGGCAACGCTCACGACGTCCGGAACCACGGCAGCGGAGCAGGTCAATGCGATGACGGTAACCGGCCCAGCCGTGCCGATGATCATCCCGACCTATCGGATTTACAACCTCATCGTTGACAGCGAGTTCGCAGCGCTCAGCGAGCAACTCATCCGCAACATTCTCAGCATGGCTACTTTCTCCTGGACTGATGCGCTTCATTGTTCTGCCAGCAACCTTTTCCGCTGGATAGCACTTACTTTTCGGCACCCATCGCAGGGCGTACCGCAACCCATGACCATCGAACAAAGCTTGACGCGGTGTGTAAGCTGTTATGTTGCTTTCGCAGCGGTGACGAGCATTTGAACCGGTGATTGCAATGGGTTTCTCATGCACCGATTTGCGCCATGTCCCACAGACACATCGCCTTCGATGCGTAGTGTTCCTCCGGCATGACCAGGAGTGGCAGGGGCAATGAGAATGGCGGTTGCTGTAAGTTGAGAAATCCGGATCCGCCCGTTTCCCGGGCAATGTCCTGTGCCGAGGTCGAATGGCTTGAGGTGAACAGCCAGCGCGCGCCGGACTTCTTGAAGTTGCGTAGCACGCGCCAAATATCGGGCTCGGTCAGATGCTGCAGACAGTCGCGTGAAAAAAATGAGGTCAACGTTCGGCAGTGGCTCAGCAGCAAGATCGAGCGCGTGAAATTCGCGATCCGCATATCGCATGCCGTTCGTTTCGATGACCTCCGGCACGATATCGCAGCCAATGTAGTGCGTTTTGCCCAAGTCGACGAAGCGCATCCAGTTGAAGTCACCGCAGGGCGCATCGAGCATGGAGTTCACATCCAGTGCGCGCAAAAGCATCGGCAGTACGGTTCGGACACGATGCGTCGTTGCGTATGCTGAACCGAGTCCGGAGCGCGATTCCGCGGAGCCCCACTCGTTGCTTTGGTAAATGCGCGCGAAAGCTTCGCGGGAATCATCGGGCGTGCTTTGCGTCATCGAGTGCACCTCATGTTACTCGTCGCATCGACATTGGCGCGCGACAACATCAAGATCCCAACGCCCCGTGGGCGGGCTTTGTCAGTGTCTTCACCTTCCCTTGCACGTGCGCGCGTCGAGCCAATGCTGTCTGTTGTGCTGACAAACTAGCTCGGCTCTCGGTGATCTGTGTCTGCCCGGTCTGACGGCGGTTCGGTATCGTGAATGACGAGTGGTGGCATGCAAACGTAAGCTTGCATCGAGCCATATGCCGCACACATCGCGCAATCGATGCCCGTGTCATCGAGGATGACGGCAGTTCCAGAAAAGGGAATTTGTCTGCTTCGTAGCGGCAGACACTTTTCCAGAAGTATTCGCGCGCCTCGTGGTGTGACTGTGTAAGCCTGAGTCCCAAATGAGTGCTCTACCTTGATGAGGGATCGAGAAAATTTCTCGGCCTGAAACAAGGTGGGTTTATTATTATATCGACGATCGTAAAATTCCAACTTGGCTTTGGAGAAGCCGAGATTTACCCAAAGAAACAACGGGTCGTATATATATCCCCACTGTATCAAGTCCCAGCTTTCCGGTGCTTGAGATAGTATATTGGCGGATTCCTCCACAAATCGAAACGATGCTCGAACGTCGTCTTCAAAAATAGTTATCGTCTTGTTCTCTGAAACCGCCAGCTTCCATAAGCCGATATGGGATAGAGCGCATCCCAAAGTGCCCGGGGGTACGCACAATCATTGGTGATCAGACCTTCCTTTATGAGCGCCTCCCTGTCGAGAGAAGTGCCGTCAACGGCCGACACACGAACCGTATTGTGCGTTAGGTGCCAGTTATTGCTTTGATATCTGCTCCAGCGCTCGACGCTGCGGTCGAGGTTTATCAGGTGTATTTTCGGCGGATCCTTCGGCTCGACATGTCGATCTGGCATCGGTACGGCGCCCGGGGGCGTGGCGGCAGTGAATACCGGCGTGTCGCCGGCACCGTGCAACAGCGCTCGGGCGCGCTCGATCCCGTCACTCACATAATATTGGCCATCGCCGAAGGTGATGTAGCCATAGACTTGTCGGTTATCCATATACTGGACGATGCCGGCTTTGCGGGCGCTGTCGGCAAAGATCACGTACTCGTAGCGTGATGTGGCGTCCTCGTATGTCAGTTCGGTCAGTACGTCGGCGCGGACAAGATACGTGCAGTGCACAAGCGGCATCTCGATAATGCCGCGCACGTGGCGGTTGAGCACCCAGCCATATTGATCGCACTGCATATAGTAGCCGTTGGCGTCGATCTCAGCGTGGTAATTCGAATAATACTGCCCGGGCGAGATGGAGCGAAGCAGGGGAGCGACGATCGGCACGTCGAGCGCGACAAGCTCGCGTAGCGTGGCCGGTCGCACGAAATTATCGACGTCGACAACGAAATAGAAATCGCAGCTGTGTTCGAGAGTTTTCCGCAAACTTATGTTGCGGATTCGGCCAAGCACCCTGAAGCGCGTCTCGTTCCATTCGTGTTCGCCAAACTGTTCGACTCTATCGGCCACGTTGGAGGCATCGAATTCAACCGCGGCATAGAGGTGACCAACGCGCTCCACCCATTCGCGCAGTATGTGCTCGGTCCTGTCGGTGTTGTTGTTTGTCCTGATGTACAGGACGATCGACGCCTTCGGGTAGTCGAGCGCCTGGATGCACTCAAGGTACAGCGGCAGTGCCGGCTCTTTCTGCTTTGCCAGGATTGTCACCAGGATGCGCGGCGTGCCCTCGATGCGCGACCGCAACGAACGCTGCCGGACAAGCCTGTGCTGGTCGATCAAGCTCTCGGTCCCGAACGCCCCAAGTTTCGGCGGCTCATTGACCGGAAGCTTGCCGGTGGCGAAGCGCGCGTTGGCCACCACACGCTTCGCCATTTCCGCAGGCAATTTGTCGGAGGCGAGCAATTTTAGACAAGCGTCGAGCGATTCCCGGTAAGCGCCTGCCCAGTAGGCATTGATGGCAAACTCGTCGAGCACTCCGTAATCGTAGACCCAGGGCTGAATGAAAAGTCCGGCGGGTTGAACAAGGTCGAGCCCTCGACGCGCAAATTCCGTTCCTTCTGCATTCCGGCCCTGGTTGCGGCAATAGAGGCTCGCGGCGTGTAGAGCCTCCGCGCGGGCGGGGGACGACCTGCGCCGCGCGCTCAAAGGCGGCAACGACCTCCTCGAATGGCCGCCCCAATGCTGCCATCAGGTTGCCCGCTTCGAGCAGGCTGACATAGACCTCCTCGTCCCAAAAACCCAACTCGGCGCGCTTCAGATAGTTCGCCAGTGATTTTTCACGCTCGCCGGAATCTTTGTAGCTTTGCGCCAGATAGAACGTGTAGCGCGAAACAAGGAAGGGGTCGGTCTCCGTTGCAAGCGCATTTTCAAGAACGGCCGAGTCGTCCTGGTACTTTCGTGGGTTTTGACTGCGTGCTCCGCCACGCCCCGTCGCCACGCGAAAGCCCTTGGCGGTCTCCCGCGTGAGATGGCCAGGAGGCGCCTCCAGATATTCGTGCAGAACGCCCTTGAAGGCGAACGGCAGACAGTTGCGGCAGATCTGCGGGCGATAAAACGAAATGCCACCATGTAACACCTCGACGTCGTATAAATCGTGTTCCATCTGCGACTTGAACCTGATCGGATCGAAGTCGGCGTCCCGGATCAGAACATCGTCCGCGTCGATGATCATTGCATAGTCGACAGTCTCGACTTTACGCAATCGTTCAAGAGCGAAGGTACGGTTGTACGCGAAGTCCCGCCACGGCTCGTCAATGACAGCGCCTTGGACATTGTGATCGGCGAGGAAGCCGCGTATCAGGTCCTGCGTGCCGTCCTCGGAACCCGTGTCAACGATGAGCACGTAGTCGACAAGAGGGAGCACGCTGGCGAGGCATTGCAGGATAACCTTCGTCTCGTTCTTGACAATCATGCACAGGCCGATGGTGCTCATGCGGTTCCTTCAGCTGAGCGGCGGACGTTGCGCGCCTGCTCGAAATTGTGGAATGGGAATTCGTGCAGCTCGCCCGAAAGGTTGCGGGCAGCGAAGAACGATTTGACGAAATCCTGGGTCCCGTCGGTCGAGCCTGTATCGCCGAGGATCCAGCAGTCGATGCGGTCGACAACCGCCCTGAGATTGAAAGTTCGCCATCTCGTTCTTGACGATCATGTTGAGGCAGAGCCGCTTGCCGTTTGTCATTCGTGATCCATCGGCCCTCTATGTGACTGTCGGCGATAGGGACGGTTCGCGTGTCGCCGCGCCTTGCCGGATCCGTTTCGGTGCGGATTTGCCAAGCCTCGATCGCTCATGCCTTCCCCGCTGTCGCTGTCCACTTGCCAGTCCGGCGGCGCAACAGGTTCTATTTCCAAAGAGCCGATCATTCCTTCTCACGGATCTCACAGGTCGTCCTCTGGAAACCGCGCTTAACCATATCCATCGTGGTTAGCAGCCAGCCGTCGTGCCAGCAGGCGGCAACCGCGATCGTGAAAGGACCCTGCCCCAACTGCAACCGCCGGCATTCACCGCTCCGTCCGGTCTGGCCGGTTTAGGTTCCGTATTTCGCCGCCATTTGCAGGCTGCCGTCAAGGTCGAGGCACCCGCATCCGCTGACACATTGCCAACCCGTCTGGCGGCGCCATCGTCGATGGGTTTGCATGGAAGATGGAGCCCTTCAATTGCTGTCTGAAGCAGGCAGGATTGCAAGTAATCCTATTAAACATCTGACTTTCATAACGATTCTCCTCCCCAGCCCCTTGCTATTGCTAAAGCGGCCCTATCCTGTTTTCTGCTAATTTAGCAATAGCTGATTTTATAGTTTACAATTTGCTAATTTTCGAATTTACTAAAACTCGGTGTTGAGGGGCGCCCGCGGATTGGACGGCCGCATCCGGCCGCGCGGCCGGCGCCCGGAACGAATTTCATCGATGCACCGTCACACGGACTTCGAATACCAGATGCGCTGACCTGGTCGGGCGGGGGGCATTTGGCGCCAAATGGCAATTGGCGGCGCGGCGCGGTGGCCGCGGACCAAGGAGGATAGAATGAGCTACATAGCAGGGTTTGCAGTCATGGAAGTTACCGTTAGAGGCGTCTTGCCCATCGGCGACACGACCGAAAATGTGCCTTATTTCATCCTGGACACCGCCAAGGGCGCCATCGTCGGTCAGGTCATTCTTCCCAAGGCCGTCAAGCGAAGCCTCGCCGTCGCTGTCACCGTGAAGGTTCCGGCCGCAGCCGGCTCATTTGCGATTGGCACGTTTGACGATGGCGGGAATTTCCAGCCCTGCAGCTTCCTGCGCGTAGAGAGCCCCGCTGTCGAACGGCCTGACGGCGCCGTCGGCCCGTCAGGAAGATGACCGCGCCCAAAGCTCCTTCTCCCGACCGCTCGCCGGCCAGCCGATGGGCGGCTTTCCGTTGAATTGAATTCAAAGCCAACAGGAGCCAGTCATGGCCCGTGCCTCTGAAATTCTCTTTGTCGATCCTTCAGTCTCCGATCTCCAGACGGTTCTCGGCAACGTGCGACCCGAGGTTCAAGCGATTGTGCTCGACGGCCGCCTGCCGGCGGCGCGGCAGATCGCTGCCGCGCTCGCAGGGCACGCAGGGCTCGATGCGGTGCACGTCATCGCACATGGCGCATCTGGGCTGATCAGCTTCACTGCGGGGGAGTGGTCATCAGCCACATTGAAGGCAGAGGCTGAGGATCTTGCCGCAATCGGCCGGGCGCTTGCCGCGGACGGCGAACTGCGGCTGTGGAGCTGCGAAACGGCATCGGGGAATGCTGGCGAGACCTTCGTGGCGGCGCTGGAAGAGGCCGTCGGCGCGGACGTCTGCGCTTCGAGATCGCTGGTTGGCGCAGCGGCCCTCGGCGGCACCTGGCAAATATCCGCACGCGCGAGCGCTCCCACGCCCCGGCCGCCGCTGACCTCAGATGGAATGGCAAGTTACGCCGGAGTGCTTGCATCGGGTGATCTGACACTCAACGGCACGATACAGGGAAACGGCAACGCAAGTTCCGTCAACACCTATTACCTAGTGGATACAACCGGAGGTTCTAACGTAGTAGTTGGCAGCTTTCAACTTCCAAACGCTACTAATGCCGGCCTCGCACTTGCTTTTTCTGTGACTATAACAATTCCCGATACGACCCATAGTTATACTATTTACAACGATAATTTCAATGTATTTGGTACACTTACGCCCCTCATCCTTGGTGTTAGTTATACGTTCGCGGCCGGTGCTGCTAACGGCACACACAACAATACCTTTACGCCGGCGACTCTCAACCTCACGCAGGCAGGCGCCACAGGCCCGGCTGGCGCGACGGGCGCGACCGGAGCCACTGGTGCGACGGGTTCGACCGGAGCAACTGGCTCGACTGGTGCGACCGGCTCAACCGGCACGACTGGCTCGACCGGCGCGACGGGTTCGACTGGGGCAACTGGCTCGACCGGTGCGACTGGCGCAACTGGCTCGACCGGTGCGACTGGCGCAACTGGCTCGACCGGCGCGACGGGTTCGACCGGAGCGACGGGTTCGACCGGAGCGACAGGCTCAACCGGCTCTACCGGTGCGACAGGCTCGACCGGTGCGACGGGTTCGACCGGAGCGACAGGCTCAACCGGCTCTACCGGAGCGACGGGTTCGACCGGAGCGACAGGCTCAACCGGCTCTACCGGTGCGACAGGCTCGACCGGTGCGACAGGTTCGACGGGAGCAACTGGCTCGACCGGAGCGACCGGGGCAACCGGCTCGACCGGGGCAACTGGATCGACCGGAGCCACTGGTGCGACAGGCTCGACCGGAGCGACAGGCTCAACCGGCTCTACCGGTGCGACAGGCTCGACCGGTGCGACAGGTTCGACGGGAGCAACTGGCTCGACCGGAGCGACCGGGGCAACCGGCTCGACCGGGGCAACTGGATCGACCGGAGCCACTGGTGCGACAGGCTCGACCGGAGCGACGGGTTCAACCGGAGCAACTGGCTCGACCGGTGCGACAGGCTCGACCGGAGCAACTGGCTCGACTGGTGCGACCGGCTCTACCGGAGCGACGGGTTCGACCGGAGCAACTGGCTCGACCGGTGCGACTGGCTCGACCGGAGCGACAGGCTCGACCGGTGCGACAGGCTCGACCGGTGCGACAGGCTCGACCGGCGCGACGGGCTCGACCGGCGCAACTGGCTCTACCGGAGCAACTGGATCGGCTGGATCGACCGGAGCGACGGGCTCGACAGGCGCCACCGGCTCGACCGGAGCAACCGGCTCGACCGGAGCAACTGGCTCGACTGGTGCGACAGGCTCTACCGGCGCGACGGGTTCGACCGGCGCGACTGGATCGACCGGGGCAACCGGCTCGACCGGGGCAACCGGCTCGACCGGCGCCACTGGTTCCACTGGGGCAACAGGTGCGACCGGAGCCACCGGCTCGACCGGAGCAACTGGCTCGATTGGTGCGACAGGTGCGACAGGCTCTACCGGCGCGACGGGTGCGACCGGCGCGACTGGATCGACCGGCGCAACTGGCTCTACCGGCGCAACAGGCTCTACCGGAGCAACTGGATCGACTGGATCGACCGGAGCGACGGGCTCGACAGGCGCCACCGGCTCGACCGGAGCAACCGGCTCGACCGGAGCAACTGGATCGACCGGAGCGACAGGCTCGACCGGCGCCACTGGCTCGACCGGCGCCACTGGCTCGACCGGCGCCACGGGCTCGACCGGCGCCACGGGTTCCACCGGGGCAACTGGTGCGACAGGCTCGACTGGAGCGACAGGTTCGACCGGAGCGACAGGCTCGACTGGCTCGACCGGGGCAACCGGCTCGACCGGTGCCACTGGCTCGACCGGCGCAACTGGCTCTACCGGAGCAACCGGAGCGACTGGATCGACCGGAGCGACAGGCTCGACCGGAGCGACAGGCTCGACCGGCGCCACTGGCTCGACCGGCGCCACGGGTTCGACCGGGGCAACTGGTGCGACAGGCTCGACTGGAGCGACAGGTTCGACCGGAGCGACAGGCTCGACTGGCTCGACCGGGGCAACCGGCTCGACCGGCGCCACTGGCTCGACCGGCGCGACGGGTTCGACCGGCGCCACGGGTTCGACCGGGGCAACTGGTGCGACAGGCTCGACTGGAGCGACAGGTTCGACCGGCGCCACGGGTTCGACCGGGGCAACTGGTGCGACAGGCTCGACTGGAGCGACAGGTTCGACCGGAGCGACAGGCTCGACTGGCTCGACCGGGGCAACCGGCTCGACCGGCTCGACCGGAGCGACCGGCGCCACTGGCTCGACCGGCGCCACGGGCTCGACCGGCGCCACGGGTTCGACCGGGGCAACTGGTGCGACAGGCTCGACTGGAGCGACAGGTTCGACCGGAGCGACAGGCTCGACTGGCTCGACCGGGGCAACCGGAGCGACTGGATCGACCGGAGCGACAGGCTCGACTGGAGCGACAGGTTCGACCGGAGCGACAGGCTCGACTGGCTCGACTGGATCGACCGGGGCAACCGGCGCCACCGGCTCGACCGGCGCCACTGGCTCGACCGGCGCCACGGGTTCCACTGGGGCAACTGGTGCGACAGGCTCGACTGGAGCGACAGGTTCGACCGGAGCGACAGGCTCGACTGGCTCGACCGGGGCAACCGGCTCGACCGGCGCCACTGGCTCGACCGGCGCGACGGGTTCGACCGGCGCCACGGGTTCGACCGGGGCAACTGGTGCGACAGGCTCGACTGGCTCGACTGGATCGACCGGGGCAACCGGCTCGACCGGCGCCACCGGCTCGACCGGCGCGACGGGTTCGACCGGCGCCACGGGTTCGACCGGGGCAACTGGTGCGACAGGCTCGACTGGAGCGACAGGTTCGACCGGAGCGACAGGCTCGACTGGCTCGACCGGGGCAACCGGCTCGACCGGCTCGACCGGAGCGACCGGAGCGACAGGCTCGACCGGCGCCACTGGCTCGACCGGCGCCACGGGCTCGACCGGCGCCACGGGTTCGACCGGGGCAACTGGTGCGACAGGCTCGACTGGAGCGACAGGTTCGACCGGAGCGACAGGCTCGACTGGCTCGACCGGGGCAACCGGAGCGACTGGATCGACCGGAGCGACAGGCTCGACCGGCGCCACTGGCTCGACCGGCGCCACGGGTTCCACTGGGGCAACTGGTGCGACAGGCTCGACTGGAGCGACAGGTTCGACCGGAGCGACAGGCTCGACTGGAGCGACTGGATCGACCGGCGCAACCGGAGCGACTGGTGCGACTGGTGCGACCGGGGCAACCGGCTCGACTGGTGCAACTGGCTCGACCGGCGCCACGGGTTCGACCGGAGCAACCGGCTCGACCGGCGCGACAGGTTCGACCGGAGCAACCGGCTCGACCGGAGCGACAGGTTCGACCGGAGCAACTGGCTCGACCGGAGCTACGGGCTCGACCGGCGCGACTGGATCGACCGGAGCGACGGGTGCGACCGGCGCGACTGGATCGACCGGACCAACAGGCTCGCCTGGTCCGACGGGGTCGACTGGAGCGACTGGCCCAGGCGGTCAGACCGGTGATCATGGTCACGACAATAACGGCCACGGCAATGGACAGCAGGACGCGCCGGGCAATTCCGGGGACCATAACAATGCCGACAACAGCAGCCATCAGGGACAGGGCAACTCTTCCGGAGGCCAAGGCAACGGCGGGCATAACGCCAACGTCACGGCCAGCACGCTGGGGCTCAAGGACACCACACAGTTCCTGCAGTCCGGCTCGCCCGACGGCAACAGTGATCCCGGCAAGCATGCGTCGTTCGGCCAACTGGTCGGCCTTGCGGCCACTTCGGTGACGACAGACCTGCTGAACGTCCTCAAGACAATCACCGGATCTGGCAACAACCAGAACAAGCCTTCCGGAGCGAGCACGGATCTCACCTCGGATCAGACCAAGGCTGGCGCCGGCTACGCCAGCAACGACCACACCGTCAAGACGTCCCTGAAGGATCTCTTGAAGCCGCACGAATGAGCCGTAAATGGACCTGGACGATAACCGGTCCAGGTTTGACAAGGGGCGCGCGGGTTTCGCTGGAAAGCGGACCCCGCGCGCCCTCGCAAGAGATCACCGAAGGGAACCGCGCGAACGTCGCGGGAGCGCGAAGTTCGCGCGTTAAACATCCCGGGACACGGATTGGCAGAAGAGTCGCGGGGCCGATCAATTCGGAGTACGATGGCGGCATGATCGAAACCCTCGGCAGAGGCACTTCGGCCTGGGAATTGTCGAGTTCGCTTGCGTGCCGGAAGACAAGTCCATGGTGAACATCCCCGTGAACGCCGAAATCCAAGCGGTCCCGATCGACGCTGGTCCCGCGCAAGGCGAGGCGGCGGGCGGCGAGAGCACTGTGGCTCGGATCCCTGGCGGTCCCGCCGAATTCGACAAGATCGGGCCCCGCCTGAAGGCGATGCTGCGCGCAGCCCGCTATCACGGTGTCGAGCTCGACCCGAACGAATTCAGGGCCGCGAGCGCGGTTCCCGCCGCCGCCGATCTGTCGCAGTGGGCACAGGACGCCGGCATGTGGTCGCGCGCCGTGCGCATCCGCTGGTCCCACCTCTTGCGCTTCCAGGACGCCGGACCTGTCGTCCTGTTGTTCAACGATGGCGGCGCGGCTCTCCTCACCGGGGCGAGCGCCGAGCGAAACGTCGTCTTCCTGAAAAGTGCGGATGCACCCGAAGATGGTGAAGCCGTCGCCATCGATGAGTTGCGGCTGTCGCAGGTGTGGACGGGCGAGGCACTGCTGCTGCGCGCCACACGATCCTATGTCGCGGCGGACGCGCCCTTCACCCTTCGCTGGCTCGCCGAACTGGTGCGGCTCGAAAGTCACGCCCTGCGCGATATCACCATCGCCTCGTTCACGCTGAGTGTCCTTACCATCCTGCCGCCGCTCATCGTCATGACGGTGGTCAACAAGGTGCTGCAGTTCAACAGCATCTCGACGCTGGTGTTGTTGTCGGCGGTGATCGCCGTGGTTTTCGCCTATGAGACACTGCTTGGCCATGCACGGCGGCTGATCATCAATGTCGTCGGCGCCCGTCTGGACACCAAGTTGCAGCTGCACGTCTTCAGCCGGCTGTTACGCCTGCCGCTCGACTATTTCGAACGGCATCCGGCCGGCGAGACGATGTATCACCTCGCCCAGGTCTATCGCATCCGCGAGTTCCTGACAGGAAAACTCCTTAGCACGTTCCTGGATATGATCACGCTGTGCGTGCTGGTACCGGTCATGTTCTACATCAACACCGCCCTCGCCTGGATCGTGCTGGCCTGCGCGGTGGTGATCCTGCTGATCATCCTCGCCTTCCTCAGGCCACTGCGCCGCAGATACCAGCGGGTGGTCGACGCCGAGACCTGGAAGTCGGCGGCGCTCGGCGAAACAGTCGTCGGCATCAAGACGGTGAAGGCGCTCGGTCTCGAGCCGCAGCGCAAGGCGCTCTGGGACGAGCGGGTGGCGGAAGCGGGAAAGGCGCGTCTTGCCTTCGGACAGCTGGCAAGCTGGCCGCAGACCCTGGTCACGCCGATCGAACGTGTGATGGTGCTCGGCACCATGCTGATTGGCGCCTATCTCGCGATGAACGACCGCACCGGCTACATGGTCGGCGGCTTGTTCGCCTTCATGATGATCGCCCAGCGTGTAGCGCAGCCGCTGGTTGGCCTGGCCCGGCTGGTTGAAGACTACGAGGAGGTCGGTGCGGCGATCGGCGAGGCAGCGTCGGTCCTCAACCGGCCGCTGGAGAGCAGTTCGAATTCCACCGGCCTGAGACCCAGGCTGGTCGGCGAGGTCGTGTTCAGCGACCTGACCTTTAGCTATATCGCCACCAAGACACCGGCGCTCGACCGGGTCAGCTTCCATATTCCCGCCGGCAGCATGTTTGGCATCGTTGGGCGCAGCGGGTCGGGAAAATCGACAGTCGCCCGCCTCCTGCAAGGGATCAACCGCGACTACAGTGGTTTCCTTAAGCTTGATGGCGTCGACCTCAAGGAAATCAACCTGCGCCATTTGCGCCAGGGGCTTGGCGTGGTGCTGCAGGACAACTTTCTGTTCCGCGGATCGATCCGCGACAACATCATCGCCGGGCGCCCGGGCCTGACGCTTTCCGACGCCATGCGCGCCGCGCACCTCGCCGGCGCCCAGGAATTCATCGAGCGGATGCCGAATGGCTACGACACCTACATCGAGGAAGGTTCGCCCAATCTGTCAGGCGGTCAGAAGCAGCGGCTGGCGATCGCGCGCGCGCTCATCCACGATCCGACCATTCTCATCCTCGACGAAGCGACCAGCGCACTCGACCCGGAGAGCGAGGCGGTTGTCAGCGCCAACCTCATGCGCATCGCCAGCGGGCGCACGATGATCATCGTTTCGCACCGGCTAGCCTCGCTGACCGAGTGCGACAACATCCTCGTCATGGATCAGGGTAAGGTCCTCGACGTCGCGCCGCATGCGACCTTGCTCGAACGATGTGCGCTCTATCGCCAGTTGTGGTCGCAGCAGAACCGGCATCTCGACGGCCGCCACGGCCGCCCGGTCGCCGTCCCGCCGCGGTTGGTTTGATCATGTCGCGCGCCTCATATTCGCATCAGGTCCGGTAACCCATGAGTAGCACCTCTCTCACCGCCCTTCCCGCTCGGTGGCACCGGATGGAAACGAGAGATCCGACGACGCCGGCCATACTCGAGTTCCAGTGGCCGTCGACGGCCGTCGCCAATGCGCCTATTCCGCGGGCGGCGCGCGGCATCGTCTGGATCGTTTTCAGCCTGGTCATCGCACTGATCGCCCTGGCGGGACTGATACCGGTCGATCAGGTGGTGACGACCAGAGGACTGGTGGTCTCGCAATCTCCCAACATCGTCGTGCAACCGCTTGAGACAGCGATTGTCCGCTCGATCGAGGTGCGGGAAGGACAGCGCGTCCAGGCCGGCCAACTGCTTGCCCGCCTCGATGCGACCTTTTCCTCAGCCGACCAGGCGGCACTGGCGATGCAGGTCTCGACGCTTGAAGCCGAGGTGGCGCGGTTGAAGGCGGAGGCCAACGGCCAGGCGTTCACCTATGACGGCCTCGACCCTAGTTGGACCCTGCAGGTGTCGATATTCGAGCACCGCAAGGCGGTCTACGATGCCAAGGTGGAGAATTTCGAACGCCAGCGTGACGAACTCAGCTCGGTGATTTCGCGATCGCAATCCGATGCCGACGGCTACCGCCAGCGGCTGACGGTCGCCGACTCGATCGAACAGATGCGCAGGCAGCTCGAGGCAAGGCAGGTAGGAAGCCGCCTCAACACGCTCCTGGCCGAGGACAACCGTGCGGAAATGTCCCGGGCGCTCGGCAACGCCGAGCAGACCGCGGAAGCCGCCAAACGCCAACAGGCAGCGGTGGCCGCCGAGCGCGACGGCTACATTCAGGGCTGGCGCGCTGAAGTCTCGCAGAGCCTGTCGGAGGCAAGCACGCGGATCTCCGACGCCCGCGAACTTCTTAACAAGGCAAAGCTTCGAAACCAGTTGGTCGAGTTGAAGAGCCAGTCAGACGCCATTGTCCAATCGGTAGCAAAAGTCTCTGTGGGCTCGGTCATGCAGTCAGGGGAGCGCTTTATCACGCTGGTGCCGGCCGACGCGCCGCTCGAGATCGAGACAAACATCGTTGGCAGGAGCAGCGGTTTTGTGCATGTCGGCGACCCGGTGATCATCAAGTTCGACACCTTCCCTTATTCGCAGTACGGCCTTGCCCATGGAACTGTGCGGGCACTCAGCCCAGATTCCTTCTCGGCACAGGAGCAAGCGCGCGATCCGAACAGTTCCTTGGCCATGCTACCTTCCGACGCCGAGCCATTCTATCGCACGCGGATCTCCATCGACCAGGTCGCCCTCCACGGCGTGCCCGCCGGTTTCGCCGTCAGCCCCGGCATGCCGGTGACCGCCGACGTAAAGGTAGGCCGGCGCACGATACTCAAGTACATTCTCGGCGTCATGCTCCCGGTCGGCCAGGAGGCGATGCGGGAGCCTTAGACTGGACGAATCAGAGGCTCGGATCGATGACAATCCTGGATCGGCTGACTGGTCTGGCCTTCCCGTCGGCGATGTTGCGTCGGGCGATCCAGCTTGCGGACAGCGGCAAGGCAGCTGAAGCCTTTCCGCTTATGGCCAAGGCGGCGCGCGCGGGGATCGTCGACGCCGAGTACCGGGTCGCGCGTTGCTATCTGGAAGGCGCCGGTGTGCCACCGAGCCGTATGGAAGGCGCGCGATGGCTGCTGCGGGCAGCCAACCACGGGAGCGCGGATGCGCAGGCGCTCCTCGCCGCTCTCTACGTCACCGGGCTGGTGACGGCGGAAGCCGACGGCAGGGGACCCTCGGAGCACTTGTTCAAACCTGATTCCCCGGGAAAACCAGACTTCACCGCTGCTCTCGACTTTGCCAGCAAGGCGGCCGAGGCAGGCTCGGCCACGGGACAGGCGATCCTCGGTTATATCCTTACGAGCGGCCCCGCATCGATGCGCGATGCCGATGCCGCACACCGGTGGTACGAGAAGTCGGCTTCTGCCGGCTGCGCCGAAGGGTGCCTTGGCTTTGCCCTGTCGCTGGCCCGCCGTGGCAAACGCGAAAACAGAGTTCGGATTGCGGAAGAGGTAAGGCGTGCGGCCGACGCAGGCCTGCCGACCGCGACCTATCTTCTTGCGGTCCTTACCGAGCACGGGCTCGGCGTAGCACGCGACATCGCAGCAGCCGCTCAACTGTATCAGGCTGCGGCAGAGAAGGGCCTGCCCTCCGCCCAGTTCCGGTTGGGATTGGCACTGATTGACGGTGCACTCGTCGGCCAAGATGTCGCTGCCGGGGAGGCGTGGATGCGGCGTGCTGCTTTGGCCGGCAATATCGAAGCAGCCTATATGCTGGGCGATCGCTATGCGAAGACGCAGCGGCCGGATTTTGCAGAAGCCGCAAACTGGTATCGGCGGGCAGCCGAAGCAGGCCACCAAGCCGCTGCCCGCGCTTTGGCCTCGCTCTATTTGACGGGAAATGGTGTGGCGGAGGATGTCGAGGAAGGAGCACGCTGGCTGCGCTCTTCCGCAAACGGCGGCAATCAGCAGGCACAGACAGACCTCGCCAATCTTGTCCTCGGAGGGGCCGGCGAGCCGGGCGACGGTGCAAGCGTTGCCGGATGGTTCGAGGCGGCCGCATCATCGGGCGACCTGATCGCGGCATTCAACCTTGGGCTCTGCTTCACCAAGGGCGTCGGCGTCCGCCAGGACGAGGAGCAAGCGGCACACTGGCTGCGGCGCGCGGCCGAAGGCGTCGCCGAGGCGCAATACATGTACGCCCGCCTCCTCCAGGATGGACGCGGCGTGGCGGCCGACCCAACTCAGGCCCGCGTGTGGTTTGCGCGGGCGGCCGACGCCGGCGTGCTCGACGCACGCGTGGCGCTTGCCGAGATGCTACTCAATGGGCGCGGCGGCATGCCCGAGCCTGAGGCTGCAATGCAGATGTTTGAGCAGGCCGCCGCCGACGGTCACGCCGGGGCGATGTTTGCGATTGGCGCGCTGTACGGAGCCGGCCACGGCCTGCCGGTCGACCAGACAACGGCGCAGAAATGGTACGCTGCCGCTGCCGGACGTGGGCATAGCCAAGCCCAATTCATGCTCGGACGTTATCTCTTGAAAGGCCTCGCCGGGGAGCGCGACCCGATTGCCGCTCGCCTGTGGCTCGAACGCGCGGCTGCGCACGGGATCAGTGAAGCCGCCGACGAATTGGGGCCGCGGGCGGGTCCAACTAGTGCTGCTGTGGCCGTTGGAGTGAAGCAGCGCCAAGAAGGCTGGGGGACCATTCGAAATCCGCTGACCGACTGGCTACGCCATGAGCCATATGCTCATTTGACGCGGGAATCAAAGGCCCGGCACCCAAGCGCCGTATTATTCCTTGTCGAGCCTGGCATATGTTCTGGGGCCGCAACAGTCACAGGTCCCAGATTGAGTGGTTCAGTAAGTTTGCACCACGGCGGATCCACACATCCCAACTTCCTTCATAAGCGCGCTCAATTCGGCTGGAGTCGCAAGGCACGGATATCCCGGCGAACGTCCGCATTGGAGAGGTCAATATCGTCGGCAGAAGAGCCTGCGAAAAGGGCTTTCGGCGGCTCCGTCGTGGGAACGAAAAAAGAAGAGAAGCAGAACCTTCGTGTGCGATATTTGCACACGACATCTCGTAACTAGCTGATTATATTTAAGTATCTGCCCCATCCATCATGGGCGCAAGAGCAAGATGTCGATCTATCTTATTCATTTCATTACTTTTTTTCTGCTCAAGTCCGTCCAATACCCGGTTGGAACGACTGAGCAATTTGGCCCTGACACACCCGCCCAAACGTAGCCCAATTTACGATTATTCCGCCGCAACGGAAGGCCACCCGGCTATATCTTAGTTCTCATTGCACACATAGTGCACACGAAAGCGGTTGGTCTAGGGCTACCCCGGAGTAGCCAGCGACGCAGCACAATGCTTGAAGCTAGATTGTCGACTGGGCCGGAATAGGAGACAAGGCACAGGCACAGGACCGCCCTCCCCGCCTTTGAATACCCCCCTACGGGACATCGCGATCTGAAAGACGCTGGACCTATGGACCGAGCGTGTCGAGGCGGCGCACATCATCGGCGGCCTCGGCCAACAGCCAGTCGCGGAATGTCGTGATTTTGGGGAGCATCGACGTCGCCTTGGGGCAGACGATCCAGTAGGTCTTGGACAATCGCAGAGCCGTGGCGAACGGTCTTACGAGGCGGCCGTTGATGAGGTCCCAAGCCGCAAGCGTGGTGCGGGCGAGTGCGACGCCCTGGCCGTCGATAGCGGCGTCTATGACCATGCTGGCGCGGTTCAAGACCGGTCCGTGGGAGCGTTCGGCATGGACCACGCCAGCGGCCTCGAGCCATTCCGACCAGTCCTTTCGGTCATCAAGATGCAGCAACGGAAATTTCAGCACATCGGACGGCTCGCGCATCCGCTGGTGAAGTTTGGGACTGCATACCGCGAACAGTTGCTCGGAGCACAGGCGGACAACATCATGCCCCGCCCAGTTGCCATCGCCATGCCGCACGGCAAGATCGACGTCCTCTCTTGCGAAGTCGACGTGATGCATGGTTGCGGAAATCCTAAGATCGATGTCCGGATGCGTCTCTGCAAACCTGCCAAGGCGGTTTACCAACCACTTGGCGGCAAAGTCGGGCGACGTGCTGACCGTTAGCGCTCCGGCCCTAGATAGATGCTGGATGCGTTCCGTGCCGAGGGCGATACGGTCGAAGGCATCGCGCACCACCTCCAGGTAGGAAAGGCCAGCCCGTGTGATGCTCAGCTTTTGACGTTCGCGATCGAACAGCCTGATGCCCAATTGGAGCTCGAGCGCCTTCACCTGATGGCTCACCGCGCCCTGCGTCACGGAAAGTTCGTCCGCCGCCCTGGTGAAGCTCTCGTGGCGCGCCGCCGCCTCGAAGGCTTTGAGGGCGTTGAGTGATGGCAGTCGGCGGGCCAATTTCGCACCCATGTCATGAGAAAAATTGGGCCAAGCACGAGAAACCATGCTTTGCGCCCGTGGACAGATTGGAGCATTTCCGCAGCACACGTCAACCAGAGCACTGCGGAAGGATGAGAAATGTTGAACCCCCTGCTGATTGAGACGCCGAGGCGTTCATCGTCACCTGGAAGTGCCCATCGCGTGATGGAAAGTGTAGTTCGCTCGATGGCATCGGTGGCGCGCTGGATCGAACTCCATCGCCAACGAGAACAACTGGCCGAACTCGAAAACCATCAATTGGCAGACTTGGGTCTGTGTATGGTGCAGTGCAAGAAAAGACCTACGCGCTGACATTCTCGTCAGGTGATGTGCCCATTCGCCCAAGACCCGTGCTGCTTGGCGCCATGCATAACGCTGCGCCCTCGGTGTGAACAATGACATGCCAGGAGTAACTATCCTGCTTGGCGATAAAACAGCGCCCGTCCAGCCGGGATCAGCTGAAGAAGATAATCGAAGTCGCCGATGTTCCCTGTGAGTATCGTGAACCCTAGCTTCTGCGCCTGCAGGAACAAAACACAATCCTGAAGGGCGCGGAGCCGAGCATCTTTCTGGTAACCCTGAAGGCGACACAGGATGCCTGAGAGTAGCGCGGCTTTTCCAAGCACATCCGGATCGGGTGCGAACACGCGATGCGGGTGCATGTCGCCAATGGTAGTGCCAATCTGTTTGATTGCCATCTTTGTGCCGGAATGCTTCGGGTCTAGCACACCAACGGTGTGCATGAGTTCCTGGATGGCAACCGTCGAATGGTTGCTGAGCCTGAGATCGAGCAGGTCGGCGACCACATCCGGGGCGCGTCCCTGCAAACCGTCAATATAGACACAGGTATCGAGCATGAGTTCTTGCCCCGCCTCGGCGGCATAACCGAGGAAGGGTAGTTCGTCATCTTTACGACGAGATAGCGTCTTCCGAGGATCGAATCGTGCCCAGCGGACAGACCCGGCGAAGTCGAAGTCCGTCAATTCAGAACCCTAGCTTAAGAGACGGATCTACGGTTCCTCTCGTCTTTCTGAATGTCTGTCCGAAATTGTCATCGAGTGCGACATTGGCGAGGGCGAATTCGATCAAGTCGGTGTCAGTCTCGATCCCGGTTTGCTTCTTGGCTTTTTCGATCAGCGCCGGACTGATACGACCACCGATCCGCGTGCTCTTCTCACCCAGCAGACCAGAATGTTCCGCCGCCTTCATGACGGCCTCAAAACGGGTTCTGCTGATCGCGACAGACTTGCCGGTCTTTGTTGCCCGACTAATCTTCGGAAGTGGCTCGCCGGCCTTCGTCGTCATTTCGATCATACCGGCGCGCTTCTGAATGGCAAATCTGCCTCGCCGTTCCGCGCCACCACCCGTGTGTTTCTTCCTCGCTGCCTTCGCCATGACGCAGCCTCCAATGTCTGACATTTCGCGATTTCGTCAAACATAACACGGCCACGGCAATTTTCAAGGACCCACCGAATTGCGGCAGCCAGTCGCGGAATGTCGTGATTTTGGAGAGCATCGACGTCGCCTGTGAATCAGCACCGAAGGTTGCCCCCGCCCAAATGCACCAAGTGCATGAATTTGCAGAAAATTCGCAATCCGGGTGGGGGTAATCATCGGCGCCGATCGTGACCCCGCTCAATTTCCATTTCGTATATGTAAATCAATGGATTACGCAGCAATTGCATGAGGGTCAACCTTCGTTGCTGATTCACACTCAGGCTGACATCGCCTCCGCCCTGAACATCAAACAGCCATCGGTGTCGAAGATCGAGAAGCAGGCCGACATGTATCTTTCGACCCTGCGCAACTACGTCGAGGCGATCGGCGGACAATTGGAACTGACCGTCAAACTGCCGGCCCGCCCTGCCCTCAGGCTTCAGAGCCTCGGCGACGTCGCCACAACCGCCGATGCGTCATCGACGCCGATCGTCGCCCGGCGGCACACAAGGCAGCCACCTCGCAGCCCCTTTGTGAGACCGTGCGCGCCAGCCTTGGCCGTCATGTATGCGGGGGAATGACCGGTCCCTCACTGCTCCTCCCGATTAGCGCTGGTCTGCCATTGGAGGACGACCAGGAAGGCCCAACCTCCCATCGCACGTCCAGTGCCTAAGTCTTCCTCAAGAGTTCCGCCGTAACCATACGCGCGAAATAACCAGCTCGACCTTAAGCAGAAACCATGGCTGCCACTTGAGCGCCATTCAATCCAGACAGATTCACCCGAAAATCGCAAGTCAGTCCTGACCGTTCGAACGTCAGGACGATTTGGCCTGCCGAGTCGGAGGCGAATATGCGCTCCAGAAGCAGCGTGCCAAACCCCTTGCGCTCGATAGGGCCGACGGTTGGGCCGCCCGTCTCTCGCCATTCGAGTTCAAGTCGGCGTTGCTGTTTTTGACCAACAAGCCTCCAGGATATCGAAACCCTGCCCTTTGCATTCGACAGCGCCCCATATTTGATTGCGTTTGTCGTAAGTTCATGAAGCGCGAGAGCAAATGAAAGGGCGACGTTTGGCGGAAGCCAGACCTTGTTGCCGCTGATTTGAAAGCGCTCGGTCGGTGCATGCGGCTTGATCGACGCTGTGATCAGATCATTGAGATCGGCACCGCTCCAGTTCTGCTGCGTAAGGATGTCGTGCGCCTTTGCCAGCGAGATGAGCCGGCTGGACAGGGTCCGTCCTGCTTCGGGCAACGTCGTAGCGTTGCGGATCGTCTGGCTTGCGATGGATTGGACCACCGCAAGCGTGTTCTTGACGCGGTGATTCAGTTCATTGACCAGCAATTTGCGGTGCTCTTCGCCGCGTTTACGGTCAGTGATGTCCAGGCTGATTTGCACGGCGCCAATAATGTTACCGCTTGGGCTGCGGATCGGACGCGCGCTCGACAGCAGGAAGCGCTCCACGCCTGATGGAAGGGTGTAGGCGAACTCTTCGTTGTCGGTCAGCTCTCCGCGCATTGCCCGGCTTAGAGGTCGGTCTTCACGGCTTACCGTGTGGCCGTCCTTGACTGCGATGGTGTCGATCACCAGATCGGGCGTCCCAAAGGATTTACGGACGTCCGTCGGCAAACCCATGAGTTCGGCCGCGAAGCGATTGCGGATCACCTGAAGCGCTTTCGGGTCATAGGTAAACCAAACCGCCGCTGGTACCGTCTCCAGCACCGCTTCCAACTCATACCGGCGTTCGGTGATGGCACGCTCTGCGTCAACCAGGGCCTGCGCGATAGCAGCGAACTCGGTAACCGAGGTTGACATCGGTTCAACGGTACGGCCGTGGCCCAGCGCCTCAGCGCGAGCGGCAAGGTCGGCGGTCGCTCCAGTGAAGCGCTTTCCAACGACGTACCCGAGGGCGATTGACACAAGAAGCGCTAGGAGGCCTATCCCGCAAATTGCCGCGAGGGAGCGCCACAGCGGCGCCTGCACCTCCGAAAGCGGCATGTTTGCGGTATAAAACCAATCGGAATATGACGATCGGTAGTAGCCTGCCAGCAGCGTGGTGCCTTCGTAGTTGCGGGATGTGAAGCTGCCGGAGCGGCCAACGATTTTTTCAAGATATTCTGGCAATCCGGGCTTGCCGGTCATCTCCTCATGCGACCTGGAACGTGCCACGTAATTTCCGTCGCGATCTCCAATACCCACCGTCCACCCCTCAGGCACAGCAGGCATCATCACATCGCGAATGCGCGCGGTAGGGACAGAAATCGAAAGGACCAGGTCTTCGCCCGTCGGAGCCGGCACCTTTGTGACAACGGCGATGCGGTAGGTTTTGGAATCCTTGCTGGCGAAGACATCGCTGACAAAAATGCCAGACGCTCTGAGTTTCTCCCGATCCGCCGCCGACATCGGTTCGACCGGCGGCAGATCCGCACCGTACCCGATCTCTGTATTCAACAGTTGATTGCGCCCTAAATCGCGCAGGACAATGATCCGGTCCGTCCCTTCGACCAGGTTGAGCGCCTCGCCGCGAAAGGCCTCCAGATCGCCACTAGCGAGAGCAGCCGATTTCGACAGGCCGTTGAGAGTCGTTTGGAGATTGGCTAGTTCGCCCTCGACTACGAGCGAAACCTGCCGGGCGGTCTGCAGTGCATCCTGCTCGAAGCGGGATCGCTCATGCAGCGCATATTGGACCAGCAGATAGGCCGCGAAGAGCCAGACGGGTATCACCGCGGCGGCGATCAGACCAAGCAGGTGCGATCGAGCTGATCGACGAGGCAAATCTATTTCCCCTGCCGCCCCAGAAAACTCGCCAACCATAATCGCACGCCGGGGAACAGCAAGGGTTAGTTGATGCGAACCGTTGCAACGGCGCCGGTGACTGTTGACGATGCGGCTGCCAGCGAAGGGAACCAGATCCGCTGTGCCGCGTCATAAAAGCTGGGTCCCGTTGCAGTCCAGGGAGTGACATCGATGATCAGGCTCCTTCTTGTCGTCGCCGCGGCGTTCGCCCTCGCATGCGGCGGGGCGGAAGCGGCCAAGCTGGACCTGACCGCGGTCAATCAGGCCCAATTCGCCGTCGGCGAACCGAAGGGCGTCAATCCGGCCGTTCTGAAGGCGCAGATTCTTTTGGATCGCGCCCGCTTCTCGCCGGGCCCGATTGACGGCCGCCTTTCAGGTGGTGCGTATTCCGATCTACGGCAGCAATGGGGTGAGTATCGCCTGCCGCAAGCGAGAAACTTTTAGAAGTCGCTAATGTTCCATCGGCCCCTGCCTTCGATCGAAAGTCGGCTTCCAGTCGCGGTTGCGCTCCCGTTGCTGGCCCTCGTAATCGGGAATGACGGTGAAGAAGGCGGGCCGGCGGTCGCGGCCGGCGGTCTTGCATGATGCGCAGCCGAATAGCCCCACCAGGTCCCAATGCATGGAACCATGGTCAGGCCCGAGCTTGTCGATCAGCGCCTGGATATCGAGCTTGGTCGACTTGCAGCACATCGGGTGCCGGCAATTGACATAGACGGTTTTGCGGGCGGCCAGGGTGTCGGCTAGGGTCTTGGACATGGCGAACTCCATTGAAGGGGTCGCCGCAACGAAGGATTATATTCCTGATCTCGATGGCGCCGGCAAGGGGGACTTGGGTGTCGGAGACGGTCCGTACCTACGCAGTGGGTCGCCGGCAGCTTCATGCCCTTTGGCGCCGGCCCTGAATGCTCCTGGACTTGCATCCACAGCCGTTCGCGCATTTCCCGGTTCAGCGTGACAAAGGCCGAGCCGACGTAGCGGCCGGTGTCGCGCCCTGCCATCAGGGCTTCCTTCTTATTGATGATGCTGTGTTTCAGCTGGCAGTTGTATAGTGGTCTCGGTCATTTCAGTGCGATAAATTCGGGAAGCAAGGTTCGGGTGCCACGGGAGGGTGTGCCATGCGAGAATTGCCATTCGACATCGATGCAGATGCCGTGATTGAAGTGGGCCGATATCTGGATGATCACGCGAAGACCACCGCAGTTTCGATATCTGAAGCGCTCCGTGTAATCAGGCGTCGCGTCAACAAATCGCGCGCCGGCGACAGCGGTTTGGAGGAACTGATTGTAGAAAGCGCCGCAGCCAGAAAGCTTGCCCTCTTGTTGGACAACCACAATTAAGGGGCGCCGGCTTGCATCGTATTCCTAGCTAGAACACAGGCGGGCGCCAGGACGCGCAAAGGCGCTTCGGCGGCGCAGGAGGAGCGGCCGGCGGAAACGCGCGCTGGTGAGGCTCTATGCAGTCGGTCAACTCGCGCACCAGAAGCATGGCGAGTCATTTAAATTAGCGACGGAACCCTTCCCGGATGGTCGCGTTGCCACCGTTAGATGGATTCTGCAAATGGCCGACGAACAGGACAGAACACCCAGTGTGCCTGACAACTCTGTTGTTCGGCGCTTGGTTAGGGAGGCGCATATCACCGAAGAGCAGGCCCGCGAGCTTATCGCCTTGTTGGGGTACGATTGGCGTTCGCTTATGCGAGAGGCCCGTTTCCTAACCCGAAAACGCTAGTCCCCGCCTGGTGCGGCTCTGGCAACGTTCCAAACACTGATCGACGAGAAGATGACGTCGCAAGCGGCCGGATATATCTTTCAGCCGACGGAACGTTTGTACCCGCCCGCCGTTATTTCCATGGTCCCCGCCTAGGGATCATAAAGGGCCTTGCCCCTCTTGGCCTTGGTTTGAGTCCGCTGTCTCCCGGAAGTGTCCAGCCTGCGCAACGTTCGCGCTTTTGGAGCCGTCGACAGCGGACCCGACGCATTTTACGCGCCTTCCGGGAGAGGTAGGCCCGCCCGCCTTTGGATATGGGTCTTTCTAACCCCGAAGCATGGAGCCGGAGGGTGCCGAAGAAAATAGCGGCTGGACCGTTCGAAGAGAAAGGCGATCGGTACGCACTCAACGTACTCGTCGATGCTCCACCGGTTCTGGGTCGGAGAGCCTCTTGGTGTTTCCAGAAAATCCAGTCCGCGGTAAGATGAGACAGAGGGGCATGCACCAACCTCAGAAAGGGAGGTCCGCCATGAAAGTCAGAGACGCAATGCACAAGGGTGTCGACTGGGTCAGCCCCGAAACCGCTGTCACCGAACTGGCGAAATTGATGCGAGCCGAGGATATCGGTTCGATTCCCATCGGAGAGACGACCGGCTGATCGGAATGGTGACCGACCGCGACATTGTCTGCAAAGGACTGGCGGAGGACGGTTTCGACAGCCGCACCGCGACGGCGCGCGATGTCATGACGACCGGCATTCACTGCTGCCGCGAAGACGACGATCTGGCCAAGGCCATGCGGCACATGGAGGAACTGAAAATCCGTAGGTTGCCGGTGATCAACAAGAGTATGCGGATGGTCGGCATCCTCAGCGTCGGCGACGTCGGCCAGTCGGCGCCGAGGGAACTTATGTCCGAATACGTCAAGACCGTATCCGCCCATCACCACTGAAGGGCGGCTACGGTCTTGACGGATAGTCGATATCCGTCGGGCTTTGCCCATGCTCTCGATCGAAGACCTCAACCGTAAGCGCTCATTTCCATGCGCGTTGACGCGGCCCGTTTGACCGGGGTCGTTGTCGGCCAGTTGCATCGGATCAAGTAGCGGCGGTTTTGGCGAAGTTGAATGGCAAGAGATCGGTGATGTCGGCATTGTCCGCGCGCTGCGGCAATTCCGTGAGGACGTGGCGCAAATAGGCCAAGGGCTCGATGCCGCATGCTCGGCATGTCAGCATGAGGCTGTAGACGACGGCACTGGCCCTGGCTCCGTCCACAGTGTCGCTGAACAGCCAACTCTTTCTTCCAGTGGCAAAAATCCTGATGTCGCGCTCAAGCAGGTTGTTGTCGATCGGCATCCTGCCGTCTTCGGTGTAGCGCGTCAGGTACTCCCACTGGTTCAGGGTGTAGGACACGGCGTCGCCGATCTTGCTGTCGGGCAGGACCTTCGGGGCTATGTCGTCGAGCCATGCCTTGAGAGCGTTCATGATGGGGACGCTGTGTTGCTGGCGGAAACGGCGGATGCATTGATGTCGCGTTTCGCCCTTGTCCGGCTTTTCGTTGCGCGTCTGGCTTTCAATCCGGTAGAGCTTTTCGAAGAACTTCAGCGCCTGCTCCGGCGGGCCGCCGCCTTTCTTTCTGGTCTTCAGTGCATCGACGAAGCGACGTCTGGAATGGGCCATGCACCCCAGATGGGTCGCTCCTGCCAGCGTGCGCCAGGCGGTATAGCCATCGCTCATCAGGATGCCGCGGTAATCACCGAGGAAGGCCTGCGGATAGATCTGGCCGCGGCCGGGCTGATAGTCGAGCAGCACGATCGGTTCGTCGCTGTCCTCTCCACTCCGATACGCCCACATGAAGGATGTGCTGGTGGCTTCCCTGTCCTTTTCCTTCAGGACCTGGACCGTCGTCTCGTCACCATGGATGAGCGGTTGTGACCGAAGCCGTAGCTTCAGGGCATCATAGATGCGGGAGAGATGCCTCTCGCTCGATCCGATCACCCAATGGCCCAGAGCGCCGCGGCTGACGGGAACGCCGGCACGCTCGAAGGCCTGGGCCAGACGGTAGAGCGGCGTGCCATCGACATATTTGTGGACGAGCGCAAAGGCCAGCGTCGAGGCCGTGGCGATGCTGCCCGGCAAGGGCTGCGCGGGCATCGGGGCAATGACAACAGGCGTATTGATGCCGGTCCGGTCGCAATGGCGGCATGCATACTTGAACCGCACATTCTGCAGGACCTTCGCCTTCACCTCGATATGGAGCTGCTCGGTGACGGCCTCACCCATGCGATGCATCTGGTGGCGGCAGCAAGGACAGGCCTTCTGACCGTCGGCAAGGTCATACTCGACGCGCTCGCGCGGCAGGTGTTCCGGCAGAGGCTTGCGGCCACGCTTCTTTCCCTCCGGCTTTTCGGTGGACGGAAAGCCGGTGTCCGGCAGGTCGACGACATTGCCATCTTCGCTGCCGGCGTCGTCTTCATCGGCAATCTGTTCGGCTTCATTGAAGAGGCGATCAACGTGCTTTTCGCTCTTCGGCGCAAAACGATGCAGCCGCGCTAGCGCCAACTCTTCCTCGAGCTTGGCCACGCGTTCTGCGAGCTGGCGGTTCTGCGCCTGCAGCGCAGCAATGCGCGCCATCAACTCCTCAACAGTCGGTTCGCCAGGTCGATTCATCGTAGTTTTGAATCTGAACCGCACCGACGCGTCAACCGCACAATTCGGGAGCCGTCAGCCCGCAACCTGATATTGCCGCACCGGATGGCGCACCATTGCGTCGATGTCGATGCCGTCGAGAATCCAATGGAGCTGCTCGGTCGTCAGCGTAACCACCGCCGTCTCCCGGCGCGGCCACCGGAACTTGTCCTCGGTCAGCCGCTTTAGAACCAGCACGAAGCCGGACCGGTCAAAGAACAAGAGTTTCATCCGGTCGCGACGGCGATTGCAAAAGGCAAAGACCGCAGGCGCAAACGGGTCGAGCTCCATCACCTCCTGAACCAGGACCGCAAGGCTGTTGATGCCGGCGCGGAAGTCGATCGGTTCGCGATGCAGGTAGACTGTCAGGTCAGCGCCCAGTCTGAACATGACCCAGTGCTCCGATGATCGCCGTCAATGCATCCACATCACCGCATTCCAGCGTCAACTTCACGCCGTTCGGCAAAGACGCGCTCACCTTGGCTGGGAGTGGCGACGACTTCGACAGCCGCTCTTCACCACGCGTGGCAGGCCTCTCTACCGAATTGCCCTGCATAGGCAGGCTGTACTCCGCGGCGCTGACTTGAACTGGAATGAACGCCGACGGCGCAGGTGGCGGCAAAGCAACGGCGTCTTTGGTCGTCTTTATCCACTTCCTAAGAAGGTTGGCATTGATCCCATGTTCAAGCGCAAGTCCCGATACCGACACGCCAGGCTCAAGGCAGGCCGCAACGAGCCGCTCTTTTGACGCCGCGTCGTACCGCCGGCGGCCGTTACGCAAAATTCGCCTCACCAGCAGTTTCTGTTCATCGTCCTCAATCACGTGGTGTCCACCTCCAAAGTGGACACTTCATGCCAAAACACGCTCAATGGAAAAAGGTGCAGAGAAATTCGCGCTTTCCCTCAACCGGCAGAAATGTCCGGTCCTCGTGGCCAAGCTCGACCGCCTCGCGCGCGACGTCGCGTTACTGCCGACTTGATGGCCCAGCGTGTCGTTCATCGTCGCAGAACTCGGGGCCGACGCCGACCCTTGATGCTACACCTCTACACCGCACTGGCTAACTAGGAAGGAGCGCCGGAAAATTTCCGAACGGATTCGGGCCGAACTGGCAGCCCGGAAGCAGCGTGGCGAAAAGCTGGGTGATCCACGAAATGCCAGCGATGCGGCTGCGACTGGTCGCCTGGCCCAGGTTGAGGCGGCGAGCAGTTCGCCCAAATCGAGTTGCCGCAAAAACCGCCCCGGTTAGACCGGGACGGCTAGGGTATTATGACGAAACTGGTTGCGGGGAGGCGCAACCACCGATACCGACATTCGCTGATCGTGGCCATCTGAATGGAGAATTCGTCTCGAAGCAAAACAGCACAATAATCCTGGTGCACAACCATCCCACTCATCCTATTTCTATCACGTAGGATCACGCTGTTACACATTGAATCATCGACATTTTTTACTTGTCGAACTCCCGGATATTGTGGCAGGCTGGGGCCTGTTTTAAGGGGGACTGCAGCCCTTGTGATCCCGGTCGCCGACCCCTGCTTACCCGTCTGACGACCCCACTTGAGAGCCGACAGGAGAGCCCTGTGCCTAGCCTTACTGATGGAGAAATTCGCCGGGCATTGAAGCAGGTGGAGCAAACCGGAAAACAGCTAAGCCTCGTCGATGGCGAAGGACACGGCACCGGCCGTCTTGTCTTGGTCCTAAAGCCTATGCCAACGCGGGTCACTCTGATTTTGCCCATCTTTGCTTGCCATTAGCGCCCCAGCTTTCCCTGGTGGTCGGCTCGAAGAGGATTAAAATATCTTGGACGCGATGTTGCATCCGATCCAACCTTTTTACAGAACACGCGCGACAGCCCGCAGGTCAATTCCTTTTTCTTCCTTCCCTGACAACTAACATGCCGTTGCCACCGGCGCGCCGAGCCATTTATGCAAGCTCGTCACGAAGATGTCGCAGTCGAGCTTTCGGAAGCTGAGCGGCATCTGGGCGAAGGTCTGCGCTCCGTCGACCACGGTGATGATGTCATGTTCGCGTGCCAGGGCGCACAGATCCTCGACCGGCAGAAGCCGGCCGTTCCAATGGTACATATTGCCGACATCGCGCCCAATCTTCCACATCGTCATCAGCTCGTCCTGCGCGAATAGCCGGAGAACTAGGCGAATAAATGCCACGGTGAATGCGGCCAACCACTCATACCCGCGGATACTGCTGCCCGCGCGCGTGAGGGAACCCTCAACGTGTATGCACCGTTAAGACGATTGCCAGGGAGAATCGCCATGAATAGCGCGGACCCGACCCACCGAATTCAGCCTGAAGTGCGCGCCGCAATTAGCGCCTTCCTCAACGAGGTCCAAAGAGACCCGAAATCATTTGCTCTCTCGGAAGCCCTAGCAGCAATAAGACAGATCTTTCCTGAACTGGAAATCTCCGACGCCGATCTTGCCGACGCCATCGCGAGCGAAGCTCTATCGGCTGGCGTCGGCATCGAGTTCGACGTGCTTAAGACGCGTAAGGCGCTCGAACGGAGGGCGATCGAGCGATGGGAGAATGAAGGCGGCGCTAGCGGAAGGAAGAAGAACACAGATCGGGCTCAAAGCGACGCGGCGCATCGAGCTAAAACCACTGACACCAATGGCACGAGGCGACGGGCAAACGAATCTAAGGAGCGGCATCGGTTGATCTAGCCAAGTCACTTCCTTAAGCCGCCTCTTTCTTCCGCCGGCGTTCGTTGCGCTTGGTAGCCAAGGGCGGTCGCCGATCAAGAACTCCATCAACGCAATAGCGCCCCGTGTCTGACTCGAACTACCTCACTCTTTAAGACGTCATCGCTCACTATCGCGGACAGTTGAGCGAAGAGACGCTTCGCAACTGGCGTTGCATGTGGATCTTCAGCTCAGCGTCGTAGCACTGGGCGAGCGCGTCTTCGTACTGGGCTCATATGCTCAATAAAAAGGCCGGTCTCGATTTCCGCCAGCCAGCTTTGCGGGCGGCCGCTTCAGAGCAAAACCACCGCTCCCCCTTCCAAAGGCTTATACGTGTCTGCCAGTAGTATTGCCGGGGAACATGGTAGATGCGCTCGCCTGTGTTGTAGCTGATATTGCCCTTGACGTTGCAGCCTACGAGAGGTGGGCCGATTTCAAGGGTCAGCAAGCCGGCCAGGAATGCGCCGCCCGCAAAGATGGACACCCACCACGACGGGTTGCCAGAACGACGACGGCGTTTGCCGGCGGTACCCTTGCGCCACTGTCCAGAGCGATTGTCGTAGGGGTGCTTGTCCACGCCCCTCTTCCCCCAGGGCAGAATGCGACCTCTTGCCGTTTGGAGTCCAGATGCGGCTAGTTCACCGGCCTTGTGGAGCGCCAATGCTTGAATGTGGCACCGTGCTTTCATCCCCTACCGCCCTGAATTCCTGTATGCTTGGCGCAAAGGAACGACCAAAAATGGCCTTCACTGTCATCTGGTACGGAAGACAGGGCATCGTCGACAAGGAGACGTTCGACGCCGAGAAGACTGCGAAAGACCATGCAATCTCGATGTTCCAGACCCGAAAAGGTGACGATGGAATCGTCGCCGTTGAAGTTCGTAACGACAACGGCGCTGTGGTCTTTAGCCATGCGGAGAGCTAGCGATGGCCATCCGGTCTCGCGCAGTCGCTACCCAACCGTAGGGGCGGCTTCACCGGCCCCGTAGAGCCCTACAAGATCCAAGGGGCGGTCTGGGGACTTCCTTCACCGTTTGCAGAAGCACCTGATTCAGAGCCACCTGTGCACGGTGGCGATCTGAACTGGACGAAATTCTCGGCTACTCTGTTAGCTTGATTTGCCTGCCGGCTGAATGTCGACTTTGACCCAAGCGGACATCGGTACTCATGCCACGACCACCCTACGCGGTCGCGACGCACCACCTCCACGATGCGGCATTGGGGCGGAGAGCCAGCGGTCGGCCTCAATATGTGCTTAGGCTCGGCGATCACGACTCACCGATGTCGACGACGGTCGCTAGGTCGCAGATCATCTGAGAATGGAACATCACGGGCCGGCCGTCCTACGGATCAATTCCGAAGGAATGCGTCATGACGGGCTCGAAGGCGCCGAGCGCATCCTGCTCCGCGTTGAGCTTGTCCCAGTCATCGTAGCGGTGCTCCCCGCTTGCCTTGTCCATCTGCTCCCCATCCGCCGGCTATCGCAAAATGACAGCAAGGGCGGCAACGGCCCGGCTACCACAGTCGAATACGCGCCCGGGAGCGGTCGACCCGAACTAAGCGCAAGACAGGCATATGTTTCGCAGCTAATGTTCCAGCGCTGCAGGGAGACAACGGCCGATGAAGAGCCAAGAAATTCTGGCCAGCACCACCCATCTCGGCCCGGTTCATCTGCGCGTCGTGGACATTCCAGCCGCCTTACCGGTCTGGCGTGACGTGGTCGGCCTCTCGACCCAGACCAGGGACGGCGGGATCGCCGAACTCGGGGTCGACGGCAAGATCCTTATTGTGCTGCACGCCGGGGCAACAACCGTCCTGCCGTCAAAGTCCCGCGATCTTTTTCATGTCGCCATCCATGTCACGACTCGGCAGACGGTGAGGAACTGCCTCACGATGAATGCCCCATGGCCATTACCCTGAAGGAAAACCGTCCCGTCCGCAATGTCGAGGCGATTGCTCAATGCCCGGACGGATCGTTCTTTCGGTTCCTGCCCTTTCCGACACCGCTGCGTGACGCCGAGGGGAATCTGACCGGCGGCGTCAATATGCTCCTCGACCTCTCAGACCGCAAAGCCGGTGAGGAGGCGGCGCAGCACTTGTCGGCGATCGTGGAGTCATCCTTCGACGCGATCGTGAGCAAGGATTTGAATGGCATCATCAAAACGTGGAACAGCGGCGCACAGCGTCTTTTTGGCTACCGGCCGGAGGAAGCTATTGGCCAAAATATCACCTTGCTCATTCCTCCCGAGCATCAGGATGAGGAGCCGCGGATCATCGAGCGCATCCGGGCCGGTGATCGGGTCGAGAGCTTCGAAACCATCCGCAGGCGCAAAAACGGTGAGCTGGTGCCGGTGTCCCTCACGATCTCCCCGGTCCGCAACGCCGCCGGCCGCATTGTCGCGCTTCGAAGATTGCCCGCGACATCACGGCCTCCAAGGAGAGCGAGCATCGCATCCGCATGCTGATGCGCGAGGTCAACCATCGCGTTAAAAACCAGTATGCGGTGATCCTGTCGATGATCCGTTAGACCAACAAACGCTCGCAGACACCAGATCAGTTTGAAAGACAGGTCAGGGAGCGGATTATGGCGCTCTCCCGCTCCCACGATTTGCTTGTATCAGCCGATCGGAAGGGCGCGACGCTGAAAGACCTTCTTGAGGTGCAGGCCAAGCCCTTTCCGCGCGGCGAGTTGATCGCCATGGCGGGACCCGACCTGATCCTCAGTCCCAATGCCGTGCAATACCTCGGCATTGCCTTCCATGAGCTATGCACCAACTCGGCCAAGTACGGCGTCCTCGCCGGTCACCGGGGATTGTTGCAAGTCACATGGGACATCGAGACCGTCGGGGACCTGCGGCTCTTCAAGCTGGAATGGCTGGAACGCGACGGGCCAAGCATCAAGTCCATCGGCAAAGCCGGATTCGGCAGCGTCGTTCTCAAGCGGGTGGCCCCCCAGGCTCTTAGCGGCGTTGGCGAGATGAAGCACGCGGAGGGAGAAATCGTCTGGCGTCTGAACGCGCCGCTGTCGTTCGTGAAGGCTGGAGCGCGCGAGGACCAAACTGTACGCGCAACCATCCCTTGAACGGTGCGCTTGCCAAAATGCCAACAACCGGAACATTGGAGGTCCTCGCGCATTGCCAATGGGCAAAGTCGCCGCTCATTGCCAACGGTCTCAAAATGCGACCCGTGATCAGAGATGGATGGGACTTGGTGCGAGAAAGCGTCGTTGGCTTTGTCAACGACAATGCACTTAGCCATGGCGCGGCAATGGCTTTCTACGGAACCACATCGTTGGCGCCAATTCTCCTCATCGTGGTCGCAATCGCAGGGCTCGCTTTCAGTCATGAAGCAGCCCAATTGGCTTTGTCTGCCCAGATCTCGGGCTTGATGGGTCCAGAAAGCGCAAGTCTCCTTCAGACCGCGCTCGAGAGCGCATCCGGCAAATTATCGGGGACCTGGGCAGCGGTCATCGGCATTGTCACCTTGTTCGCCACCGCCTCCGGGGTATTTGGCGAAATGCAGCAGTCGTTGAACACAATATGGAAGGTCGAACCCAAGGGCAGTTCGTTGTCGCGGCTGGTGCGCGCACGTGCAGCAAGTCTGGGTTTGGTCGCTGCACTCGGTTTCATGTTGCTCGTATCTCTCGTTGCCAGCGCAGCGATCTCGGCGCTGGGCAACATCATCAACGCTCACATGCCGTTCGGCACAATCGTCCTCGGCTTGATCAACGCGGTTGTTTCGTTTGCCCTGATCTCAGGGATGTTCGCTGCCATTTACAAAGTTTTGCCCGATCGAACCCTCGAATGGCGCGATGTGGGGATTGGTGCTGTAGTGACCGCTGCCCTGTTCACGCTCGGAAAATCGCTTATCGGCTGGTATATCGGCTCCAGCGCGATCGCGTCCTCATATGGGGCCGCCGGCGGCCTGCTCGTTATACTACTATGGGTTTACTACTCATCGGAAATTTTCCTTCTCGGCGCGGAATTCACTCGCGCCTATTCCGTTCGACACGGCAGCAGGTCTGATCTGGACGCGCTGGTTCACAGTGCTTTGCCTGCAAAACACGTCGTCCCATTTCGCGCAGAGCAAAAGTCCAACTCTGCTGGCGTTGTCGCGCTGATAGCGATGGCGTGCGTGAGTGCAATGATGACCATCTTTACGCTGGGTCCTCGGCGTCGCCCGTAAGTTCAAAGCCGGAGAAGTCTCATGACAGTCAACTATACCGAGGAGCACATGATCGATCGGAATGCGGTCCGGCACTCGATTTCGACGGACGCTGTTCTACAGGCTCAACTCCCTGGCTGTTGAGATGAACATAAGGCGTTCGGATCTGGACCGGATCGTGCTGCGCGAGTGGCGGGAGACCAACAACCCCCATTTGCAGATGCGAAAGATCGGCGAGGCAGGGAAGTGGTACACATCTGTGCTGCCGCGGTCAGATCAGTCATTTGGCAGTGACATGCGAGGCCAATACCAGGTCTTGAACCGCCTTTCGTTACACAAAACGTTGCACACGGGCCGAAGATTCTCTAAATATGTGTTTGTTAACAAAGGGATGTGGTAAGGTAATTCGGTCTCCAAATCACGGACTTCTCGGCTCTCCCACGGCGACGTGTACATTTAGAGCGGCAACGCAAACCCCTGTCGCGCGTTGTTCGGCAACCACATAGTACAGCGGGGGGCTTCATGAATTCTCAGGCGTCGACGCGGCCAATCGTGAAGGCGTTGTTGTTTTGTGCGCTCGGCCTGGTCGTGCCGACCGCTAGCTGGGCGGCGGAAGCGGCCGCCGCCGGCGCCAAGACGTCTGGTATGGGTGGTTCAGCCGAAGGCACGTTCGTCGCCGAAATCGTTCTCCTGCTCCTGGTCGGGCGTGGCCTGGGCGAGCTGCTGCAGCGCTATGGCCAGCCGGCGATCATGGGCCAGCTGATCGGCGGCATCCTGCTCGGTCCTTCGCTGTTCGGCTGGCTGTGGCCGTCGGCGCAGCATCTGATCTTTCCAAGCGACCCTGCACAGAAGGGAATGATCGACGCCGTCTCGCAGCTCGGCATCCTGATGCTGCTTCTGCTGACCGGCATGGAAACGGATCTGCGGCTGGTGCGCCGGGTTGGCGCGGCCTGTTTCTCCATCTCGGTCACCGGTGTCGTCGTGCCCTTCATCTGCGGCTTCGCCCTAGCACAATTCCTGCCGGACAGTTTGCTGCCCGACCCGACACAACGCATCGTCGCTGGCCTGTTCCTAGGCACCGCACTGTCGATCTCGTCGGTCAAGATCGTCGCCATGGTGGTACGCGAGATGAACTTCATGCGCCGCAACCTCGGCCAGGTGATCATTTCCTCGGCGATCATCGAGGACACGATCGGCTGGCTGATCATCGCCGTAACCTTCGGCATCGCCACCAACGGGAGCCTGCAGCTTGTGCCACTGGTGACCACCGTTGCCGAGGTTGCGGTGTTCATGGTGTTCTCCTTCACCATCGGCCGGCGCCTGGTGTTCACCTTGATCCGCTGGACCAACGATGCCTTCCGCAGCGAATATGCGGTGATCACCGTGATCCTCATCATCATGGGGGTGATGGCGCTGATCACGAATCTGATCGGTGTCCACACGGTGCTCGGCGCTTTTGTCGCCGGCATCCTGGTCGGCGAATCGCCAATTTTGTCCAGCCACATCGAGGGTCAGCTTCGCGGCGTTATTACCGCGCTGTTCATGCCGATCTTCTTCGGCATGGCCGGGCTTTCGGCCGACCTCACCGTGCTCGCCGATCCAACGCTTGCGATGCTGACGGTTGCACTCGTCGTCATCGCCAGCGTCGGCAAGTTCAGCGGTGCGTTCATCGGCGGCAAGTTCGCCGGCATGTCCTTCAAGGAAGCAACCGCCGTCGGCAGCGCGATGAATGCGCGTGGCTCAACAGAAGTCATTGTCGCCAGCATCGGCCTGTCGATGAACATCCTGTCGCACAACCTTTTCACCATGATCGTCACCATGGCAGTCATCACCACCTTGGCCATGCCACCGATGCTACGCTGGGCGCTTGGCCGGCTGCCGCTCGGCCAAGACGAGAAGCAGCGCGTTGATCGCGAGGCGCTGGACGAACATGGCTTTGTCTCCAAGCTGGAGCGGCTCCTCGTGGTGGTCGATGACAGCAGAATCGGCAAGTTCACCGCCTATCTCGCCGGGCTGGTCGGCGGCAGCAGTGGCATGCTGACCACTCTGCTGCACCTGAAAGACGGCCGGATCGACAGGCCGACCGACACAAAGGGACCGGAGGGGGCTCTGAGGGAAATCAAAAAGGGTGCGGAAAAAAGCGCCCAGGCCGTAAAACGGACCGAAGACACGCTGGTCGACAAGGTGCACCTGACCGCGCGCACGGAATCCCAGGCGACCGGCGAGACCATCGCCGAAGAGGCCCTCAAGGGCTACGGCATGCTGCTGGTCGGCCTCGACAATGTGCTGACGGAAAAGGGCTCGTTCACGCCAGCACTCAACGACATCACTGGCGGGTTTGAGGGTCCGCTTTGCCTGATCCTGAATGGCGGCGAGACCGCCGACAAGATGCCGACTTTCAAAGCCGGCACCAGCATTCTGGTGCCTGTCAACGGCACGGAAGTGGCGCGTCGCGCTGCCGACTTCGCATTGGCGCTAGCCCGTCCAAACCGGGCGCGGGTCAAGGTCCTCTACGTCTCGCAAGGCGCAACCAGAGGCCGCAAGCCGACATCCGTTTCGCATCGGCGCGAAGAGGCCGTGCTCAAGGATATCGCCGATCTCGCCGCTCGTTACGGCGTGCCTGTCGACACCGCGATCCGCACCCGCGCAACGCCCGACAAGGCGATCATCAGGGAGGTGGCTAGCGGTGCGGCGATGGTGGTGATGGGCGTCACCCAGCGCCCGGGCGAAGAGCTGTTCTTCGGCGACACCGCCAGCGCCGTTCTTGCGGCCTGTAACTGTCCAATTGTGCTTCTGGCCAGTGAGCGCATCAAGCGCACTATCATCACTGGTGCGGAGCCGGTAGCCGCCTGACATTGAAGCAAATTCACAAACAATGTGGACAAACTGCCATCTACCGTGATGATCATATCCCATTTCGTAATCGAAGGGAGAACCGCAGCTTGGTTTTTGGCCTTGGCGCCTTCAAAGAACACGGACCGGAATCACGTCAAAGCGCACTGGTCTCGTGTGCGTCGAGACGCCGTCAAACCCAATGATCCGCGTTGTGGGGCGGATGCGGTCATGCATTCGGCGACAAAGTATATTGGCGGCCACTCGCGCAGCACCCTTCGACTGTTGGTTGGCACTCCGAGGGCTGCAGACACGCTGCCCTTGTGTTTCTGGACCAGTGGCGGCCGACCGAGCGGCGACGAATACGGGACCTTGCCGATCCGCATGCCCGCTCATTGGGAAGGCGCCCAGAAGGTTGCGCAGGCCCTGGCGTCTCATCCACGCGTCGAGAAAGTGCTCTTCCCAGGCCTGCAAGATGATCCGGGACACGAATCTGGCTACGCGGCAAATGAGCGGTTAGGGAGCGATGCTTTCCTTCATCGTCGAAGGTGGAACCGATGCCGCGATGGCCGTGGCCAGCCGCCTCGAGCTTGTCGTCCGGGCGACAAGCCTGGGCCGAACGCATTCCCTGATCGAGCATCGCCGGTCCGTCGAGGGTCCCAGGTCTAGAGCTCCAGGCGGCTTACCGAGAATGTCTGTGGGCCTCGCGCACCCTCAGGATGGAGGCCCTCAATACGACGTCTGGAGGTGTAGTACCCGAAATGAATCAGGGTGAGAGGCCAGCGAAAGATCCAAGATGCTCGACCACCTGTACCCCCTGCTAATTGCTTATCCGAGCGGCGCGGCCGGCCGCCCGTCGTACACCGGAATAGCGCACGGCATTCCTGCCGAACCTCCCATATGAGTAGCGAGCTCCCGCGTGCTGAGATGCCCGCCGCCGTTCAGGATGGAATATCGACAGGCTCTAATCTAAACCGCGCCCAGAAACGGACAGCTTTTGATCGACGCCGCCCAATGGCGAAACATCGGATTTGGCCAGCACCCCAGCTGTCCTGGCAAAGCCGGCAAATGCCTGTCGCCCCTGTTCGGTTGTCATCTGCCCGGCGATTGCGGCATTGCAGCTCCTCAATGCGCAGCAGTATACCGGTCCCCGACGGGCCTTCGGCCATTGATTCAAGAATACGAGCGCCTCCCCGCACCGAATTGATGTCGTGTCTCACGTCATTGGTCTTAACCTGCACGGGGGCAAGGAAAGCCAGACTGGTCATTTGTTATCTCCCAGTGATTGCAATGTTGATTCAGCATCCCATGACGACTCTTTAGTTCGAGGCTGTTGGACGTCACTTAACCGTCCTCGCCATCTGCGAGGGCCAGGCTTGACGAGCCCCGGCCCTCTTTCGCGACCGTCATTTGCTGCCGTTGATTGCAATGCGCTTGGCGTTTGCCTGCGCCTTTTTGGTGTTCGGCAGTGTCACGGTGAGCACACCGTTCTTGAACGTGGCCGCCACCTAGTCGTCTTCAACTTCACGGCCGAGACTGAAGCGCCGCTCGAAACGTCCAAGTAGCGTTCGCTGAACTGGCGGTCCTTGTCCTCGGTCTCTGCTTTCTTCTCGCCGCGAAGAAGACACCATCATCCAGCATGAACCTCGATGTCATTTTCATCGAGGCCTGGGATTTCGGCCGTCACCCGGATTTCATTATCGGTTTCCGAGAATTCCACGCTTGGCCAAGTACCGTTGAACGGAGCCATGCGGCCCAATACCGAAGACGTGTCAAAACCGCGGAACGCATCGTCGAATAGCCGGTTGACGTTACGATGCAGCGACAGGAACGGATCCATGTCTTCTCCGCGGTAGCCACGGCTCCAGGGAATCAAGTCACGTACGCATTTGTCCTTCTCCTTTCGTTAATTCTTTCGTGTTGGGTCACGGTTGGCCCACCCACGACACAACGGGGTGGGGCCGCAGAAGGTCAGGCCGCCGCGCTTTCAATGCGCTTGGACGCCGCGTTCTGCCGGCATCGAATCCGTCGCGGCTTCATCTCCTCAGGAACCTCTTTCTTGAGGTCGACGATCAGCAGACCGTTTTCGAACTTCGCCCTGACTATGATTACATGATCGGCCAATTCGAAATTGACGCGCGAACGATCTCAGCGCCAGACCATGATGGAGGTACTGGACGTCTTCGTTCTCTGTCTTGGCGCCCTCGAGCATATTTGGCTGATGCGTGAACATCAGCTCGTATTCGCCGAAACCAGCGACCGCAAGGATAATGCGGTAGGTGTCTTCGCCGAGCTTGGCGGAATGGTAGGGCGGCCAATTGTCCGCGTTTTGCGGCCGACTGGCGTTTTCGAGCAGATTGAACATGCGGTCAAAGCCGATGCTCGACCGATAGAAGGGGGGGAAGTCCAGGTTCGCTCTCATAACTACATCCTCCTTGGAGCAACATAGATACGAGTGAACGCCAAGAAGCATGGCGCTCCCCGACACATCGGCCCCTTACGCGGCAACCGGTGAGAATGAGCTGGGAATTGATTTCCGCTGCGTCAAGAGGGATCGGTAACGCCGTTTCGGGAAGGTCTTCAATACCTAGTGGCAAGCGCTCCATTGAATGCCCATCTACATCGCGGGTATTTCGAACGGAGGAAAGGATGACCATGACACGCCAGGACGTCGTCTCGGTCCTCGGGCCCATAGACGACGTGACAATTGCGGAGATCATCGCGTCCGGCGCCTCGCTCAAGGAGTTGAGAGCGGCATGGGCCTGGGCCTTTGGCGACGAGGCGCTAATGAGCCAAGGGCGACCGTTGCCGGGAACGCGGGTCGCAGCGCTAATCGACTTGATCGAGCCCGACGACGAGGGCGACCTAGCAGATCAGGCCCAGATGCATCCGGACGTCGACAATTGAGCATGGATCGCCACGATATTTCGACGGTTCAAAGCGCGCCGTTTAAGATCTTGAGGATCGTAGCAGAGTTGCGCGCCCTAGCCCAACAACTGCGTGTCGTCCGCATGACAGTTCGCGAGGCCGTCGTAGGTGCCTTGCCAGCTACGATTGGGCTCAGTGCAGGCCGCCCATGAGCAGGCCGGGCGGCCTTCACTAGCCTGTCAGTTATTTACAAGCAGCCAGTTCCTTTAATGCTTTTTCGGCATTGGCCTTGCTTGTATATGTCTTGTTTCCGGCATCGGTCAGTTTTGTGCCGTCAGGTTTTTTGGTCACCACCTCACACTTCTTGGTCGCTGCATCCTTGGCCACCCAGTACTCCGTGGCTGCAAACGCGGGGATGCTGAAAATGGCGACAAGTGCACTGGCGATTCCGACTTTGCGGATCATTGCTAACCTCCATTCAATGTCAGCCCAAAAGGGCACGTGCATTTTGATCGCCAACGATTTTGGCGCCATTTTGACATCACGACCTATGCCGACGCCGTCGTGTGGCCCCCAGGCGATGACACGCTAAGCAACGACCGGAAGCATCACGCGCTTCATGGGGGCGTCTTTATCCGTCGCCCTGCCGTGCTGTAGCAGTGGCCTGCCTCGATCCGACTTCAGGAGCAAGCACAATCGCAAAACGGCTACTAGTCCTTGGCCGGGGGTAGTTTTGGCACACAGTCAACCGCTTCGCCGCAGCGCGAGGCATCGGGCAACGATCTGAAACTTGCCTTCTCTGACTGGCGGACCAGTTTCGCAAACAAGAGCGCGAAACATGCCATCATGACGACAATGATGATCAAGCGAATAAACGGCAATAGCGAAGTCTCCGCTGGTCAAGCCCCGTCAGCCGCCCCACGCTGCATCTGTCTCGGTCATCACTGCAACCGGTACGGTAAGCGAAGGGCAACTGCCGACGATTTTGGCCAGTTCACCAAGCTTAATTCGACCCGACATCCGCCAAGCTGCGCTCGACATAGAAAGAGATTGGAAAACCTCCTTTAGGTTCAAGGGGTGTCAGGCAACCTGACAGCCAGGACCTCCTTTAATCGGGTGCCGTGGCGGCTAAAGAGGCGTTCCCTGCTTGGCCAAGTCGCATCATGTTCAGTATAATGTGCGGCAGATCGCCGAGAACGCCGGTGCGGAACTCCATCATCGTCGGCAAGCTACGTGAGAAGCCGGAATTCGGCTGGCGCTGGAACGCACGTACCAACGCGTTCGGCGACCTCTACAACGAGGGCGTCATCGATCCGGTCAAGGTGGTGCGGACCGCGCTCCAGGACGCGGCCTCGGTCGCCGGCCTACTGGTGCCACCGAAGCCATGGTGGCCGAGAAGCCGAAGAAGGAGCCCGCAGTTCCGGCAAACGCCGGGTGGCGGCATGGACTTTTGATGGCAACGGCAGTGTCCGCGCCCATGGGCGCGGACAAGCGTTTCACTGTATAGCTATCCCGTGGATTGCGGCCGGACCTGATGTGTCCGCTTGAGCGACACGACCCCAATCGGCAACGGTGATAATCCCCGACTTTTTGTCTGGAACCACCCTCGCCGGACGACGTTTCAGATTTTTCAACGAAGGAGGTTGCCATGGACTGGAATCGCGTCGAAGGAAACTGGAAGCAGGTAAAGGGTAAGGTCAAGGAAAAGTGGGGAAAACTCACTGATGATGACCTTGACCGCATCGCCGGTAAGCGCGACCAACTCGAAGGCAAAATTCAAGAACGCTACGGCATCGAAAAGGATCGGGCGCGGCGCGATATTGATGACTGGTATGGAAAGCAACGTTGGTAGAAGGTCAAGTTCCAATGGCGCCGCGCAGCCCGTTGCCATCCGGATGAGAGGCCAAGGCTAAGAAAGCACCGGAAGCGGGTACAGAGTCCGCCTCCGGCGCTCGGCTTAGGTTCAGCCGCCCATCTTCTTTGCCATTGCGCAGAAGTCGGCGTGCGTCGTCTTGTTAATTTTGGTATCGCCGCAGTCTTTCAACACCGCCTTCTGCTCTTCGGGTTTCATCGCCATCCACGCGGTCTTGAAATCCTTTTCCGACCTCAATGTTTTCATACCGGCATCGGTAAAGAACGGCGACATCTTTGCCGGATCGTCGAGGGCAGAGGTGTTGCCAGCGGCGAGTGCTGAACCAGTCATCATTGCGAGCGCCATTGCGCCGAGCGAAAGCATCTTGATGTTCATCTGAGTATCCTCCTGTCAGGTCATTGAACAAAATGCGACCTGCAGGAAAAACGTGCGCAAACTTAACTGGTTCCCCGACGCTCGAACGGCCGCGCGACGACGGCCAGACGCCCCCCAAGCCACTGCGGAATTCAGGCAACTTTTCCACGGCAACGGCGCTGGCCACAACCCAATTCCCGCCTGGCCAGCGCCATTCGGGCAATGGAGGGACCGGCCGGCTCTGCCGCTCGCATTAGCAAAAAGCGTACAGAATTTTGGTCTTGAATCGCTGATTTCCGCCGTCATATATATTCGCTGTTGTCCCTTTTTTGCATGAGGCAATTGCGATGGACAGCACGGTCTCTAACGGCACGATTCCTACGGTGGTTGAAGTTGTTGAGGCTTGCGGCGAATGGTTCGTCCGCGTCGTTGAGGACGGGAAGGAATACAGCCGCTCGTTCGAGCTTGAATCCTACGCCCTAGCGTTTGCAGAAGGGCAGCGGATGCGCCTGCATCTCGATAAGGTTGTGCGCCTCTAGTGCGGTTTGGCAGGGCGATGGATGGGATCGCCCTGCCCCCACACTGCCACGTCAACCCCGCCGAGCAGTGAAGGCCTTCATACCCCTCCTGATACCTTCTAGAGCTTGGTCTGCGCCCTGCCAGCCCTTGAATTTGATGGTTTTGCCGGTGCCAACCACCGAAGAAAGAAAAAATTGCTCGATTTCCCGCCTGAGGTGGTCGGGCACTTGGCCTGTGGTCACGGGTTCGTCTTCTGCATCCTCCTTGTGAGGACAGAAGATAAAGCGGTCATTGCGCAAGGCCTCGCCACCCTGATCTTTCTGCTTGACGCGCAACGCACCAACCAAGTGGCATTTGATGACTACGCCTGGCGCGGTAGCAGCCTGATGAATGACGAGTCCATCTAGGGGGTCACCATCCTGGCCCAGTGTGGAGGGGATAAAGCCCCAGTCGTATGGGTAACTCATCCCAACCGGCAGGGGGGCGGACATAGCTAAAAACCTGACTCGCTGGGTCAAAGGCTAATTTCGCAGCTGCGCCACGTGGGGTTTCGACCACCACGCTGATCAGACCATCCGTCATCGTTGGCAGCTTTAGAAAGTGTGGCATTCGAGGCGCCTCGCAGATGTGAGCCGGCTCTGGAACTTCGGGAGATCAAGAATGTTCCAAGGGAGCGGCCGCCAAAGGAGATTGCAGACATGACAAAAACTGCTCTGCACATGCTCAAGGGCTTGGGCTATTTTATTTCAACAGTTAGCGTTGTCCTGCTCGCCATCGTGAGTTGGAAGAGCGCTTCGCAAAGCCCGCTGCTCATCGCCTGCCTGCTGGTCGGCGTCGCAACGTCAATTGCTGGCATGTTCTGTCGATGGCTCACGTACGAAATCGAAAAGCGTCAGGAAGGGAAGTAGACGAAGCGCAGCCCAGCTGCCCACATCACGGGGAAGGCGTCGGCGTCGCGCTGTCTAGCGCTGCCCTGGAATCTCTGGATGGCCCGTGAATGACAGATTCTGGTCCTCGCGACCGGCCTGGGGGCAAGGCTTGCGGAAAGCGTAGCTCACCCATCACGTCAGGTAAGACCAAAATGGAAACGGATTGTGAACGTCTCAACCCGTTGGGCCGCCGTGGCGTTGACGCATCGCCTCGAAGATGACTTCGGAAACGCTCCAGACCTCTTCATTGATCTCGTCAGGCTTGATCCCTGATTCCTGGGCGGCTTTCATCATTTGATCTGCCAAGTCTCTGGCGGCAATTGGGTCGCCTTTCCTGGCAATCGGCAAATGTTCAGCCACCCAATTGTTGAGGAAGTCCATCCCACGGGCGCTCATTCGGGCAGTCCCGCATCGTAGTGCACGATAGAATCAAGTATGGGAGAGACTGTTGACCTCTTCATCGATCTCGCCGCGCTTGATACCGACCGCCTTGGCATCGGAAATCAACTTGTGAGTCAACTCGTCGACCGATAAGACTTCTGCCTTCGCAGTCTCGGAACGTTGTTGGTCAGCCATTGGTCGAGAAAGTTGATCCCGCGTGTAGTCATTGACTAATATAGACCCTTCAATACCCTGGCCTCCCGTAGCAACGAGGAACGGTCAGTGCCGACTATTTTGATCAGTTCCTTGGCCTGCGCCTCGGTAATTCCGGTCTCGCGCGCGAGGAATCGGACGAGAAAGTCCTCCTCTTCTTCCATCCGCGCCCGGTTCTTCCGTTTTCCATCCCCCGCAGAGTTCAGATTTGATGGCGTCCCACGCGGCGACCGGGGCCTTGGTTCAGATTGCAAGACCAGCAGGCCCGCTTCTTGTGCCGCAGCGAGAAAGGCCTGGCGGGCCATTTCGATCTCCGCAGTGGTGGTGATCCGGCCTGTACAAGCTTGCAGTGCAGCAATATAGAGCGTCCCGTGCTCGGCGGGCCATCGCTCCATCATAAAAATCGCGGCCTCAGACACGCTAACGATTGTGCGAAATGCACCCGGCTTTCGCATCTCAATGATCACGGGTTCCCCAAAGAACGGATCGCGCATGCTGTGGCCCTAGTTTTCACAAGCGAACGAAGGAAGCGACAACTCGTTCCATCCACTTCTACGTACGTGGCCCATGTTGCTGCCGTAGTGGCCGAGCAACGCACTTCCCCCACGTATGCGCCGCCAAAGCCTCTCAGGCTTCAAACCCCAACGAGGTGCGCAAAAGCTCGGCAAAAATTCACTATCTCGAAACCTCAAAACTTAACTGACTTGCAACTTGCGGTGAGCTATTAGAATTTCATTAGCGTTTAGGGCTGAAACGGGGGCTGAAGATGAGAAAAATAGTCTCCCGTTTCATCCGGGATCAATCCGGCGCAACCGCGATCGAGTATGGTCTTATCGCCGCCTTGATCGCACTCGCCATCGTCGCCGGGGCCGGCGCGCTTGGCAATTCGGTCAACGCCAAGTTCAAGGCGATTGGCAACACGGTCAACGGCAGCGGGTCGTAAAATCTCTGTTAGAGTTAGGTTCCAACCTGCGCGACTATCAAGGGAGCGTTTCGTCTCATTCGGCGAGCATCCCCATCAGTCGAATGACCCGCAGCACGGGGGCCGACTTGCAGGAGTAATAAATGGTTCTACGGCTCCGCCTTCGAGTGACGAACCCGAGAGTGCGCAAATCCTTGAGCTGGTAGATAGAGCGCTCTGGCAAATACCCACCCGCTCCGCCAAATCGCCGACTGATAGCTCACCTTCGGCCAAATGTGGCCGCGCCTGTTGCGCATACGCGGGCCGACCAACCTGCGCCGGCGACGCGTGCAGGAGACACCGTCGCCATCGGCAAAACCTGCGGAGTCGTCGGAGGTTCCGCTCACCCCGAGGAAACGGCATCAACGCGTAGGCGACGCGCTGGTCCTTCTTAACACCCCCGTTTCGTGCTCCTTCGGGAATATGCCAGCGAGGCATGGCCGTCAATCCTCCTCGCCACGTAGCAAAGCAGCCCCGGCTTGACTTATTGCGTCGCGGGGCCGAGCCTTCGCTCTCGCCGACCAAGTCAGCCTTTCCTGTGCTTGAGGTCCGGCAATTTTTTTTGTGATCCAGTTACGATCGCCCCTACCTTCACGGTGCCGTCGTTTAGCGAAATATCGGCATGACGGCGCGCGGCGGCAACTAGGGCATCTGACTCTCGTGGCGCTGTAACTGACTCACGAGCGATAACCCTACCGTGCCGCTCGAAGGTCACCAGATAGCGATTAAATGGAATTGCCATGCTCGTAGCCGACGGTCCCGATCTGATGTCACTTCTTGCTCACATGATCGAGCTTATCAAGCAGCACTCTAAGTCTCGCGGATAAACTCTTCTCCACTGGCAAGTGCAGAACCTTGATGAGCTATGCTGCAATTTGGGTGACGAGGCTGATCAAGCGGCGCTCTGCGGCTTCAGTTCAATGACCTCGATTCCATCCTGGAACGTTGCACCTGCGATGAGTTTAGGCAACTGATTTTGTCCTTTCAGTCGTCGCCACGTCCTGGCCGCGCCATGACCAGCTTGAAGACCATCAGCCTGGCGGTTTTCGAGGAGAGTGAGCCCTTGGTACGCACCGTGCGATGGCGAACGGTCGCAAAGACGCTCTCGATGGGATTGGACGTTCGCAGATGATCCCAATGTTCGGCGGGGAAATCGTAGAACGCCAGCAAGGCATTCTGATCTTTGGTCAGGCAGTCGACCGCCTTGCCGTATTTCGCATCATATTTCTCGACAAAGACGGCAATCGCCGTCTCGGCTGAGGCTCGGTTCGGGGCGGAAAAGATTTCGCGCAAGTCCGTCTTCATGGCGGCCTGCACCGATTTCGGCACCTTGTTGAGCACGTTGGCTGTCTTGTGCACCCAGCATCGCTGGTGCTTGGTGCCGGGAAGGAGCTCATCGAGCGCTTTCCAGAAGCCAAGCGCGCCGTCGCCGACGGCAAGATCGGGCGCGATCTGCAGGCCACGACGCTTGACGTCGACCAGCAGCTCGCGCCAGCTCTGTGCGCTCTCACGAATGCCGGTCTGGAAGCCGAGCAGCTCTTTCTTGCCCTCGGGCGTGGCGCCGATCAGGACCAGCATGCATTCGGCATGATCTTCCATCCGGGCCTGCAGGTAGACCCCGTCCGCCCACACATACACATAGCGGCGCGCCGAAAGATCGCGCTTTTGCCAACGATCGTATTCGATGCCCCACTCCGCCGTCAGTCGCGTGATCACCGAGGGTGAGAGGTTCGGCGCCTCCTTGCCCAACAGAGCTGCCAGAGCTTCCTGAAAGTCGCCCGTCGAAATGCCGCGCAGATAGAGAACGGGAAGAAGCGCATCCAGACTTCGTGTCCGACGCGCCCATTTCGGCAGGATCGATGAGGAAAAACGGATGCGCTCCGCTTCACCGTTCGCGCCGCGATCCCGGACCTTCACCCGGCTGACGGGCACCGCCCCGATCCCCGTCTGGATGCTCCGCTCCGGCCCGTGACCGTGCCGGACCAGCCGGTCACGTCCGTCCGGAAGCTTGAGATCCCGCATCTCGGCAAGAAACGCTTCGGCCTCCATCTCGATCGCCTGCGCCAGCAATTTGCGCGCGCCGGTGCGAAGCACATCCGTCAGGGGATCATCGATTTCGTCGGGCTGACGAAGGCGAACAATGTTGATAGTCTCGTTCATGGCGTATCGCTCTCCTTGAGAGGTTCTGGCAGGCTTCATCACCCGCCTCGATACGCCGCCCTTCTCAAACCGTCATCACCCAGTTTCAGCCATAGCTCAACCTTGATCAGGTAGAGGCGGATCGCGTCGCTGGAAAGCCATTGACGCACAATCTTAGCGGTGGCCTTCTGTGTGTCCTTATTGATGTCGTCCATGTTCGGTGCCTGTCTGCATGTAAGACCGAACTCTTGGGTTATCTGTTGGTTCCCTATTCGTGAGATCAAAAGGACTGCGCAACCGCCAATCGTGGCGGTTGCAAAATAGGCTCGATCAACTTGGTATTCGTCTCAGTGAGTGAGGGGCGGAGCGATGCTCCGTATCGAAAACGGGCAGCGATGCCTAAGAAGCGGTACTGTAACTTAGCCGTCCGAAGCGAAAGCAAAAAACGACAATGCAGCGGGGGGTCGCGGCGAACCTCACGGAAATTTCTTGCAAACCTTCCCCTTGATTTTTTCCCTTTGTGATTCAAAAAATGATCCTTGGGTTTCTCCCTTGGGGAGCGTCGGGTGAATGCTCAAACGAACTACAAACCCATAGCCAAGGGGTTGGTGGAACCGACCATGCTGCACGACCCAGTTGGCAGCGCTGTTTCAGTGAAGGAAACCGTGGCGGCAGTTCGTAAAGAAGCCCCTCATTTAGAAGAAACCGACTGTGATCTGGTTGAGATCATCGTCGACCTAGCCACGGTCTATGGAATGGCCGTCCTGTTTGACCTGAAAAACCCCTAATGGCACTCCATGGGTTTCAACCCTCCGGTCACCGTCTCAACTGCCAAGCCAGGTGGTCGGTTCAGATGCAACAACGTCGAAGGTGCCGCTCGGGAACTCATGGAGTGGCAAAATCGCGGCGTCATGTGGAACCATGCGGTTCGAGCGTGCACGTCCTGTCTTGCCGGCGAGATGACAACCGAGGATGTCCGTAAGGCGTTCATTGCGGCTGCCGACGAGGAAGGAAAGCTCCTCGCGGATCAGCACTGAGACCTTGTGCCCCTTGGCTACTTCCTATGGAGACAGAGGGAGCGTGAAAGGCCTTCCCTACCCAATTCCAACCTCACTCAGTTTCCCAAATGACCCTCTACCGGTTCAATCCTCCGGTCTACGTTAGGATGATCGCCCTGGCATTCGCGTTGGGTTTAGCGACGTATTGGGTGCAATCGAGCAGCTGCAAAAGTGGACCAAGCACGGCCTTCATTGGAACCGCGCGATGCGCGTATGCATCGCTGCACTGGCCGGTGAGGCTTCCCCTCAGGAGGCACGAAGGTGCTTCCGATTGGCTGCCAAGGAGGAAGGAAGGGGTTCTTCCTGAACTGGGGGATGACTAGGCACCTGTGCCCCTCGATCACACCCTGGGACTGTGGGGGGCCGAGAGGGGAAGAACCTTGATGGCGCCCCGCCGGGGCCTCACCCGTCGAGCACATGCAGCAGCGAAGAGGGGTAGCGGGCCGTGGGCTCGCGCCAGTGCCGGGGCCGCCCAATCAGAGATCATGGGGTCATTGAGGTCCAGTTAACCAATCAAACAGAATAATGGGTCGAGGTAACAAATCGGCAGTCCGTCATCGCAGAGAATGACAGCTCGATTAACGTCGAAGGGTTTCCCTTGGTGGCCATGTGGCAGCCTCTCTTTGCAAATCTTGCCGCTGCCGCTGTCATGCTGGTTGCCTGGAGTTCTGTTGGCGATTTCGTGGGCCGGCTAAACGAAGCTCGCCAACGGCTGCTGTTTGGCGCGGTAATGACCGCCGGCACCATTGGCTCGATGATGATGGCTTTCGAAAGCTCTCCCGGTGTTTATAACGATCTTCGCGGTCCGTTGATCGCCATCACGGGGTTTTTCGGCGGCGTGACTGCCGTTGTCATGGCGGCCGGGGCCGCGCTGATCTATCGCGTCTATCTCGGCGGAGCGGTATCGACGGGCGCTTTGAGCATTATGCTCGCGACTACCATTGGACTGGTTGGGTATTTTCTCCGCCGGTCGCGGCAACCCCGGTATACGGACCTTGTAATGATGGCGGTAGCTGCCGCGCTGTGTAGCCTCCTGGTCGCGCTAACGCTGCCAATTGAGAGGCAAGCCGCGTCGGCCCCTGTAGCGATTTCGTTTGTCGCCACTCTTCGGCGTTCTGCTCCTCCAGGAAGAGAAAAGCCGCGAGCTGTCCGTCGCGAATAAGCTCTTTCGATCAATGGTTGATGCACTCCCAGATTGTCTGAACATCAAGGATGTTGATGGCCGGTTTCTGGCGGCAAATCCGGCCACGGCGCACCTAATGCGGGCTGCGACCGTGAAGAACCTTCTTGGCAAGACCGATTTCGATTTCTTTCCGCTAGACCTCGCGAAACAATTTCGGGACGATGAACTGGCGGCACTCCGAGATGGAGGACCAGCCACCATTGAACAGCCGGGGCTGCTTCCCGATGGGTCGACAGGCTGGTTGTCGACCTTGAAGGTGCCGGTCAAGAACGATTTAGGGGACATCGTCGGGCTGATCACGCACAATCGCGACGTTACGCTGCATAAGACGCTGCAAATTAAGCTTGAGCAGACCCAAGCCTATTTGGATCAGGCTCTTGAGAACATGAATGATGGCCTGGCGATGTACGACGCAGATGGCTTCGTTCTGTTCTGCAACCGCCGCTATCGCGAACTGTTTCCGCGCACCGCGCATCTGCGGGTGCCGGGGATAAATTTCGCTGATATCATTCGCGCGTCTGTGAAACTTGGAGAGGAGCCGATTGCGCTCGGCAAAACCTTTGACAGCCATCTCGCTGAAAAACTGGCAACGCTCCGCGAGGACGGCGAGAGGCTGATCGAACTCGTGGATGGGAAGGTATTTGCCTCCCGCACCAAACTCTTGGCCAATGGCTGCACGGTGCGAATGATGTCGGACATCACAGAGCGACGCACCTTCGAGAAGAACCTCGAGCACCAGGCGCTCCACGACCCTCTGACGGGCCTGCCAAACCGCACATTCTTCAACAGGGAACTTGAACGGTTGGTTGAGAAAGCCCGTTCCGAGGACGGCGAGCTTGTTGTCATGCTTCTCGACCTCGACCGTTTCAAGGAAGTCAACGATAATTTCGGGCATGCCGTTGGCGACATGCTTCTGGTCGAAATTGCACGCCGTCTTGAAAAAGCGATCAGGCGTGGTGACATGGTTGCGCGACTGGGTGGCGATGAGTTTGCAGTGCTGATGTATGGCCCGACGGACGGGACTGGCGATGTCAGCTTGGCGACGCGGATTATGAAGAACCTCGTACAACCGCTGAAGATGGACGACGTCACTCTGCTTCCAGGCGGGACCATCGGCTATACCGTCTATCCAAAGGATCAAGCGGACCCCGAAGGGCTGCTCAAGAATGCCGACCGGGCGCTCTATCAGGCCAAGGCAAGAGGACGAGGCACGTGGAAAGCTTATGACTCAATTGTGACGGCGACCGCCGCTCGGCTTGGATAACAACGCGGATCGACCTATTCCGGCTGGGGGTGTCTGGGTTCTGATGTGAAGGGTGGGGTGGCCGAACGGAGGGCACAATGGTCGAAGGAACCGACAATCGCCGCGAGCGGCGACAGCGCGTGCTGAAAGGCGCGGCGATCATCAGCGGCATCAGCAACTCCGAAATCAGCTGCACCATACGAAACCAGAATGATGGCGGTGCCGAACTCCGGGTGTCCCCCGAAGCGCGGGTGCCTGAGCATTTCGTTCCCTACGTGCCGACCGATGGTGTTGCCTACCAGTCCGTTTTGCGCTGGCGTAGGAACGATCGGATTGGTATTCAGTTTACGGGGATCGTGCCGAAGCCCCGTCTTCACTACGGTTAGAAATCCCGCCAATAGTCGACATGTTAACACCCGGACGGTAGCTCCACAGCGCGAAGTCCAACGTAACCGGCAATAGGAAGCTTTTAATTCCACAATACATAAATTTTTAATATTAGCGAATAGCGGTTGGCAACTACGTCACTGAAGATCCCGTAATATTAGGAAACCCTAACATCTCCTCGCGCGTACTGTATGTACAACCGGCTGGTGCTTGTTGTCCTTATTTAGGCAACCACGAGGAGAGTGTCATGGCTAGTATCTTCGAGAGAACCGCCAAAACATTGGCGAGTGGTGTAATTATCGCAGCCCTATGCATGCCAGCCAGCGCCGCCGGAATCGGCGTCGGTGCCGGCGCATCTGTGGGCGGCAGTGGTGGAGTTAACGCAGGGGCCGGTGCTTCTATCGGCGGGTCGGGCGGAATAAACGCGGGCCTTGGCGCCTCCATCGGCGGGTCGAACGGCGTTGATGCTGGCGCAGGCGCATCAATCGGCGGGACTAATGGCATCGATGCAGGTGCCGGCGCGACGGTCGGTGGCTCTGGAGGCGTTACGGCAGGTCTCGGCGCGACGGTTGGGGGTACCGGTGGAATCGGCGTCGGTGCAGGTGTCGGGACCGGCAACGGCATCGGAGCGGATGTCGGTGTCGGAGTCGGCGGGGTTCCCGGTATTCCTGCTACTCCTGCTACTCCTGGCACCCTTGGCATCCCGGGTACTGCTCGCGTTGCGGGCGCCGTCGCGAAAATGTCGAGCGCGCAGTTGTCGCGGATGAAGAAGCGTTGTGCGGACGTGCTTGGCAACCAAGACACATATGACCGCGACCTGCGCCAACTTTGCCTGCTGATCGCGGGTCGCTAGCGCCCTTCGCTCGCATAGGAGAACGTGTCGATTTGGCCGTGAGGCTATAGTTTTGCTCTCCTGGCCTCCAGCCAGTCAGAAAGTCCGTCACCCACAATGTGGCGGACTTTTTGTAAGCGAAAAGGCCACGCCATCTGGCGCAGGAAGCGCCGGTGCGATGGGACCATCCGCGCCTCGGCCTGCTGCCGCCGTTGGAGTTCATCCAACTGGCCGAGGAGACGGGTGTCATCGACGCGCTTCGCGAGTGGATCATGCGGCGTGCCTGCGCCGACGCCGTGAAATGGCCCCTGCCCGTCAAGGTCGCGGTCAATCTCTCGCCGGCCCAGTTCAAACAACAGGGGCTGCCGCTCCAAGTTGCCGCGGCGCTCGCGGCTTCAGGCCTGCTGTCGTCACGGCTCGAGCTGGAGATCACCGAGTCGGTGCTGCTGGCGAACAACGAAAACACGCTAAACACGCTGCACAGCCTGCGCGACCTCGGCATCTCCATAGCCATGGACGATTTCGGCACCGGCTATTCCTCGCTGAGCTATCTCAGATCGTTCCCGTTCAACCGCATCAAGATCGACCGCAGCTTCGTCAGCCTGATGTGCGAGAGCAGCGAAAGCCGGGCGATCGTCAAGGCCGTCGCCGAACTCGGCACCACGCTCGGCATGACGACGACCGCCGAAGGCGTCGAGACCGAGGACCAGTATCGCCTGGTCCGGGAGAATGGCTGCACGGATGTCCAGGGCTGGTTGTTTGGCCGTCCAATGCCGGTGTCCGAAGTCAACGTACTTTTCGAACAGCCGAAAACTTTGACCGGTAGGCTTCGCCTTTCGGTGACGGCCGACGCGCACGACTAATCTGTCGAAAAGTTCAACCGCCTCGCTCATCATGCCGAACGCAGTATTCAGATGCCTGGCGCGGTCATGACAATAGCCCCAACTGAGGAAGACGGAACATCCCGACGCGGGCGCTCTCTTTGAAGCCAATCAGCTGCCGTGGCTGAGCCTCTCCCTTGACGTCATGGGACCTTGGACGACTATTGTCCGAGACAGTCGCAAAAAGTCAGTTGGCTCGACGCCGAGCGCAACGACAACCGAACGCGTCAACACGCGTCCGCGTCCCTTCGATGCTCGCACCTAGCGCCTATCCTATGGCGATTCCCGTCTATGATCAATGATTCTGTCAAAGAGTGCCTGTATTTGATTGTGCGCTAATATACGTTTTCAGCTAGGCAGGCACGGGGGCTATCGAATCGGACGAAGGAAGTTGGATGGCCACTCTCCATTATGCATCCGGCGGATCAGCGACGGACGTCGCAACCGCCGGATTCAATCTTGTCGACGTTTCATCCGTGGACGAACTCAACGCCTTGCCAGCCGGCACGAAAGGTCTGGTCTGGCTCAATGAAGCCAATGGCGCAACGTCGTCTTTCATTCAGAAAGTCACCCCCTTCATCGGCAATCCGAACGTGTTTGGCTTCTTCCTCGTCGATGAGCCGGACCCCACGGGCAAATGGGGAACCTATGCCACCGCCGCGGATCTGAAGGCGGAATCCGACTGGATCCACACAAACCTGCCCGGAGCCAAGACCTTCATCACCATGATGAACATGGGGTCTTCCGCAAATCCCGATTTTTCAAACACTTTTAATCCTGCCAACACGCATATCGACTATTACGGCGTGGATCCCTACCCGGTGCGTACCGGCACAAGCACGGTCGACTACAACATGATCGACAGGAGCGTGGCGCGGCTGTCGCCTCGGGTATCCCGGTCAGCCAGATCGTTCCGGTTTACCAGACGTTTGGGGGCGGCAGTTTCACAACCGATACGGGCGGCCAATATGTCCTTCCCACCGTCGCCCAGGAACAGACCATGTTGGACCACTGGGCCAAGGTGGCGCCATCGCCCGCCTTCGACTATGCCTATGCTTGGGGTTCTCAACAGGGCGACACCGCGCTTGGCAACTCGTCGGCGCTGCAAGCCTTGTTCCAGCAACATAATCTCAGCAGCGCGGCAAGCGCCCCCACCACCCCTCCCCTGAGCACCTCTGGTGCTGCCTCCAGCACTCCCAGCAGTCCAGGTACCTCCGGTACCCCCGCTACCCCCAATACCCCCGGGAGCCCAGGCACCGCTGGTACACCGATCACTCCAGTTGTCGCCAATCCCAGCGATGGTAGACATCATCACACCAGCGGTGCCGATTCGATCCACAGAATCGACGGCGCACATCATGTCGCCGATGCCAGCCTCGGGGTGACAGAGTTGGCTGGTGGCGCCGGGGGCAAAGGACTCGCCTCACTGGCCAATGTCGGCAGCGATGTCTTCCTATTCAACACCGCTCTTGCGGCCGGGAGTGCCGACAGGCCTACGGACTTCAGCGTCTCCCAACAAAAGATTCATCTCGATCACGCTTTGGGTCTTCACACGGGCGCTCCGCCACATGGGGCTCTCTTGGCCGGCATGGGCACGCATGATGGTGACGACCACATCATCTACAACAGTTCAACCGGTGCGCTCTCTTTCGACAACCACGGCACGGAAGGCGCGCATCACATAGAATTCGCCCATTCTCCTGGTGCCTTTGTGACTTGAAAGGGCCTTTGGATGTTTGATCCCAGGCTTTGATGGGGCATCCTTTTCGTCGAGCGATACGACATAGCCATGTCGGGATGGCGCCCGCTGATCAAGGGTTTGTTTTCAGCGACGGGACGGTCGCGGGTGCGGTCACGTCTCCGCCCTGTTGCTGCGGCGCTATAGCCGCTGGCCCTGATGGTATCCGCCGTCTGTCCCGATCGTCATTGTCACCCTCGATTCCGGTTCGCGGCCTTGCCGATGCTGTTGTTACGCCCGGTGTGCCGGCATAGTCTGTTGCGTCGCGCATAAGTGCGAAGACTATACGGGCGAGCTTGTTGGCAGTCGCCACGGCGACAAGTTTGAAGGGCTTGGTCTCCATCAGGCGATCCGCCCAGTTTCTCAACGCATCGCCGGAACGCTTGCGATGGAACAGAACGGCATGAGCGCGGACTACCAGCGTGCGCAAATATCGGTTAGCTGTTCGATGGCAGATACAAAGGTTGGGGCTCGCAAAGATCCCGCGTCTTCCGAGCCAAAGGCCTTACTCTACCTAGCCTGCACTCGCGGCAGCGTTTGCCGCTGACTGATCAAATGCCAGCCGCAATCGCTCCATTTCCGGGCGACTGTGTTCGCGGGCGGCAAGGATCTGGGCTCTTGTCAGCTGCACATTGACACGCAACCGTTTGTTGGATCGTCGGGCGCTACCCTCGAGAACATATTTGACGCCCAGATCGCGAAGCGATCTGACGGACGTCGGTGGGCTTGCCCTTGTAGGCAAAGGTGGAGTTGCGGGCGATGACGAAAAAGCCGGACACATTTGATAGATCGGTGATGATGTCCTCCGTCAGCCCATCGGTGAAGAACTCCTGTTCGGCATCGCCACTCATGTTGACGAAGGGCAGCACGGCAATCGAAGGCTTGTCAGGCAGCGCGAGCGGCTGCGAAAACTTCTCCAGCACAAGGGGCTCAGTTGGTGCCGCGGGCTTGGCCTTGGTGGGAACGCCGACCTGTAGCGAATAAACCCGGACCGACGCACATACCAGATTGCAGTAGCCGCTTTGCTGGCCAGTGCTGTTGAATCTCAAGCTGACACGCGCCGTGGGGATTTCAACAATGCTCTTTGGTATTCGTCCAAGTGCATAGCCTATGAACTCGACCCTGGTATAGCCATGACAACTAGCGTCATACGTGCGGCCTTGGCGTCGGCATTGGGGTGGCTATCGCCGGCTGAACAAGAGGCTCCGGCGGCCGGCTGGCGCAAGGCTCGGGGATGATGGACACCAGTCAATGGCCGGCCGCCCCGGTGTACGATCTCGTGATTACGCACTCATTCTAAAGCTTTCGGAAATCGGTGATCTGGTTTCAAAGCGTCTGAAGCCGAGCAACGTCGCCAAGGCTTTCCCGCCATCAGAGTGCGCGTCCACGCCGGCAAATTCAAAGCCTGACTCCAAGACAACTCGCTCTCGTCATCTGAACAAACCCGGCAGCAATTCGCTCAACAACGGCTGGATATGAAACGAGCCCGGAAGGCAGAGCGTGCGGGATCACCATGGACAGCGTGGACGCAGGCGCCGGCCCTTCCAACGCACTGGACGCATAGGCCCTTAGAGGTGCTAGCCTATCTCCTACTGGCGATCGCGATAGGCTCTTTGCTGATCGCACTGTTTGACACCATTCGCGCCGACGCATGCGGCCCAGCGTCGACCGGCCCGAGCTTTACGAACAAGCGATGCAGCGCGACCTTTGGCGCCTATGGCACAAATCCTTTCCCAAACTCTCGTGAAAACGGCACAGCGGTTTTCGCCCCATGTCTGGGCAGAGATGTAACCGCCCCCTCAGGCCGGCTCGGGAACCAAGCGCGTCATCTACGGTTATTTCCTCATGCAGATCGGAGATTTCGACACAGTGCCGCTCAGGCACACCCAGTTGTTTCGCGATGCCAAGATCGCGATGCTGACACACATGGTGCTTTTCCGCATGGAGATGACCGCGGCTGCGGCCGCCGAGGTCGAGGAAGCGCTCGCAGACTTGATTGAGGCAAACCAAGCCGACATCGCTGCGCGTCAATGACGCTGATCTCAATCACATCGCTCCGACAACGATGGCGAGCGTTGGCCTGGCTGTCATTCGCGGCCATCCAAAAACCGCGCCAACATTCGCGCTCCTTGGCCACCATATCGACGGATGGCGAGCGCGGCGCGTCATTCTGGTACCGCGTCGTCGGCGAGCGTAAAGGGGCGATATACGAGTTTAGCGTAGCTGAAACACCGAAAGCCCGGGACTTTGCAGAATGAGGAAGCTTTCAGATGGTACCCATCGCTGGCAAGCGCCACGGCAGCGAGCCGGCACGATCAGCGCGATTTTACGCCAAGTCCACAATCATGAAGAGTCCGGGCATGAACCGCTTGCCCCAAGAAGACGGCGCGTCCCCGGGCGTCCCAAGATAACGACTTTGTGCGGCCCGGAAATCCGCGCCTCAGCCGGCCAGGCTAAGTGATCTTCTGCCTTGCTGTTGTGGTTTGCAATCTTGGTCTTTGGTGGCGGCTTCATCTAACGATGATGCGCCTTGCGGCGGCATCGGTCTACCGCTCAGTATGTTTCTTAAAATTCTTGCGGAACAAGCGCTGGATGAGGGCGTTTGGCCGTCTAGGGGAGTTGTGCCGATGGTCGACAAACGGGACGAAGCATGCACCAAACCGAACGATTTTATCGTTAAGCGGTTAGTCGCTGGGGCCGGCATCACCGAGGCGCAAGCCCGCGAGCTTATCGCAATTCTTGGCGCACACAGTTGGTCTTCGTTGTTGCGAGAGGCGCGGATATTGAAGGGGCGGTGACCTAGCGCCCGATGGTTGATCATGGTTTCGTCCGGCTCGCGGTCGGTCAAGTCCTGAAAGAGCGATTTAATCATGCGCCGCCCAAAGCTCTTCCGCCAGATTTAGCTCACGAACCGACTTCCTGAAGGCTTCGCGTATAATATCGAAATCGAAAGCCGAAAAGTGCGCGCCTGTGTAGCTCTCGTTCACAATGGCAGCCCCATACGCAACCAATTTGAAGCGCAGATTCATATCCCGATCCATCGCGGGCACAATGAGATTCTACTGTACGATTAAATACCATGGTTCTGGGGAAGCAGGGCGGCTTGACGGAACATTAGCAATCTCTAACCAATTGTGCTTGCGGCAACGATGGTCACCCCATCACTGCCGAAGATCGGGATCCCCGATCGGCCCGCGCCTCCCGCAAGTGGCGCGGGCTTCAATTCCGTACTGGAGATGCAATGCCCGACCAGCCGGTCACAACCTACGTCGTCACCGTGTTCGAGAAACCGCAGTGGCGAACGGTGCTGATACGGTGCTGATCACCGAGGTTAAGGCCGAGGCCTTAGCCCGGGCGAGAGAGATCGGCGGCAAGGTTCGCGTCCAGACGATCACGCCGGAGGTGAAGCGCTAGGACCGAGGCAGCGGCTCCCTCCACCTGCCCGATCAGTGTTTCAATTGAGCCGGCGAACGTAGACTATCGCGGCAGGGCTGCTATCCTGGTTGTTCAGTTCCTCATCCCCGCTCTCTGGGACCGTCCTTAGAGGACGATGCAAGACCCATGTGACTTCGAAAACGTCGAAAGCCCCAGGGTGGCTGAATTCAACGCGATCACCGACACAGGGCGGCATGTGAAAATCAAACATACCGAGCGATGTTTCTTTTGCGTCGCGCTGAGTCTCTACCGCTTCAAATGTGTTGATCATCATTCTCCCCCTTCCGCAGCCTCACCCCAGCGCCGCCGCCATTCTCGGGGATGAATTCGACGCCAATCGCGCCACGTCTCTAATCTGGTCGGCGCTCTCAAGCTCTTCGGCGAAGGATATACGGCTCATCTGAAACTCAAATCACCTTTTGTTGCCTCCACTCAATTCCCGTCGACTTTTCCCAGCCTGCGGGAGTCGGAGAGTGCCGAAAAAAGGCGCTGCCGTAGCTGTAGATCTGCGTCAGACTTTACCGAAGCGGTGGGTGAGTGGAACCGGAGATAACGATGCACGGTAATTGCCTACTTTCCGTCGCGCTCGCATTGTGCGCCGTGATGAAGCTTGGGAGATTTCAATTCATTGGTCCTGCAACCCGGCAAACATTTGATCTAAAAGGATTTGAGGATTTCCTCGGCAAAAGCGCATTTGCGTCGGATCAGATCGATATTCAAGTGATTGGTTGCCATTCGGCTTTCGCGGCCTAGTGGCGCGACCGTGCAAGCGGTGACGTGATGCATAGGGTGTTGACGTATCGCGCGCCAGCTGACCTGCTGCGAAGCACCTGCAGGAGCCGTGCCAACCGCAACAACGGCCCCGATTGCAACCACTACTGGGTTCAGGAACGCCCGGACCTCATCTGCAACACCGATCGGTGCCAACCAGTTCTCGACCGAGGGCCAAGCGGCAGCCGGAGGTTTGACCGGCATGGATTCACCGGCGACCAGCAGTCGCAATCGCGCGTTATTGGGCATTGGCCCTCCGCGGAGCAGCGCAGCATTTCAGGCTACCGGGCTTGGTCAGGGTGCTTTCGCAGCCATTATCGTCGGGGTTGGTATTATGTCCTCGACGAACATCGATCACACCAGCAAGGAAAGGAAGCGACGTTGCAGCAACTGGTGGACAAAGCACTGCGGCAGGGGTGCCTCGATGACTTGAACGCCACGTCTTCCATCCCGCCGAGGCACTCATAGGAAGTCGCGAACTGCCTCCGAATGGGGTATTTAAGCGAGGCCGAGGTGAAAAGCCGGGAGCGTTACCTTGGCATCCCGCTGCGCTAGACGCAGGAAATTTTGGCCCGGCAGCCCGATGATGAATGCCGCCATGTCGGGTCTAAACAGGTGGAACGAGCTTGCATCAAGAGCGATCCCTGACGGCACCAGGAAGGCCAACCAATAGAGAATAGTCGACTTAGTCCAATGCTAACCCAAGGCAGGCGAAACGATGCCAAACAAGCTTGTAATGATCATTCGTCATGCCGAAAAGCCGATCCCAGGTGGTCCGGACCTCGGGGTTACCGAACAGAGCGAAAGCGATCCCGCGTCGCTGACGGTGCGCGGCTGGCAACGCGCGGGAGGCCTTTGCCGATTTTTTTACGAGCCACCTCAACCTCTGGGCAGACCTGCATCAATTGTTGCGTCGGGCATGATCAAAAGAGATGATTCCGGCACACGGAGTAAGCGGCCTAGCCAGACAATCACCCCACTGGCAAGGCGCCTTGGCCTTGAGCCGGATGTCACTCATTCAAAGGGCCAAGAGCAGTTAGCGGCGGATGCCATCCGCACAGCCCAATCACCGGTGTTGGTTAGCTGGCAACACGAGTCTATTCCTGCTCTGGCAGCTGCACTTGTCGGTGGCACAGGGACCGCTCCGCAATCATGGCCCGACGACGATTTCGACAGCATCTGGGTCCTGGAAGCAGACGAGGCAAATGTCTGGTCTTTCTCGCGGGAACGCCAAGCACTCCTGGATGGTGATGACACCGGTCAATTGAGTTGAGTGTCTAGTTTGGATCGATATTGCTGATTTAGTATCCGTCGGGACGGCAGCATGGCTCTTGGAGGGATCAACCCGGCCAGACTTGCCGCAGCCTCAAAGTTAGGAGAGCTGAGACGTTTCACGTCGGTGAAAGAGTGATCGTCACCTATTCGACGAAGGCCAGCAAGCTGGCGGCTTCGAGTATTCACCCTGCCAGCGGGTGCTCCGAAAGCTGCCAAGAAACCCTGTGACGGCAAACCGCCAGGCGGCAGGCATCGGCAACATCGCTCTGTTCGCCGCAGCGGCGGCGAGCAGTCCAATCACGAAAGCACCGCCGCTACGCGCTCTAAATGCTACCGGCAGCTCCCCCAGGCATCCGCCTGAGCGCGTCAAGGAGGCGGCCAATGCCCCACCCAAACATGCATCTATTAATGAGGCATTATCGCCGCAACCCGAGCCACATTATCGATCATTCGATCGGCGAACGCCGGGTCTGTTTGAGATTTGCTTCACGGAGTGTCGCCGACCATGCCTGAAAACAGCACTGAGCCGCGCTGCTCGAGAAGCGACAGCGAGGTGTAATCCAGGATCGATAGGCCCCCGTCGGCGACCAAGGTTTGGCCCGTGATGAACGAAGCCTCATCGCTTGCTAGGAACGCGACTGCCGCAGCAATTTCGGCCGGGGTGCCCATCCGGCCGAACACGCTTGGCGCCACGGCCCAGTCGCCGGTACCAGATGCGGGCGCCGCTGCATCGGTTTCGGTGGCAATTCAGCCAGGACTGACGCAATTCGCCCGGATACGATGCGGAGCACCTTCGATGGCCAACGATCGTGTGAGCGCCTCAACCGCCGCCTTGGCGACGCAGTAAAGGCCCCAGTTGCCGTGTAAGGTAGCCGTGGACGATATGTTCACAATCGCACCGCAGCCGGAATCTCGCATCACCGGCAACGCGTAGGAGGCTACGAAAAAGGTGGAGTCCAGGTTGGCGCCGCGCATCTTGTCCCATCTCGCTCCGGGGCGATCGCCCGGTTCGATCCCGCCCCGGCGCGAACCGGCGCCTGCGTTGTTGATCACAACCCGCAGCCGCCCCCAATGGCCGATTTGGCCGATCATATCCTCGACTTGGTGCTCTTCCGATAGATCGCACGGGAAAAAGCGGGCTTCGCCCTTAATCTCCTTTGCTTCCGCTTCAACGGCGCGGCCCTTCTCGCGATCGCGGCCTGCGAACGCCAGCCGGGCTCCCTCTTTCAGGAAATAGCGGACGATTCCGCGGCCTATCCCCGAATTCCCGCCGGTCACGAGAACGTCCTTACCTTCAAACCGCATGATACCTCGTGCAGACGGTGCAGATGCGCGCAAATTGCGGCATCTTCGATCCATTGCGCCTGAGAAACGGTGGACCGAAACAGGGATATGCCTCGCTATTCAATTCAGCGTCAGTGCCACAACGGGTAGGGGATTGGACATCGACTCTGCACGGTTCCGATGTGGTGAGCGGGTCTTGATCCAGTCGTTTTATCGCGGCCACGGTGTCGCGAGTCTGGCGCACCGCTTCAAGCTCCGTTCGCGCCTTGTCGAGGACGACACGACCGGTAGGCGTAAGCCGAACCTGTCGCGTACTGCGAATGAAGAGCTGAACGCCGAGCGGGATCGACGCCGCGCAATATCCGGTCTCGCTGACAGCCAGTTGTCAGCTGTGTCGTGAGACATTGTTTCCGAATAGCCGCAAAGCCGATTCGCCGGCGCAGGATCCAGTGTGGAACGCAGCCCATGAAACAGATTGCCCTGTCGCTTTTCGTGATCGCGTCTTCGGGCGCCTACGTCTGGGACCAAGCGGGCAAGGGGCCTACCGGCGACGTGATCGACACCGCAGGCCCCGCCAGTGCCGCCGAGAAGAGCGTGCTGCTGCCCACTGCTCCGGTCGACCCCGTTCCAACTGGTCCCGTTCCGGCGCCTACCCCGCCATCGCCTGGAATCTCCCAACGGAATGTGCGGCTCGAGCCTCCAGCGACCACGCCGACCATGGTTGGCAGTGAAACCACGGCGGCGATTGCTGCTCCCGCCCAAGAGCAGCCGGCACAAGAGCCGCCAGCTCCCGAAAGGCCATCGCTTGCAGTCGACCGCCCGCAGGTTTCCCTGGCGCCCGCCCCACCGCCGGAACAGGCGCCGGCCAAGCTCGTCATCGATGCCACGCCGCAGACAGCGGCCTTCGCCATAACCCCGGCGGTCTACATCCCCGTTCCCCAACCGAGGCCGAATTATCCGCAAGCACCAGCCCGCGTCATCAAGGCCGGTATGAAGCCGCCCGTGAATCCGGGTACGAAGCCGGCCAGGCACGGCTTTGCCGACGGCACCTACATCGGCCCCGTCACCGATGCCTATTACGGCCTCATCCAGATTCAGGCTTCCATCCAGGGCGGCCGTCTCACCGCGCTCAAAGTGCTGAAATACCCGAATGACCGCCGCACTTCGATCAACATCAATCGGCAGGCGCTGCCCATGCTGCGTGACGAAGCGATCAGTGCGCAGAGCGCCAATGTCGACATCGTTTCGGGCGCCACGCTGACCAGCAAAGCCTTCATCCAGTCGCTTGGCGGCGCGTTGAAGAAAGCGTCGTCCTGATTCGATGCGCGAGACTCGGCTTCTAATGGGCATGCCCATCACCGTCGACATCGGCGGCGCCTTGGGCGCGGCACTTGTCGACACGGTCTTCGACTACTTCGGGCATATAGACCGGCGATTCAGCACCTATAGGGCTGACAGCGAGATTTCGGCCATCAACCGGGGTGACCTTCCGGTCCGTGACTGGAGCGGCGAGATGATGGACGTTCTGGCCCTCGCCGCTCAGACGAAAAACCAGACGGATGGATATTTCGACATCCGCAAGCCAGACGGTTCGCTGGACCCGTCCGGCATCGTCAAGGGCTGGGCCATTCGCAACGCGGCCGGAATCGTTCAGCGGGCCGGCGTCGGCGATTTCTTCATAGAGGCGGGCGGCGACATCCAGTCCTGGGGCAGGAATGCTTCGGGCCTCGACTGGAGCGTCGGCATCCGCAATCCCTTCAATGCCGATGAGATCATCAAGGTCGTCTATCCGCGCGGGCACGGCGTCGCCACCTCCGGCACCTATGCGCGCGGACAGCACATTTACAATCCGCTTGGAGTTGGCGGCCCGATCACCGAGATCGTCAGCCTCACCGTAATCGGGTCGGATGTGTTCGAAGCTGACCGTTTCGCTACTGCCGCCTTCGCCATGGGCCGCGATGGCATTCTCTTCATAGAGCAGACGCCGGGCCTCGAAGGTTACGTCATCGGCAGCAATGGCCGCGCCACGCCGACAAGCGGCTTTGGAGCCTTTAGCCGGCCATGATCAAGACCATCGACCGGTTCCTCGACCATCAGACCATGTACCGGCTGGTCCTCTACTATCTGATCGCGTTGCTGGGCACGGCCTTCGTGCTCGGCTTCTTCAAGCTTGTGCCGCATGATCCGGTCATGCTCGCCTTCACGACGGGGCTGATGCTGGCCGCCTGCTGGATCGCCAACAGGGTTTTTGCCGCCGTCTTCAAGGTTCCGGCCAACAACGAGTCGGTCTACATCACAGCCCTCATCCTGGCGCTCATCCTCGATCCGGTGGCCGCCACGGACCTCAAGGGGATAGGCGCGGTGGTGTTCGCCTGCGTCTGGGCGATTTCATCCAAGTTCATCCTCGCCATCGGCAGGAAACACCTCTTCAATCCCGCCGCACTGGGCGTGGCGCTGACCGCGCTGCTTCTCGACCAGCCGGCCACCTGGTGGGGTGGGCGGCAATTTGCCATTGCTTCCCGTCGTCCTTGCCGGCGGCATCCTCATCGTGCGCAAGCTGCGCCGGCTCGATCTGGTCGCCACCTTCGGTGTGGTCGCGCTGGCGACAATTCTGGCGACCACCGAGCCGTCGCAATACGCCACCGCGTTGACGGAGACGCTGGGCTCATCGCCGCTGCTGTTCTTCGCCTTCGTGATGCTGACGGAGCCGCTGACGGCGCCAACGACACGGTGGCCGCGCATCGCCTTCGCCGCCATCGTCGGCTTCCTGTTCGCGCCCAACATCCATGTCGGTTCGCTCTATTTCACACCGGAACTGGCGCTTCTGACCGGCAATCTCTTTGCCTACGCCGTGAGCCCGAAAGGACGTTTCGTGCTGACGCTCGAACGCATCGAGCAATCGGCCGTAGACAGCTACGATTTCATCTTCAGCTCACCGCGAAAGCTTGCCTTCCAGGCCGGCCAGTATCTGGAATGGACGCTTGGTCTCGACCGATCGGACAATCGCGGCAACCGCCGCTATTTCACGGTCGCATCGGCGCCCACGGAGCAATCCATACGACTTGGCGTCAAGTTCTACCCGCAATCGAGCGCCTTCAAGCAAATGCTGGGCACGATGAAGCCGGGCAGCACGATCCACGCCTCCCAACTGGCCGGCGACTTCACCCTGCCGGCCAATCCCGAGACCAAGATTGCCTTCCTGGCCGGCGGCATCGGCATCACGCCATTCCGCTCGATGCTGCAATATCTCATCGACAGCCGTGAAAAGCGGCCGATCGTCGTCCTCTACGGAGCCGAGACCCGGCAGGACATCGCCTATCGCGATGTGCTCGGCGAGGCGAGGCGGGAACTGGGCATCAGGACGGTGTTTGCCGTGGCTCGGGGGCCGAGCGCGGCCAGTATCCCGGCTACATCGACGCGCGCCTAGTGCGCCTCGCCATCCCCGACTATCTGGAGCGGACCTTCTACATTTCCGGGCCCCAGGCCATGGTCAAGGCGCTGCGCGACACGCTGCTGGCCATGGGCGTTCGCCGTTCGAAGATAAAGGTCGACTATTTCCCCGGCTTTGCCGAAACCGAGCTGGCCGACGAGATCGAGAAGAGCGCCGGAGCGATCCGACGTCATGTCGAGCGGGAACTCGCGCGCGCCCGTCTGGCGCCCGGCGTTTCCGGCAAGGCATCGTGCCGGGTCAGGGAAGCCGCGGCCGGCGTCATCGCCGTCATCAAGCGCACGCCGGGCGGCAAGCAGCTCTCGTTCCTGATCGACGTCGCGGAGGATTTTGTGGCGCCGGTCGAAGAAGGCGACCTTTCGGAGATCCTGGGCAATCTGGTGGAGAACGCGGCGCGCTTCGCAAGATCCTCGGTTCAGGTCAATGCGTGGGCAAGCGAGGGCGAGGTGTCGATCGCCGTCGCCGATGACGGCCCGGGCATCCCTAATGCGGACCGGGAATCCGCACTGTCACGCAAGGCCCGGATGTCGGCCGACAGCACCTGCAGTGGCGTCTTGAGGCCGTGCGCCAGGTCGGTGGCGCGCGACCGGGCGCGCGCAAGGGCCTTCTCCTGCGCATCGAGCAGGCGGTTGATTTCGTCGGCGAGCGGCTGCACCTCGCTCGGCGCCGCCACGTCAAGCCGCGCGGTTCGCTGCGCGATCACGTTTCGAACGGCGACCCTCAGGTTTTCCAGCGGCGCGAGGCCAACGGTGATCTGGATGAAGAAGGCCGCCATGAGGGCGGCGGCAAGCAGGACGAGCGCGGGGACAAGATCGCGGACATATTCGCGCACCGACACTGTGACGCTGTGATGGTCTTCCGCCACGATGGCGCGAAAGGAGCGGCCATCGGGATCGGTGATGGTGCGCACGACGGCCACGGTGAGTTCGCCGCCCGGCCCCTTGAGCTCCTCGATCTTTCTCAGTTCTCCGCTGGCCCCCTGGTCGGGCAAGGCAAGCGTTGCATCCCACAATGAACGCGAGCGGATCAGGCTATGGCTGGCCAGGTCTTCCACCTGCCAGTAATGACCGGACAGCGGGTTGGCGAAGCGCGGGTCGGTCAGGTCCGGCGCGACCGACAGCCGGCCGTCGGCCGCGAAGCTGGTCGCGCCGATCAACTCGTTGAGATCGACGGTCAGTTCGCTGACGATGCGCCGCTCGACATTCTTTTCGAACAGATAGCGCAGCCCGACCCCGGCGATGGCAAGGGCGACGAGGATCGAGATGGTTGCCGCCGACCAGAGCCTGAAGCGGATCGAGTTGCCCATCAGGGAGGCCCGTCGGGGACGAGATATCCGAACCCGCGCCGCGTTTCGATGACATCGTTGCCGAGCTTGCGGCGCAGGCGCGCGACGATGACCTCGATTGCATTGGGATCGCGATCATTGCCGGAATCATACAAATGCTCGGCGAGTTCGGTCGGGGCCACCACGCGCCCGGCATGATGCATCAGGAACGCCATCAGCCGGTATTCCAGCGGCGACAGCGCGACGGGAACGCCACGCAGCGAAATGCGCATCTGGCGCGTGTCCAGCAGCAAGGGGCCGGATTTCAACACCGGTGCCGACTGGCCCGTTGAACGGCGTAGGATCGCGCGCAGCCGCGCCAGCAGTTCTTCCATTTCAAACGGCTTGGGCAGGTAGTCGTCGGCGCCGGCATTGATGCCCTCGACGCGCTCGGTCCAAAGCCCCCTCGCCGTCAGGATCAGGACCGGAAAGCGACGCGAATTGGCCCGCCAGCGCTTCAGCACCGTGAGACCATCGAGCTTTGGCAGTCCGAGATCCAGGATCGCGGCGTCGTAATTCTCGACATCGCCCGCGAACCAGGCGGCTTCGCCGTCGCGCACGGTATCGACGGCCATTCCCGCGGCCTTGAGCACCGCCGCGATGTCGCTCGCGATCCTCGGCTCGTCTTCGGCAAGGAGGATCTTCATCAGTCGCCGCCCCTGCTGCGCATCAGCACTCCGGTGCCGGCGTCCACGTCGACGACCCTGCGGCGGCCGTCGGCGGCAACGATCTGGAACCGATAGACCCATCTGTTGGCTATCCGGATAAAATCGACGGCCACGATGTCGCCAGGCGCTTCAGCCTGAACCAGCCCAAGGATGCTGTTCAGCCCTTTGATTTCGCCACGTTCATAAAGGTCACGCGCCCGGTCATGGTCACCGTCATCATCGACGTCCGCGCGCGCGGCGGAAGGGCCGGCGAGAATGAGCCCGCACAGACCAAGCACCGCCAGGCATTTCAGCATCGCTTTCATCCATGGACCACGTGCCTTGAGTCTAGACACTGCAAGCGGCACCACCCTGCATGCATTGGCCTGTCTAGACCGAACCGCGGTCAGGGGCCACTTGTCCCCGGTAGCATTCGCTTGAGCACATCGTCCTTCCAGACATAGTGATGCCAAAGGGCGGCAGCCGCATGCAAACCGGCAAGGATAAGGATCAGATTGGCGCAAAGGCTGTGCAATTCCCTGATGAAACCGGCCGTGGCGCGGTCCGCGGAAACCGGAGCCGGGATGGTGAAAACGCCAAAGAAGCTCAAGGCATCGCCCCGGTACCAGGTCAGCAGGATGCCGAGAACGGGTATGGCCACAAGCAGCGCATAGAGCAGAAGATGCGCGATCTTGGCCATCCATCGTTCAAGCTGTGACATTTCCAGCGGCAGCCCCGGCGTTCCCAGCGCCAGCCGCAAGCCGATGCGAATGACCACCAGCGTGAAAAGCAGCAGCCCAAATGAAATGTGAAGCCACCAGACGAAGGCGCGACCGGGGTCGCCGCGCGGAAAGATATCGGCGACGTAGGTCAGACCATAAAGGCCGATGACCAACAGAAAGACGAGCCAGTGAATGGCTTTCTGAGAACTGGCATAGTTGGGATTCACTCGAGCAATCCAGTTTTGAGCATTTCCAAGCCAACCGCGATCTTGTCAAAGCTTTGTTGGGGCCAATACCCATCGACGATGTGAAGGTATCACAACGAACTTATAAGCCTGCGCGCCGTGGCATCCGTGACGGATTTCCCGCTTCAGGAAGAGTGATGACCAAAGTCGGCGGCACGGTGACAATTCCGCTGATGACGGCATCTTAGATGTGAACTTTCGTGGGTTTGGTTGGCGCACACTGGATCGGAGAACCTGTCAGCAAGCTGACAATGCCAAAGAACTCACGAGTCTGGTTTGGATCTCGCTAAACCGTCCGATAACCTTGCTATCTATGAACGGAGAATAGCCGAACTTCTGTTCGGGAGACGACCATTTTCCGGCATCGCATAGGGTTGACATCAAGGTGGTAAATCCGAAGGCCGCCTTTTGTACGGAAATCGTTTGCAGATTTCTAATGTCCGCAAATTGGCGACTGCACGAGTTGCGTTGGGAGACCAGGTAAGACGATCGAATTAGCCATCCCACTAGTTACTGGGATGCGTATTGGCGGGATCACCAGCTTCGAGCGACATCCATGGAGCGTTGCCAGGCGGCATACTCTAAACACGGATATCCCGGAGCACAGGCGCAATGCATTGGCGATATCCGCAGGCAAAAATACGCTTCGAGAGGCCACACGGCTACCCCTTCGCAGGAACGAAAATAGAAGAGAAGCAGAACTTTCCGCCGCAACGGAAGGCCACCCGGCTATATCTTAGTTCTCATTGCACACATAGTGCACACGAAAGCGGTTGGTCTAGGGCTACCCCGGAGTAGCCAGCGACGCAGCACAATGCTTGAAGCTAGATTGTCGACTGGGCCGGAATAGGAGACAAGGCACAGGCACAGGACCGCCCTCCCCGCCTTTGAATACCCCCTACGGGACATCGCGATCTGAAAGACGCTGGACCTATGGACCGAGCGTGTCGAGGCGGCGCACATCATCGGCGGCCTCGGCCAACAGCCAGTCGCGGAATGTCGTGATTTTGGGGAGCATCGACGTCGCCTTGGGGCAGACGATCCAGTAGGTCTTGGACAATCGCAGAGCCGTGGCGAACGGTCTTACGAGGCGGCCGTTGATGAGGTCCCAAGCCGCAAGCGTGGTGCGGGCGAGTGCGACGCCCTGGCCGTCGATAGCGGCGTCTATGACCATGCTGGCGCGGTTCAAGACCGGTCCGTGGGAGCGTTCGGCATGGACCACGCCAGCGGCCTCGAGCCATTCCGACCAGTCCTTTCGGTCATCAAGATGCAGCAACGGAAATTTCAGCACATCGGACGGCTCGCGCATCCGCTGGTGAAGTTTGGGACTGCATACCGCGAACAGTTGCTCGGAGCACAGGCGGACAACATCATGCCCCGCCCAGTTGCCATCGCCATGCCGCACGGCAAGATCGACGTCCTCTCTTGCGAAGTCGACGTGATGCATGGTTGCGGAAATCCTAAGATCGATGTCCGGATGCGTCTCTGCAAACCTGCCAAGGCGGTTTCATGCGACCTGTTCTGTTTTCGTAACTAGCTAATGCACGGCGTCGAGAAAGTTCCGGAACGATCACCTGCACCCATGACGCTCGAGAAGCGCAATAGTTGCAACCAAGTTGCCGCGGAACATGAGCACGCATCTCGAGCCTATCTCGTCGCCTATTGCGCACGGACGACACGGGAACTTCGTCCTCACAATTCCGTTGTGGCCTCGGAAACGAGGTCGTGCGCTTGCGTGAATTAACCCCAACCAATGAGCGCGAATCCTTCGAGCGTCGCGCCCGTCGTTCGCTGTCCGGCACGGCATGGCCCAGCGCGACTTGGCCGTTTGCGGCGGGGCTGGTTGTTGCAGTCCTCATACTCGTGTTCGGCGCGCTTACTGAAGAAGTCCTGGACGGCGACACCACCGTGTTCGATCTTGCCATCCTCTCGACCTTGCGTAGCGCAGCCGATCCGGCCAATCCGATTGGACCGCCGTGGCTTCACGAAGCCGCCCGAGATGTGACATCCATCGGCAGCGTGGTGTTTCTTGGATTCGTGCTGCTGGCAGGGGTCGGCTATCTCCTTCTTATCCATAAGCGGGCTCTCGCGATCTTGATGGCTGTTTCGGTGGTCGGCGGCGAACTGCTCAGCACGATCCTCAAGAAGAGCTTTGATCGGCCCAGGCCCGATATTCCTCACGTCACCCAAGTGTTCACCGCGAGCTTCCCGAGCGGACACGCAATGCTTTCAGCGATCACCTTCCTCACAGTGGGTGCCCTGCTTGCTCGTGCCAACGCGGACCCACGCGTCAAGGTGTATTTCATGGGGCTCGCCGTCTTCCTGACGGTCGCTGTTGGCGTAAGCCGTGTCTATCTCGCGGTCCATTATCCCACGGATGTGCTCGCGGGATGGTGCATCGGTTCTGGCTGGGCAATCTTGTGTTGGACGGCCGCGTCGTGGTTTCAGCCGACCAGAGTCAATCAGGAGCTCGAACCTTGAGGACTTTGGCGCTCATCAACCAAAGCGCGGGCGCTGCCGCGCGCAGCGGCGATATCGAAAAGCTCGTCCGTGATGGGTTCGCGAAACGCGGCGTAGATGCCGATGTGAAGTTAGTGGCTGGGCACCAGATTGGCGAGATGGCGCAGGGGTTCGTCGCTGAACGCCCAAGATCGGGCGATCGAAGAGTGTTGGTGGTGGGTGGTGGCGATGGTACGCTTGGAAGCGCGGCGTCGGCGCTCGCCGGGACCAAGGTAGCACTGGGCGTCCTGCCGTTAGGCACACTGAACCACTTCGCCAAGGATCTTGGTCTGCCGATCGAACTTGATGCGGCGATGGATGCGATCGCGGCGAACAATCGTGTTGCTGTCGATGTCGCCGAGGTGAACGGTCGCGTTTTCCTCAACAACTCGTCGATTGGCATCTATCCCTTCTTTGTTGCAAAACGCTCCGCCGAGCAAGAGCGGCGCGGGTTGGGAAAACTTGCAGCCATCGGTCCTGCTCTTGCAAGAACAGTGAGGTCCGCGTCCTGGCAGGCTGTCCATGTTGCCGCTCAAGGCAACCGCAAACGGCTGCTGACGCCCTGCGTGTTTGTCGGAAACAATTTCTACGACATCGCCGACCTTGGCCGTCGCAAGAGCCTGTCCTCACATGAGCTCTGCGTCTATGTCGTCAAACAGCAGTCATGGTTCGGACTGGCGTTGCTCCCATTCAAGATCGCGCTTGGTCTCATCGACGCAACTCGAGATGTGGAGACGTATCGAACAATGGCCCTCCAGATCACGTCGCATCGCGCCGCCATGCTGGTCTCGCTGGACGGTGAGGCGATTAGTATGGACATGCCCCTGAACTTTCGGGTTCGCCCAGCAGCCTTGCAGGTTCTGTCATCTGCCAAAATGGAAGGGAATTAATGGCCAGCCCTGTAGCCGGAGCAATTTCGTGAAGACCCTCGTCCATCTCTCGGATTTGCATTTCGGAAAAACAGATAGCCAGGTCGTGGCAGCCATCGCGGCTGAGGTTCGCGACATCGTTCCCGATTTGCTCGTCGTTTCCGGGGATTTGACGCAACGTGCTCGCAAAGTTGAGTTCCTGCAGGCGCGAGCGTTCCTCGATTCCTTTCCTGCCCCTCGCATTGTGGTGCCCGGCAACCATGATGTACCGCTGTGGAATGTCTTCGCCCGTACCTTTACCCCTCTATCCCGCTACAAGCGGTATATCGAGGCGGACACGGATTCATTCTACGCGGATGCCGAAATCGCTGTTGTCGGTATCAACACTGCACGATCCCTGACGATCAAGGACGGCCGGATCAATGTCCGCCAGCTCGAGGCGGCAGAGGAAATATTCGCGCGCTTATCCGATAAAATCATCCGCATAGTGGTAACGCATCACCCGTTCGAAGGACTGGATTTCGAAAGCGATGATGGTGTCGTCGGGCGGGCCAGCCTTGCAATGGATGCCTTCTCGCGCAGTGGCGTAGACATGATCCTGTCTGGTCATCAGCATCTTCATCGCGCCGGTTCCAGCGCCAGGCGGTACCTTATCGACGGGTATGCGGCATTGCTTGTTCAGGCGGGAACAGCGGTCTCATCGCGACTCCGCCAGGCCGCAAATTCGTTCAACATCATTTGCGTCGATGGTCCGGAAATATCCGTGGAATGTCGAGGCTGGCGGTCGCCTCGGGGCGGCTTCGAAACCTCGGCGAGATATTCCTTTCGGCATGGCCCAGACGGATGGCGCCTGCTTGATTAGCACAGATCAATTCAATTCCAGGGGCTGCGCGCCCCGACTAGCAAGGAGCGGGTGCAAATGTGTTGGTTCTTGGCCGGGTCGATGGATCGAAAGACTCCGTGGCGCATTTAAGCTTCGGCTAATAATGGCCTCAGGAGAGAACCAATGAAGAAGACGCTGCTCATTTTGAGTATACTCATTCCGCTCGCCGCATGCTCCCGCACAGAACAAGGTGCTGCCGTCGGCGGCTTGGGCGGCGCAGCTATTGGCGCAGCCGTGGCCGGCGACCCGGTGCAAGGAGCGGTTGTTGGCGGGGCGGTCGGAGCAATAGCCGGGGCGGTCATCGGGCACGCCAGCGAAGCCGGTCAGTGCAGATATCGCGATCGGCATGGCCGGGTTTACGTTGCACGGTGCCCGGACGGATACTGAGATCTGAGGGCGCGTGATCTCATTCGATCACGCGCCTCTTCGGGATAGGACAAGTGAATGGCACGTAAGGCTGCAAGGCCTCGCGGTCGCTCCGCAGGAAGGACACAGGATATCGCGCAGGTCAGCCCGACATGCCCGTAGTCTTCAACGACCTCGCCGCCTGATGTCATGGCCCGTAAAGTGACGCTCGGCTCCTGTACCTCCGGCACCGTTGTTGCTCGCGAGTTGAGGCGGCCGCAAACAGCGGCAGCGGCTCGTCGCGCAGAGCCTTGATCGCCCACAAAGCCTCAGGCCTCGCCAGCGACAATGAGGGTTCAAACGCGTGGGCCTGGGCGAGCTCGACCAGGGAGGCAGCAGCAACACCGGTGTGACGCCAGAGATCATCAACAGATGCGAAGGGCTGGTCGGCACGTGCGGTGACGATCGTTGCCGCCGCATGAAGGCAAGCTCGGATTTGCGACTATCGCTTTCTGGCGACCACTAAGAAATTCTGAGCAAAGCGTGCCGGGATACCAGCTCGCCAGCATATCGTGTCAACAGGCCCGACCAACATTTCGCAAAGCCTTGGCAGCAGCCACCCGGGCCGCGGCAAAAACCCATAGCCGATGACCCGTTCGACGACAAACCCGTTGGAAACGAGCATCTGGCGATATGCGTGGATGCTCAACGTACTGCGCACGACGCGCCCCCGAATTCGGTTGAGAAAGCGGCAGACAAGCCCCATTGGCGAGGTTGCGTTCATGTGGATGTTCGAAACCAGCAACCCACCGTCGTTCAAATGCTCATGAATGGCCGACAGTGCGTCCCGCCTAAGAGTGTCTTCAGCGTTCAAGAAGAATCGAAAAGCTGTAACCACGTCGAATCTTCTGAAAAGGGGGGCAACCGTCAGATCGGCTTTCACCAGTTTGACGTTGCTCGGAACCCGCGCGCAAGCAAGCATGGATTGAGAGACGTCGACGCCAACGACCTCACCGAACAATGGGCCTGCAACAGTTGTGACGCGCCCCGTGCCGCACGCGAAGTCGAGGCAGCTGCGATCCGGCCCGCCAAGAGGCCTGAGAATGCCTTCCACAAGGGGGCGTTCGATACGCAACCACAAGGCAGCATAGTAGCCGGAACAGAAGGTTTTGGTGTAATCGGTGCCGTAGCCTTGGGTCTGATGGCTCGATCGGTAATCGCTATAAGCGCTCCCCTCGAATGACCGCTCGGTCAACACATCACCTCGAGAACCGCCCATCACAACAACCTCCATTCTGGGCTTGCCAATAGATTTCACTCGTCCCGATCGATCTTCATCCGATCACATGACGCAAACCTTACAAAAAATTATAGCAGGGGGCAGAATTCCGATCATGCCGAGAGGGGCGTCAGTTCAGGGTGCCCGCTTCTCCACTTCGCTGATCATGGCCTTTCGCTCGTGCCTGGACGGCGTCACCACCGCGCGTTTCCGGCTGGCCGCTCTGCTACCGCTCCGACGCTTCTCGCGCGGTCGTCGCCGGCCAATCCATCCGCTGAAAGCTCCTCGTCTTACGACTTTGGTCGGGCTGTTGTGCGCAAAGGTCTGAGGCCTGCAACCCGAATGACCGTGCGTGGTTAGGACATCGATCGCCGAGTAAGTGCCCTTCTTCATCGCCGGTCAGATCGATGCCCGCCAACTCACCGGAGGTGGCGGGCATCGGATTGAGGAGCAATGACGAAATGCCTTTGTCCGATGAACTGCGCGACGTTATGGTCGAATTTTCATGCCCGGTCTGTTCGCATCCTATCGTGAAGCCAGGGTCTTGGCTCCGAACGATCGGGGTCTTCAATTGCGAAGGCTGCAAGGATAGGGTGCGTATTGGCTATGAAGAGAAGCTAAAGATCTTCGGGCGCTATCTTCAGAAGCCGACTAGAGGCCCCCAGCGCCGCGCCAAGCTGCGCTATGCCGGAGGATAGGTGACGGGTGCTACCGGCACGTGACCTATCGCTTGGTTAGTGGGTCAGTTGGAAATTTGAAGCTTCACTGCGGCGCGTCCCGAATTTCATGCATGGCGTCGATAAGCAGACCCAATTCGGCGACGTCATCACGCTCCGTTTTTAGGCCGGAGTGGGATTTCTCAGCACTAAGGGGCAATGTCAGTGTCAATCTTCTTCCGATCAGGATCGGCCTTTCAGTCAAGTCCCGCAATGTGCGATAATTCGCTATGGGAATGAAGGTGAAGGAGAAGACCAAGCAGGCGATTTATGCGCCGTTAGAGGGCGGGCTTGGAGCGGAAGCCGTATACTATGCCCGCAGGGTCGGCATCACTAGAGACGAAGCCGCCAAGATCATCAGGGAAACTCACGAACTGTATAATGTCCGCAAGGAAAAGACCAGATAGCTTCGCTCATGGTTCAAGGCAGCGATGGCCAATACCGGCCAGGAAAGTTGGTATGCAGATCCGTGCAGATATCGTTGATGATGTGCTGGAGGGCAAAGGCCAACAGCACGGCTAGTGTGGCCCTAAACGACCGACGCGCCGTGTGCGGGAACAAATTGCTGGATGCCGAGTTGACCCCCCGAAGGGTAACACTCAGGAGAATCAAATGAAAATCATCCTCGCCGCACTGGCGATTTGCATCGCCGTGCCTTCGATTGCCTCGGCCGATGCGATCGTTCTGACCACGAACCAGCATCGTCATCACCGCCACCATCATTGGAACAACGGAGAGGTTATCATCAATCGGGATGGGGGGCGCCTTCATCACCGCCGTCACGGCCAAGAGGCCTTCTACGATCACGGCCGCCGGCATCATCACCGCCCGGATGTCGTCATCGTGACCAGGAAGCACCACCGTCATCATCACGTCGTCATGGATAACGGCGGCTACTGATTGGGCCGACTTGGGCTCGGGGCTCGGCTGCTCGACAAGAGAGAGCCGGGCCTGTTGCCGGTTAAAGCCGGGCGGTTGACTGATGCAGCCCTGTCCGCCATCTCCATCATCCTGTCGCTCTAAAGCCCGCACCCCTCTGGCGGAGAAGAGCGCGGGCCCGATCGGAGTTCCGATCTTCGGCAGGAGATGGAGCGCACCAACCTGCCGCACGCAACAACCTTTAGAGATAGCTAATGTTCCGTCAAGCCGCGGGCGGCAGTACCGGTCCTGTGGTGTACCACTGGATGAACGGGACTTCGTTCCCGGTTACTCCCGAACGGCTTTCAACAGCGCCTCATACGGGGCACGCGTTGCCCGGTAGTCATCGCATGTAGGTGATATGAGCGGCTCACGATGCTCTTGTGCAGCGCTTCGGCTGCCACCAGGAACGTCTCGATGTCAGCCTGCGACATCTGCTTGTAAGGTTTGGTTCTGGCCATTTGGTCGACCTCTTCGTCGATTTCGCCGCGCTTGATCCCAATGGCATTGGCATCGGCAATCAACTGGTGCGTCAACTCATCGATCGAGATGACATCTGCCTTCGTCGTCTCGGGGCCCTCGTTGGCAAGCCATTTGTCGAGGAAGTCTACGCCGCCCGTGCTCATGCCTCACCCTTCTTCAATATCCGGGCTTCCCGCACGATGGAGGAATGATCGTAGCCGAGCATCGCGATCAGGTACCTAACCTGCTCCTCGGTAATGCCGGTCTCGCGTGCCACATTGCGCACAAACTCGGCTCTCGGATCGAATGGTTTCGGTTCCTCCGCCATAGAACCAAATTCGCCACCCGCGCAAAAGTTCAATGTCTGAAACGTACCAATGGATAGCGCCTGCCTAGTATGATTTTTAGAACTTCTTCTTTACGCGTGCTCGATCACCTTTGACCAGAATCGCGTTCTGGACGAATGCTTCGCCTGAAAGTCGCGCCTCGCGCAGGCGCGCTGTCTTGGCGTCTCTTGCCGCTCGCTCCGCCTCGATCGCCAGCTTCGATTCTCGATCTGCCCGCTCGATCCGGTCTTTGTCGATGCGCCGCCTTACCACAGCTACCTCCCATCACATATGCGGCATGAAGGGAAATCAGGGCAAATGGTTCCGAAAAGAAAGCGCATGTTCGCCTCGTCGCCCTGGAACATTTCGACCCACGCTGGGTTAAGAGGGCATCCGATTGGTTTGCAGCAGGCGCACAGTGTGGATTTCGATAACGCCCGATGTTCCAGAGGAGAAACGCCCACGGTGGGGCATTCTTACAATCTTCGCGGCCACCCTTTTTGTGATGGCCGTCGGATGGTCTATTTTTGAGTTGTTCTTCGAGCTGCCAGCGACGCAAGTGGAACGTACGGCAGGGGAAAGCCGCAACTCGGCGTTCAATGGCGTGCCGGACGACCAAAACCCTAAGCCTGGCAAAATACCGTCCGCTCATCGAGATGCTGCCGAGAAGTAGGGCTGCAAGTTCCCTTTTCAGCGCTTCTTCGGCTTCGGAGTGATTTCCTCCACCCGCACCTTGTCGCCGATCTCCTTGGCCAAATCCAACGCCTTCTGCTTGTCCTTGGTGGTAAGCACGGTCCGCCAGTGCGGCTTCTCGAATACGCTGACAACGTAGGTCGTTGCAGGCTTGTCGGTCATCAACGGCCGTCGTGTCCTTCGTTCGTACGCTGCGCCTATATTAGCATGAACGTATGTATTGCCCAGCCGACGTCGCTACCGCTCACAAATAGCCCGCCGGTTAGGCCCGGCGTCCTATTCACATCCCAATCTATAGGTGCCGGGCCGCATTTGCCGATCGGATAGGCCAGGGTCGTAGCGTCCTTCGTTCGCACGTTTCGCTTATATTAGCGGCACCGCATATACTTGCCATGCGGCGCCTAGAGCGGAGGCCCAAATGGGCGGCTTTAAGCCTTGGCATGATGCTATTCACGACCATCAGGTCGAATGTTTCGCTTCGGAGAACGGTTTGCCTGCCGACCTGGTCTGGGAGTTGATCCTAAAACACGGAAACAGCCGCAAGGCCGTGATCAAAGCTGCGCAGGGTTGCCGGGCCGCTCTCGCCACTGAGAATGGAAACCCGCCGGGCGAAGACCCCAACCACCTCAAGCCCGGCGAGCCTACTACCTGATCAGGTACGCGATCAGGGCCGGGATTAGCCGGCACACTATCTGACGCAAGAGCAATGCCAGAACGCCGTCCCAAAATGGGACGATACCGGGGGAAAACGCCCACGCAGGGTTATGTTGCAGACCTGCTAATATTACGGTCGCGCCGGTCGGCTCGCCGCGGATGAGTCGGCCAGGCCCGGCGGCCAGTCAATACAACACCCCAACGACGGCTGCCGGGCCGCATCGAAGGCCCTAGCCATTGTGCCGCCTGTAGGCACTACCCCAGCCGTAGGCGGCCGCACCGGTCCTGTGTTGTTCCTGACAGGCCGGCACTAATTTGACTCGCTAACCAATTGTCGGAAGCGTACAAATCTCCTGTCGCCCGCCTTATCCGGCAAACGGGCGCTTGGAAGCCAACTCAGGTGCTCCCGCCAATACGCGGGAGATCGAAATGGCAGACGACCATTCAGACAAAAGGATGACGTCTTTAGACTGCGACATCATTCGCAGCGCCTTCAGAAAGTCCATTGTGGAAAGGCGCATTTCCGAAGGTGAGCGCCGCCAGTATGCGAGACTTCTCGCGCTCGAACTCACCGAGCTTGATGAAATTGATCCGGACATTATCGACTGGATTGTAGCCCGCTAGATCACTAGGCCGAGCCCCCTCCAAACCACCGGATGAACTCCACTTCCTTTCCGGTGATTTCTCATACGGCCTTCAACAGCGCCTCATGCAGATCCGCGTAGAGCGGTAATGGTCGCAATGGTGCGATATGAGCGGCTTCACAATGCTCTTGTGCTTCCGCTGCCACCAGGAAACGCTCGATCTCAGCCTGCGATAACTGTTTGGAAAGTTTTGATCTGGCCATTTGGCGATCTCCGTTTTTGAGGGTTTCGCCGCAACGTGGGATTATATTCCTCGACTGGATCGAGGCATGCAAGAGGGAGGATGCAGAAAATGACAACCGACGACACGGTAAAGCAAGAGATGCGCCTCGTGGCGATCGAATACATGCTCATGGAAATCTACAATCTTGTATTGGTAAGTTCTGATACGCCGGAGCCTGTCGTCGAAGGTTTCGAACAACGCTTGCTGGAAAATGTGGACAGGATAACCTCTGTCGTCGCGGATGATCCGGCGATGGCCGACCATGCCGCTGCGGAACTCAGAGATGCGCTTGCGGACCTAATGACAGGCGCGAGGCAGATGCGCCTTCAATAGCCCTTTTGGCCAGCCTGTCCAGCCGATCGTCGAGAAACTCAGGGCGCGAGCGCTCATTCCGTTAGACCCGGATCATAATGCACAATCGCGTCGAGGATAGGCTGTTAACCTCTTCATCGATTTCGCCGCGCTTGATACCGAGCGCCCTCCTATCCAGCAATCCAGCGTGCCGAGCGTGTCGATGACGTGCCCAACGTGCAGGCTAGAAATCTCCAGTCCATCCAGGCGGCCCTGATTGCCGGTGGCGTGGAATTTACCCAATGGTGTGACGCTAAGTGAGCAATGAGCAAGGCAGCCGGATATATTTTTCACCCTGAGGAACGTTCGCTGCCGACCCGGTGTTTTCGTGCCGGGGGCAAGAAAGCAAAGCAGCGCCGCGAAGAGCCAATCGACCGCGAACGCGTGGCCGAAGCTGACTTTTATGCCCGCAGGTGCGGTCTTACCCGCGAGGAAGCTCTGAAACTTCTCAAAGAGGCCAGCCCGTCAAGGCCGGTGATCCATCTGGTCGGCAAGGTTAAGGGCCGCTAGGCAGCTATCCTTCACTCATCCTTCCAGATCACGCGCTTTTCCCATCGGATCTCAACCAGGCGCCGGAACCGGATCGTTTCAAGCTCTTGGCCGACCGGATGAAATAACTCAGCGCTCATCGATTCTTTGCGCTTGCATTTTTCGCAGCGGACCTTTGTCCTTAGCTGATCGGCGGTGACGTTGCCGATCACTTCCCGCAATTCCAGCGGCTTATAGAAGCGCTTAATGTTGCAATGGCCGCACCGGATACGCGCCACCTGCCCTGCATTGTGGGCATGCATCAACGTCCAAGGTGCGCCCTTCGGCCACTTTTCTGGTTGCTCTGGCATACCTTGAAATGAGGAACATATTCCTGTCAGGTCAAGGGGTATTGACTCTCGTGTTCTCATTTTGTTCACTGTTGGCAAATTGGAGACACAACAATGAAACCGATCATTGCTACCGAATGCGAACAGCCCGAACTCTATGCCATCGTAAAGCGCGAGCGGCCCGTCATTCATCGAGCCGTCAACAAGATGGCGAAGCAAATGCGCGGCCTCACCGATGTCAGTCAAAAGCAGGCCATTGCCGAACTGACGGCCATATGGACTTTGGCGAACTATCCGGAAGACCTCGATCTCGCTTTGTCGCTTTCGGAGGCCATACGCCACCAGATCGACATCTATATCCGGGAGAGCAAGAACGCTGGCCGCGTGCGCCACTGATGCCGAAACACGACTAGGGGCAACGCTATGTGTGGTCGCTACACCAGATATCTGTCCTGGTCGGAGATCCACCGGCTCTACCGGTTGACGGCGCCGGCCGAAATCGGGCGCAACGACGCCCCTCGCTACAACATCGCTCCTACTGATGAAGTCCCGTTCATAACGGCTGGGGAAGATGGCAACCACAAGCTGCGCACTGGTAGATGGTGGCTGGTACCGTTCTGGGCGAAGGAAATGCCAAAGGGACAGATGTTCAACGCTCGTATCGAAAGCGTCGACACAACGCCGGCATACCGTGACGCCTTCAAATCAAAGCGTTGCCTGATCCCGGCCGACGGCTATTACGAATGGACGATATCGCCCGCCGACGGCAAGAAGGATCCGTGGTTCATCTTCCAACCCGATCACGCGCCATTCTCGTTCGCAGGCCTATGGGCCCACAATTCGAATCTCGAAATCACCAGTTGCACGATAATCACAGAACCGTCGGCGGCGCCGGTCAACCAAGTCCATGATCGCCAGCCCCTCATCCTAGACCCGGCCTACTATGACGCCTGGCTTGACCCCAAGACGCCTGGTAGCGGCCTGAAGGACATCCTCAGCCACGACGTCGACGGGCAGTTGCAGTTCTACCGCGTTGGCCGTGACGTCAACGCCGCCGCCATCAACAAGCAGCCCAACGATCATGCCGGGCTCATTGAGCCGATCAAGCTGCTATGAGCGACGAACCGATCAAGCTTGCCGAAGGCATGACAGCATTTCCACACGAGCGCGCCAGGATCGAAAATCATGTCTGTGAGTTTCTGGATGCGCCAAGCGCGCACCGTTTGGTTTTGCCCGGCCGAGAAAGCCATCGCATTGGTATTGCTTCGAACACCGCGAGCATGGCGATCGGCGCCTTTGAAGGAGGAAGACCATGCCAGATAGACCACCGTACATGCCGACCGGCATTGGGATGGGCATGTTGATTGACGACGAGACCAAGGTGGGAGTTCTGATATTCGAGACGGCAGAAGGTAACTTCGACTTCGCCATCAATTTGCAGGCGGTCGAAGTTCTGACCAAGGCGCTCAACAAGATCGAACTGGAGCTGCGCTCCGGTAAGACGCACTGAATGTCGGATCACGTCCTTCCCGGCCAGAAGAAACCGAAGCTGATCGTCGTCGTGGCGTTCGACCGCGACGAAGATGGCGAGTTGTTCACGGCGTATGGTCCGACTGATCAGCAGAGCGAAGAGCGCGCCATCCGCACCGCTATGGCGCTTGCTGGGCAACATGTCGGCGTCATAGCTTGGTGCCGTGACGCCGATCCGGCGTTGGGTGATTATGGGCCACCGACAGTGCTATTTGCCGGCGGCGAAGTATTCGTGCGGTAGAGGCTGTCGACCTCCTCATCGATCTCGCCCCGCTTAATGCCGAGTGCCTTGGCGTCGGCGATGAGCTTGTGCGTAAGTTCGTCTACCGAGATGGCATCTGCGTTCGTCGTCTCGGGGACGTTGTTGGCGATCCATTGGTCGAGGAAGTTGATTCCGCGCGAGCTCATGTCGCGATAAGCTCGCCCGCAGGTTTAAGTTCCGCCTTACTCAACCTCGATAATCTTTCGGGCTGGCTTCTTCGGGGCTGCTCGACGACGCTTGACGGGAGCCGGCTTATCGACGGGTGGTGCCGCCAGCAGGCGTTGTGCTCGTAGTCGCTCAGTCTTCGCACTTCTGGCTACGCGCTCCGCCTCGATTGCCAGCTTCGCCTCGCGATCTGCACGCTCGATTCGTTCCTTATCGATCCGCCTTTGGGTCATGGAAAGCCTCCGTTGGCTGACCGACCTTGAATGCTGCCCCGATAGAAATGTTCCGTCGCAGGGCGAAGGTTTAGGTTCGTGCGGTGGGATGTGGCGGGACCTGATCGAGGAGTGTGATCTCATCGCTCGCCGCAGGCAGTTCGCCGCGTGGCGTCAGCTTATCGACCGCCTCGGGCAAGTCTTTCGTAATCCTGGCAATCAGTTCATCGCGAGACAGGCCAGTTTGCATCGAAAGCGAGGTGAGTGTGTCCTCGTCTATGGCCGTTTCGACATCCTTCGGTTCGATCGGCTGGTTCGGGCCGCTGCTGACCCACGAATCCACCTTCGACCCTGCTCCCGCATTTCTGAAGCGGTCGAGGATGTCCCCAAACCCCGTCCCGGAGACATTCTTGGATACCTGATCCAAGAGCCCGCCTTGAGGGTTGTTCGGATCGGTATTTCCCGCACCGCGGATCAAATCTCCGATCTTCTCACGATTTTGGTAAGCCAGAATGCCGAGCATAGCGACAGCCATTCTTCCAAGATTTGCCATTGGTCTTCCTCCCTGATGTCATAGGGAGAAGGTTTCGTGCCCGCAAAGGTTCCACCTGCAGGGGCGACCTGATAATGCGCCAGGTGTTTTGGCACGAAGAGCCAGGACACGGGCTGCCCGGGGCGACGATCATCAAGTTCCCTGTTAGGAAATAAGTGGCCCGCCGCTCCATTCACGGCAGCGGCGGGCCGACCGATGCTTAGGTCTCGGTCAACAGCGCTACCCAGGGAAGGGACGCTGCATGCCTGTGAACTTGCGAATGATTTTGCGGTTCCATGAGACGCGAAAAGCCCGCCGGCCGAAGCCAACGGGCAATTGGTCTGGAGTAGCTGGGAACGAGCCAGCGCATGTCGAACGTTCAAGATGTCGGTTGCTAGAGCACAGAGTGCGCTTTCCGTTGATGCCAAGGGTGGACGCCAAAAAATTTCGAGTTGCTCTTGAACTCATTTGGGACGATTCCTAATTCGATTT